>DEKU01000026.1:30662-55841 GCA_002354035.1 Bacteroidales bacterium UBA2714
CCATTTCTCCAACCGTTGTTCTCCATTTCTCCAACCGTTGTTCTCAATTTCTCCAATCGTTGTTCCCCATTTCTCCAACACTTTGTTTATGTAAGAGTGATAAAGTAATGTAGAAAACTATGTATTGTGTAAAAAAGGATTGGATAGGGGATGGGTTTGGAGCTGGCGTGGGGCCGCCCTCCCGCCCTCCCGCAGTGAGGCAGGGCATGGGATGAGGCGGCTGATGCACTGCCGGAGGGCTGGCATTCAGGCTATTTGGCATGTCGTTGACGGGATATGGCAGTTTTTTTTGTTGCGATGTCGTGTTTTTTTTGTATCTTTGCTTGATTGTATCATACGGTAGATGTGTACCAATCATTTTATTATCAGTGAAATATAGATAGTGTATAATCAATAAGATGCTCATAAAAATGAAGAAGTTCTTTGCCTTGATGGCTGTTTTGGCCGTATTAGTCCCCAGTGTGGTCAGCGCACAGGAGGTAGAAACCAAGGATACGCTGCTCCGTGCCAATACCGATACCTTGCTGAAGCATGTGAGGGTGTTGGCCTCGTCGCAGTACGAGGGCCGGATGGCCGGGTCGCAAGCCTATCTGGACGCAGCAAACTATTGCGCCGCAGTGCTCTCCTCATACGGAGTGAAGCCCTTCCAGGAGGAATGGGGCCAGTATTTCCAAGTGGAGTATAACGAGATTGAGAACTGTAATTTCTACACCTATGTGAACACCTACGACGAGCGTGTGCAGTATGTGCTGGGACGCGATTATGTGTGTTCGAGCATGACGGGACGCGGCTATACGAATGCGCCTGCGGTGTTCTGCGGGTGGGGCATAGACCACCACTCGTTCGACGAATATGCCAAGGTGGATGTGCGCGGCAAGGTGGTGCTCTGCCTGTCGGGTGTGCCGGAGTTCCTGCCGAGCCGTATCACGGAGCCTTACTCCACTATGCGTGGCAAGGCCGAGGTGGCCCGCAAGCATGGGGCTGTGGGACTGGTGTGTATCAATATGTCGGAGACTTGCCGTCCGTATGAGGTTCAGCATCAGGCTTGGTGTGGCGAGGGTTCGCATCAGATGACTTATCCAGTGGTGCAGCCCACGCGCGACATGGGCGCCGCCCTGCTGGCCGACGAGCAGATGACGCTCGACTCGGTGGTGGGAGTGCTGCAGGAGAAAATGGTGCCGCAGTCGTTCCATCTGCGCAAGAGCTTTGAAATCAATATTAACGCCAAGTATCACCCCAATGCCACCACGGCCAATGTGGTGGGCGTGCTGCCCGGCCATGACCCCAAGCTCCGGAACGAGTATATCGTGGTGGGTGCGCATCTCGACCATGTTGGCATACAGGGCAACACCTGCCTGTTCCCTGGTGCCAACCAGAATGCCACGGGTGTGGCAGCTGTGATGGAGGTGGCAAGGCTGTTGACAGAGAATGCCCCGAAGGATATAGAGTATAACAAGCGCTCTATTGTGTTTGTGCTGTTTTCGGGTGGCGAGTTGCAGAATCTGGGTTCGAGTGTGTTTGTGTCGAATTTCCCGAAACTGCGCAATGTGGAGTGCTATATCGGCGCTGAGGCCATCGGACAGGGCGACAGTGTGCAGGTGTTGGGCAATAAGCGCTTCCCCCAGCTGTGGGAAATTGCCTCGCGCAACGATTCGATTTCGACCAAGAGCCTGGTGAAGGGCTACAAGACTATGCCCCGTGGCGATGCGGCCCCGTTTGCACAGGTAGGCATCCCCTCACTGGTGTTTACCGGTTTTATGGGCAACCTGAATGATCATGTGCCGAGCGATATATCAGAGAATGTGGACAGGGAACTTATGACTAAGAATGCCAGCCTAATGGCAGAGGTGATATATGAGCTTTCGTTGGGCGACTATCAGGGGCGTTCGCAGCGTTCCAGACGTTTCCAGTTTGACGAATAGGCATCGCCGAGCGGTGTTGGCATGGGTCTGCTTACTATCTTGAAAAATATTAATAACTAACACATTAAATTACTCAACGTGTTCGCACTGTTTAAAAAAGAGCTATCTAGTTTTTTCTCGTCGTTGACGGGGTATCTGACCATTGTGGTGTTTTTGGTGCTTACGGGTCTGATGCTCTGGGTTTTCAAGTCGGATTTTAATATTCTCGACTATGGGTATGCCGGTATGGATGGGCTGTTTATCATAGGCCCGTTCTTGTATCTGTTTCTCATCCCGGCCATTACGATGCGTATGTTTGCCGAGGAGAAGCGCAATGGCACCATGGAGTTGCTGCTGACCAAGCCTGTTGGTGAGATGACGCTGATATGGGCAAAGTTTTTTGCCGGTGTGGTGCTTGTGGCTATCTCGTTGCTGCCCACGCTGGTGGGGTATTTCAGTGTGGTGGCTTTGGGCGACCCTGTGGGTAATATTGACTCGGGCAGTGTGGCGGGTTCGTATCTGGGCTTGCTGTTGCTGGGGGCTGCGTTTGTGGCCATCGGCATTTTTGCCAGTTCGCTCACAAGCAATCAGATCGTGGCCTTTATTTTGGCTGCCCTGATGAGCGCCTTTATGCATCTGGGTTTTGAGTCGATTTGCCGCATGGGATTCCTCGGCGGGGCCGAACTTGTGGTGCGCCAGTTGGGAATGAGCTATCATTATGATTCGATCAGCCGTGGGGTGGTGGACAGCCGTGATGTGGTGTATTTTGTCAGTGTGACAGCCCTCTTTATGATGGCCACCCGCATCGTGTTGCAGAGCCGGAAGTGGCACGGATGGAGGAATAAGAAGGATTTGCGGAGGGGACATTGGATTGAGTTGACTGCCGGTGTGTTGATTGTGGTGTTTGTGAATGTGATAGGCTACTATGTGTTCGGACGGCTGGATTTGACATCGGAGCGCCGTTATACGCTTTCGAAGTCGACCAAGGCGATGTTGAAAAATGTCGACGAGCCACTGCTGTACCGTGTGTATCTGGAGGGTGAGCTGCCTTCTGATTTCAAGCGGCTGCAGAACGAGACGAAGGAGATGCTGAACCAGTTCAGAGCTTATAACAAGAATATCCAGTATGAGTTTGTAGACCCGAACAGTTTTGAGGACCCCAAGGAGCGTCAGGTGTTCTATCAGAAGCTTGCCCAAAAAGGTATTCAGCCCACGCAGATACAGGTGAACACGGCTACGGGCTATTCGCAGCAGGTGCTGATACCGGCAGCCGACGTGATATATAAAGGTCAGGAGACTTCCATCCAGCTGTTGCAGAGTCAGAAGTATGTGGATCAGGTGCAGCTGCTTAACAACTCTATCCAGAGTTTGGAGTATGTGCTGAGCAATGGCATCAGGGCTTTGTCGCGCGGACAGCGGGCCACGGTGGCTTTTCTGCGCGGACATGGAGAACTGGAGCTGCCCAATCTGTCGGACATGATCGGGTCGCTGTGGGAGTACTATACGCTCGATACCGCACGCATCGACGGCAATATCAATTCGCTCACGGCCCGCACCAAGAACCCCGGTGACTCGGTGTATCGGTTCCGCAACAAATATGATTTGATTATTATTGCCAAGCCCACCAAGCCGTTCAGCGACCAGGATTTATATATCCTCGACCAGTATGTGATGTATGGCGGCCGGCTGTTGTGGCTTGTGGATGCACTGGATGCCGACATGGATAGTCTCGAGAATGCGGGACAGGCCGTGGCCACACGGCTCCCGCTGAACGTGGATGAGATGTTGTTCACCTATGGTGTCCGTGTCAATCCCGACCTGGTCATGGATATTCGCTGCCGTCCGGTGCCGATGAAAGTGGGCATGGTGGGCGAGCAGGCTCAGATCCAGTTCCAACCGTGGATGTATTTCCCGGAGATTGTGCCGCTGTCGCCCCACCCGGTAGTGCGCAACCTCGACCTTATCAAGACCGATTTTGTCAGCAGTATTGACCTTATCGACAACGGGGTGGACAAGACTGTGCTGCTTGCCACCTCCGAATTTTCGCGGGTAAAGAACGCGCCCGCCATCTACGACTTGAACGAGGCCAAGATTGAACCCGACCGTCGTCTTTTCAACCGGCAGAACATCCCGGTGGCGGTGCTTCTGGAGGGCAGTTTCAAGTCGCTATTCCGTAACAGGCTGACCCCTGATTTTGTGGAAATACCATCGATGGGGTATCGTGAGGAGAGCGACACCACCCGTATGATAGTTTTCTCCGACGGCGACATTATCAAGAACCGGTTTAACTATAACGACGCCACGGGTTACCCCTTGGGGTACGATTTTTACACCGAAACAATGTATGCCAACAAGGAGCTGTTGCTCAATTGTGTGGACTATTTGGCTGGCGAGGAGGGCTCTATTGCCACCCGCAGCCGCAATATCAAGATTAGAAAACTGAACGTGATGAAAGTGAAGGAGGAAAGGACAAAGTACCAATTGCTCAACACCCTCCTCCCTGTGGGGCTGGTGGTGGTTGCCGGAGTTGTGATTGTTCTGCTCCGCCGCAGACGGTATAAAGCCTGACCGGGCACACCTCTCTTTCATCCCAAAATACTTTTAGTGACTGAGTATAAATAAAAAGACTTCCTAATGAATAAGAAAAAGAATCTCATTATTCTTGCCGCAGTGGCTGTGATAGGAATTGTGGCACTCATTATAGCTAAACAGGGGTCCCGTACCGCCACATTCGAGCAGGACTTCCACATTGAGGATATCGATGCAGTGACAAAAGTCTTCATTGCCGACAAGCAGAACAACCATGTGCTGCTTGAGCGTGTGGCCGACACCACAAGCGACACCGCTTGGCTCGTCGATGGCCTTTATCCTGCCAGCCAGCCCATGGTGGACCTCCTGCTGGAGACCCTGCATGAAATGCGCATCCGCCAGCAGGTGAACAAGAATGCCGTTCCGCAGACAGTCAAGCTGCTTTCGGCCCGAGCCGTCAAGGTGGAGGTTTATCAGCGTCGGTGGTTCATCAACTGGTTCGGTGGCAAGTTCCGCCTTTTCCCGCACGAGAAACTGACCGCCACCTATTTTGTGGGTCATGAGACACAGGATATGATGGCATGCCACATGTTCCGCAAAGGCGACAAGGTGCCGTATATCATCCATATCCCTGGTTTCAGGGGGTATCTCACGCCTCGCTTTGTGGCCGACCCCATGTCGTGGCGCAGCCATGAGATTGTCCATTGGGATGTCCGCCACTTGCAGAGCGTTGAGCTGGAAATCCCCGCTTCTCCCGAAGAGTCTTTTGCCGTCCGCCGCGAAGGCGACAGCTTTTTCATGGAGCTTTTGCAGGGACATCAGCGGGTGAATGGTTTCGACACCGCCCGTGTGGCCCAGATGCTTTCATGCTTTGCCAACCTCAATTTCGACGAGTTTGCCAGCCGGGTGCCCAACAGTTATATCGACACCTCCTTCAATGCCGCACCCCGCACCATCTTGCGCATCACCAACACCGAAGGCACCACCCGCGAGGTGAAGACCTACCTCAAATACAACAACCCCGACGATACGCTGGCCATGCCGGACACCAGTCTCTACGAAATGTTCGACATCAACCGTCTTTATGCCATCATCGACAACAA
This sequence comes from Bacteroidales bacterium UBA2714, assembly GCA_002354035.1. Taxonomy (GTDB): domain Bacteria; phylum Bacteroidota; class Bacteroidia; order Bacteroidales; family P3; genus Colimorpha. The sequence continues at coordinate 36,196 of DEKU01000026.1, forward strand.
GGACAGTGTGCTCATCCAGTATTTCGTATTTGACAATATCCTCCAGCCCGCCTCCTTCTTTATCAACCAAAACATTCGTAAAGAAGACCTCGGAGCTGTGAACCGCTAACCCCACATTTGCCACACTATGAAACCGCTATTCCTCATCACCAACGACGATGGCTACCAGTCGGCCGGACTTCGTCATCTTGTAAGTGTGGCAAAAGAGATGGGCGACGTTGTTGTGATGGCCCCCGACCGCAACTCTTCCGGGGTTGGCACCTCCATCACGACCGTCCGACCCCTCCGGGTAAAAGAGGTGGGAAACCCCGGGGAAGACCTGTTCGCCTGCGACGGCACCCCCGCCGACTGCGTGAAGATGGCCTTGGAACACTATTGCCCCCGGCGGCCAGACTTGGTGCTGTCGGGCATCAACTTTGGCAGTAATGCCTCCATAAATGCCCTCTACAGCGGCACGATAGGGGCGGTAATCGAAGCCTGCCTCGACGGTTATCCCGCCATAGGTTTCTCTCTCCTCACCCATAGTGCGTCGGCCGATTTCTCCCACTGTGCCCCTTCCATCCGCCAGATTCTTCAGCTCTCCCTCCAGTATCCCCTTGCGGGAGGCACAGGCCTCAACGTCAACATTCCCCATCTGCCAGCCGATGAAATCCGTGGCATCAAGGTCTGTCGCCAGGCCCAGGCCTCATGGGTGGACAGCCTTGAAAAGCGCACCGACCCAATTGGGCGGCCCTATTGGTGGATGACAGGCAAGTTCGTGTGTGACAATCCTCCCGCCGACAGCGATGTGTATGCACTGCGACAAGGCTACGTCTCCCTTGTCCCCATACGGCCCGACTTCACCGACCTCTCGGCCATGCAAAATATTCAATACTACGAACAATGAACAAACTACTCAATAAAGACAGTCTCGCCCTTGGAGTGGTGGCCACGCTGCTCTCCGAGCTGCTCTGCGCCGCCGTGGTGTGGCTGGTCCTGATCATCATCGGCTATTCCGTCGCTGAACATTTGCGTTTTTTCGCCGCTGCATTTGTGCCGCCAGCTCTGCTGTTGCGCTATTATGCCCATCTCAAGACCTTTCCCACCACCCTCAAAGCTGTCATCGTCACTTTCTTCGTCACCGTAGTGCTGTTCATGTGGGCCATGCTTAAATACAAATTCATCACCTTCTAACACCCTTTCCAGTCATGCGGTACTACATCATAGCGGGCGAAGCGTCGGGCGACCTCCATGGGGCAAACCTCATGCGGGCCATCCTGAGGCAAGACCCTCAGGCCCAATTCCGCTTTTGGGGTGGCGATGCCATGGCCCAAGTGGGCGGAACCCCCGTCCGCCATATCCGCGACCTCGCCATCATGGGCTTCGTCGAGGTGGTCAAGAACCTCCGCACCGTCACCGGCAATATCGCCTTCTGCAAACAGGACATCCTCCAGTTCAAGCCCGATGCCATTGTCTATATCGACTATCCTGGTTTCAATCTCCGTATCGCCCGCTTTGCCCACGACCATGGATTCCTCAACATCCACTATATCTCACCCCAGCTCTGGGCATGGAAAAAGGGAAGACTCAAAAGCATGCGCCGCAACCTCGATTGCCTTTGCTACATCCTCCCATTTGAGCAAGACTTCTACGCCCGCAACCATTTTCCCCAGGCGGTCTACGTGGGGCATCCGTTGCTCGACGCCGTCGGCCAATATAAGGCCCAGGCCGTCGCCGACCCCATCCAGTCCTCACCCTCGCGTCCGCTTATAGCTCTCCTGCCTGGCAGCCGCAAGCAGGAGCTCAAGCGCTCCCTGCCGCCCATGCTCCATGTGGCCTGTTGCCACCCCGAGTGCGATTTCATCATTGGTGGCATGACCCTCCTGGGCGACAGCTTCTATTCCCCCTTCATCAGCCGACTGCCCAACGTCTCCGTTGTCTACGACCAGACCTATCGTCTCCTCTCCTCCGCCCATGCCGCCCTTGTCTGTTCCGGCACCGCCACCCTCGAGGCCGCACTCTTCAACGTCCCCCAAGTGGTCTGCTATCGTGCCAATGCCATCTCCGCCTCCATCGCCCGTGTACTGATAGGCAATCGTATCAAATACATATCCCTTCCCAACCTCATTGCCGACGCCCCAGTGGTTGTCGAGCTCATCCAGCAAGACTTCACCGCCGACCGTCTGGAACAGGAGTTCCGCCGCATTTCGGCCGACGACACCTGCCGCCAGGCCATTCTCGACGGCTATGCCCGTGTCCACAACCTCCTCGGCAATGCCGGAGCCTCCGACCGCACCGCCTCCCAAATCGTCAAGCTCATCCATCAAAAGTGAAACGTCTCCTCTCCATAGTCTGCCTCCTCCTCCTCGTCTCCACCGCCTTGGCCGAACGTGTCAAGGTGCGCCTTTTCTCCAACAACAGCATCGACCTCATCAACATCTCCTTCGACCTCGGCACCTACGACATCTACGGGGCCGACACCCTCCTTATCGAAGCCTCCGTGGGCAACGACAAATCCGTCGAACTCACCCCCCAAGGTCGCCAAGTCCACGTTGCCATCAATGGCTACGACTATGGGACCCACCCCTCGGTCAGTTTCCGCGCCACCGACACCGCCTGCATCCTTTGCCTCAATCCCCGCAACATCAAGCAGCGCACCTATGAGGGAAACATCACCGCCTCCGTCAACAAGAATGGCAAACTCCTCCTCATCAACGATGTCGAGTTTGAGACCTATATAGCCGGAGTCGTCCAGTCCGAAATCTACGGCACCGACCCCGACATCTTCCGGGTGCAAGCCATCATCTCCCGCACCTGGGCTCTGAAAAACATCAACAAGCACCGTTCCGAAGGTTACAACTTCTGCGACCAAGTCCACTGCCAAGCCTATCTCAACCGCTGTGTCCGTCCCGACATCATGCTCGGCACCATCATGAGCAGCGGCATGACCATTGTCGACTCCCTCGGCAACCTTATCGAAACCCCGTTCCATGCCAACAGCGGCGGCCAGACCGCCAATTCCGAAGACGTATGGCGCTCTGCCGTCCCCTACCTCCGCTCAGTCCCCGACACCTTCTCCTACGGCATGCGCCAGAGCGAATGGGTCAAAGTCCTCACGGAGGACAAGTGGCTCCACTACTTCTCTTCTAAACACAAGCTCAATGTAGCCGACGACAGCGTCCGCCATGAGCTCCTCAATTTCAGCCAGTCCACACGCAAGGTGCGCCTCTGTGGCGTCCCCCTCACCCGTGTGCGGGCCGACTTCCAACTCCGCTCCACCTTCTTCTCCGTCCTTTACGACAGTGCCGCCCATCGCGTCACCCTCTCCGGCCACGGCTTTGGCCATGGTGTGGGCCTCAGTCAGGAAGGCGCCATCCGCATGGTGAGTCTCGGCATCGCCTACGACAGCATCATCCGTCACTACTATACCGGTGCCTCCATCGACTATCATGAGTCACAACCCGCTGGCTATGTCCAAAACTACATCAACCAGATAGCCCGTATCATCGAAGAAGACAAGTCCGCCGCCACCCGCTCCACCTCCAAGAAGGACGACTGGCTGGGCCGGCTCTTCCGCCTTCGCGACCGCGAGGAACGCGAAGAAACCTATACACCCGACGACCAGCTCGACCAAGACTGGCTCTATGATTGGTAAACAATTAGTAATTAACCCTTAATACTTTCAGATATGATTAAACGAATACTCACTTTCTTAACCCTCGGCCTCATGCTTGCAGGAGTTGTCAGTGCCCAGCAGGTGGAATGGAAAACCATCCAGCAGGCCTCCAAAACCGACAGCAAGACCAACGCCAAGCTCTACTTTGTCGACTTCTACACCTCCTGGTGCGGGTGGTGCAAAAAAATGGACCGCGAAACTTTCGCCAACCCCATAGTGGCCAAAATCCTCAATGCCTACTATATCCCCGTCAAATTCGACGCCGAGGGCAGCTCCCAGTTCGCATGGCAAGGCACCCAGTATTCCAACCCCGCCTCCATTCCCGGCGCCCGTCCCTCCACCCACAGCTTTGCCAAGGCCATTCTCGGCACCCAGATGGGCTTCCCCTCCTTTGCCCTTTTCAACTCCGACCAAAGCAAGCTCACCATCATCCAGGGCTATCAGGCGGCCGACGACTTCATCGTCATGCTGTGGTATTTCGCCTCCGGCGACAACCGCCGCTACCCCTTTGACAAGTACCAGAAAATCTTCAACAAAGAAATCCGTCCAGTCATGAACCAAAAACTGGGCATTTAATGTTCAACCAAATAACCTTATAAGCCATGGGACTATTCAGTAGAAAAGAAAAGAAACAGACCCTCGACCAGGGCCTCAACAAAACTAAAGAGAGCTTCTTCGCAAAACTCTCCAAAACCATTCTCGGCAAATCCACCGTCGACGATGCCGTCCTCGACAACCTCGAGGAGACACTCATCACCTCAGATGTAGGCGTGGAGACAACCCTCCAAATCATCGAAAAACTCCAGGAACGCATCCGTCGCGACAAGTACATCAGCACTTCCGAGCTCAACTCCATCCTCCGGGCCGAGATAGCCACCCTCCTCCGCAAACCTGCCGGCTCCTTCCCCGCCGACTTCGATGCTCCGCTCCCCGCCAAACCCTATGTGATCCTCGTCGTGGGAGTCAATGGAGTGGGCAAGACCACTACCATCGCCAAACTCGCCTATCAGTACAAACTGGCCGGTCGCAGCGTAGTGCTTGGAGCCGCCGACACTTTCCGTGCCGCCGCCGTCGAGCAGCTGCAGCTCTGGGCCGACCGCGTAGGGGTGCCCATCGTGCAGCAAGGCATGAATGCCGACCCCGCCTCTGTGGCCTACGACACCCTCCAGTCCGCCATCTCGCGCAAAGCCGACGTCGTCATTATCGACACTGCCGGACGCCTCCACAACAAAGTGGGCCTCATGAATGAACTGGGCAAAATCAAGAAAGTGATGCAGAAACTCATGCCCGACGCACCACACGAAGTGCTCCTCGTGCTCGATGCCAGCACCGGTCAGAATGCCGTCGAGCAAGCCAAGCAGTTCACTGCCGCCACCGATGTCAACGCCCTTGCCCTCACCAAGCTGGACGGCACTGCCAAAGGCGGCGTTATCATAGGCATCAGCCACCAGTTCCAAATCCCCGTCCGCTACATCGGCCTGGGCGAAAAGATGACCGACCTCCAAATCTTCGACCCCGACGAATTCGTCGACAGCCTTTTCGACAAGCAATAATCCCTCCCCAATGCCACACCCCATCATGACCCATCGCCGTTTCACAGTCAACATCATCACCCTCGGGTGCAGCAAAAATACTGTCGACTCCGAAAACCTTGCGGGCCACCTCCGTGCCGCTGGCCACACAGTCCATTTCGACCGTCTCCGCAACGACACTGACATAGTGATTCTCAACACCTGTGGCTTTATCGGTGATGCCAAGCAAGAGTCCATCAACACACTCCTGGGTCAGTTGCAGGCCGCTGTGCGCTTCAACCAGCGTCACCACGCCGACGGCCGCCGCCGGGTGCTGATAGCGACAGGATGCCTCGTGGAGCGCTACCGCGACCAGCTCCAGCCCGAAATGCCCGAAGTGTCTGCATGGTTCGGGGTCCACCAGTGGGACGAGCTGCTGGCCTATATCAGCCACCTTGCCTCCACCTCCGACCAACCGTCGCCCTTCGCCGCGGCACGCGCCCTCTCCACCCCCCGCCACTACGCCTACCTCAAAATATCCGAGGGGTGCGACCGCCATTGCTCCTACTGCGCCATCCCCCTCATACGTGGCCGCCACGTGTCGCGTCCCATAGAGGAACTGGTCGACGAAGCCCGTCGGTTGGTGTCCGAAGGCGTCAAAGAACTTATCGTCATAGCCCAGGACACCACCTACTACGGCCTCGACCTCTACGGCCGCCGTCGGCTGGGCGACCTCCTCAACCTCCTCGCCACCCAAAGCGGCGCCCAGTGGATTAGGCTCCACTACACCTATCCCGCCTCCTTCCCCCTCGATGCCATCGAAGCCATGCGCCGTCACCCCAACATCTGCAACTATATCGACATCCCCCTCCAGCACATCTCCACATCCATCCTCCATTCCATGCAGCGCGGAATTGACCGCCAAGGCACCCTCGACCTCCTGCAACACTTCCGTCAGCTCCTGCCCGACGTGGCCATCCGCACCACCCTCATCGTGGGTTATCCCGGCGAGACAGAGGCCGACTTCCAAGAGCTGAAACAGTTCGTGGCCCAAGCCCGCTTCGACCGCATGGGCTGTTTTGCCTACTCCGCCGAGGAGGGCACTCCAGCCGAAGCCCTCGGCGACCCCATCGACGAGGACGAGAAGCAACGCCGAGTCGACGAACTCATGGCCCTCCAACAATCCATTTCGCTGCAAAAGAACGAGGCCCGTGTGGGCAAAGAATACCGCGTGCTGGTGGACCGTCGCGAAGGCGACTACTACGTTGCCCGCACCGAATACGACAGCCCCGACATCGACGACGAGGTCCTCATCCCGGCCGACCGCCGCATCCCCATCGGCTCTTTCCAGCAGGTCGTCATAACCCAAGCCATGGAACACGACCTTATGGCCCGCCTGGTGTAGCGCCAAGCCCGGCAGGCCCACCTTTCCACAGTGATTTCAACCCATACGCAGGGCGGTGCAACCCACTCACCGCCCTGCCTTTTATATATCGTTGCCCTCACGCCACGCGACCCCTCAGCCCCCGTCCCGCCCCGTTTCCATCACTTTGCTTACAGTTCCCCTTCATTTCACTTACAGTTCTCTTACATTTTGTCTATCTCCAACAGATAATATAGAAAGTAAATACAAAGGAAATAGAATATATATAGAAAATACATGCAGAAGTTGCTGCCCGAACACATTTTGGCAGACTAAAGTAATCCCCCTGCGAAATAGATATTTGCTTTGTATATGTGGATAACGTATTTACAAACAGATAAGTATATGAGTTTAACATGATTTGATATTACTAAAAATTGTTAATTATCTCTCAGGGTTCTTGTTTATCCGGAAAAGTGTTGTACCTTTGCAGTGTATTAGTTCAGTAGTACACTATGACAACAATGCTGATAAGTGGCAATAATACTGATAGATAAACTGAATTATAAACAACAAAAAAACTATAAAAAAATGATAGAGATTAGGAATTTGGATTTCTCCTACAAGAAAACGGTCGTGTTCCACAACATCAGCCTGACATTTGCGCCGGGCAGCATATACGGCTTGCTGGGCGAGAACGGCGTGGGCAAAACCACGTTGCTGAAACTGATTAGTGGACTGCAGCAGCCGCAGCAGGGCAGCTGCACGGTGGACGGGCATGTGAGCTTCGACCGCGAGCCGGAGATGTTGCAGAACATTGTGTTCCTGCCCGACGAGGTGACCACTCCCGACAATGCTACTCCGATGGATTATGTGAAGGAGATGGCTCCGTTCTATCCCAAGTATGCTTACGGCACCTTCCTGCACCTGATGCAGGAGATGGGCGTGGAGCCGCAGCGGAGGTTCCGCGAGATGTCGTTCGGACAGCAAAAGAAGTCGCTGATTGCTTGCGCCCTATCGCTGGGGACAGACTATGTGCTGCTGGACGAGCCGACCAACGGGCTGGATATCCCGTCGAAGGCCGACTTCCGCATGCTGCTGTCCAAGCGCGCCACCGAGGGTACCACGATTATCATCTCGACCCATCAGGTGAAGGATGTGGAGAACCTGATAGACCCCATCATTATCCTGACGCACGACGATGTGCTGCTGAACGCCTCGATTGAGGAGGTGACGCGCAAGCTGTGCTTCACCTACGATGCCGCTCCTGCCGAGGGCGCCCTCTATTCGGAGCAGATGCCCGGCGGCTGCATGAACGTGCGTGTGAACAAGGAGGGCGAGGAGAGCCAGGTGAATATTGAGGCATTGTTCAATGCAGTGCTGCGCAACAGGAGCCTGATGAAGGAGCTGTTCGGCAATAAATAGTAGCAATCAATAACCTTTAAATAGTTTAGAGACATGAATAACACATTTGAATGGTCCCGATTTGGGATGGTGGTCCGCAAGGATTTCAGAAATATATGGCAGAACGCCGGAACGACGTTGCTGATAATAACCCTTTTGCCCATAGCGGTATGGCTGCTGTGGTGGGCGATAGCCGGAGTGAAGGATGTGCCGGCCATCGTGCCTGAGGTGCGCTGGTGTTTCATAGCCGGGGTGGTGATACTGGCCGCCATGGTCACACCGTCGCGCATGTACCGCACGTGCAACCTGCGTCAGGAGGGCATCTACTTTGCCATGTTGCCTGCCTCGAAGTTGGAGAAGTATCTGAGCATGCTGCTTTTCTCGGTGGTGGTTTGTCCGCTGCTGTGCTTCTGTGGCAGCATGGTGCTTGATTATTTCCTCACACTGTTGCCCTTCGGGCCTTACAGCAAATGGCTGTGGCAGACCGATTATCTGGCCGATATGATGGATGGCTACCGCGCATTGGTGTCCGGCCAGTTACCTGCGGAGCAGACGCGTACTCTCGACGTGTTGGTGTCGACGGTGACGCCGGGCAAGATGGTGCTGTATGGGGTGTTGAGTTATCTGAGCACTGTCGCACTGTATTTGTTCACGACCACGATTTTCAAAAAGCATAAGGTATTGCAGACGATACTATGGACGTGGCTTATCAGCTTTGTGCTGAATATCATCCTCACCCCGATTATGGGCAGAATGATGCTCAGCAACAACTGGATGTTCGAATTGTTCTCCACCGCCGACCCCGCCAAAAGCTTGAACATTGCTTATTGGGTCGCCACGGCTTGGAGTTTCGTGTTCACCACGGTGCTGTTCTGGTGGGCAAGCTATAGGCTGAAGAACATGAAATATTAAAGGATGGCACGAAGAGATAATAATTGATTGTATAACATGATAAAAATAAAGATATGAAGACGTTCAGATTGACAGTTTTGGCCGTGTGCGCCCTGGTGGGCGTGATGACGATGAGCGGTTGCAAGCTTTCCAACGGCAAGACTTTTGAGGATATAACGAAAGAGTTCAGCTTTGAGGATGGCGAGATCACCTTGGGCAACGAGACGGATGCGGAGTACTATACGATGGGCGGCGCATCGTTTGGCGGGCAGCAGGTGAAGGCCTTGGAGATTGAGTGGTTGGATGATTGGGTGACCATCGTTGCATACGACGGCAATGAGGTGGTGATAAGCGAAACAGCCGACAGTGCGTTGAACGACAGCACGACGATGTATCATTACCTGCAAGCCGACGGCACCCTGAGCATTGAGTTTGGCAAGCCCGGAATACGATTCAAAGGGGAGCAGCTGCCCGACAAGCAGCTGGTGGTGAAGGTGCCACGCGCGCTCACCTTCCAGTCGATAGAGCTGAACGGGATAGGGCACAATGTGGGGATGGACGGTGTGAGGAGCGGAAGTTTGGAAGTGAACTGTGTGCGGAACTGTATTTCCTTGAATGAATGTGTGCTGGAGCGTGTGGAGGTGAATGGTGTCAGCCCTACGCTGGATGCTACGTTCAGTCAGTTGCCCAAGAAGATGGAACTGAATTATGTGAGTGGCAAGACGGTGCTGAAAATGCCCGAGGATGCAGGATTTACGTTGGAGATGGGCGGTGTGAAGCAAGAGTTCTATTCCGAGCTGCCTGTGGTAAAGAAGGGTTTTAAGTATGTGGCGGGTGACGGCTCGTGCAAGATAGAGAGCAACGGTGTGAGTGGCACACTGGATATCAAAGTGAAACAATGATTGTAATAGAAAGGAACAAATTATGGACTTCAACAAACAAAAACCGATATACCTACAGATTGCGGACACGATGTGCGAGCGCATCATGGCCGGCGAGTGGGGCGAGGATGAGCGGGTGCCGTCGGTGCGCGACGTGGCGGCAAGCCTTGGGGTGAACCCCAACACGGTGATGCGCACCTTCGACTATCTGCAGAACGCCGAGATTGTATACAACCGCCGCGGGCTGGGCTACTATGTGTCGGCCAAGGCCAAGGAGCGGATTGTGGAACAGAACAGGAAGTACTTTATAGCCGAGGAACTGCCGTATTTTGTGCAGCGGATGAAGATGCTGGGATTGACTTGGGAGGATATTGCCGCCCAAAGCAGCAGGGGGGAGGCAAGGCCATGAAGCGGGCAATGACAAGGGCAGCCGCCTGGGTGTTGCTGGTGGTTATGGCCTCAGCCGCCACGGCGCAGGAGCGTTTTTTGACCCTCAGCGGGCGCGTCACGGACAGTGACACCCGCGAGGGACTGCCGGGGGTGACGGTGTGCGTGGCTGGACAGGCCGTGTATACCCAGACCAACGGCGACGGCGAGTATGTGCTGAAGGTGCCGACGGAACAGGGGGGAGGGAGCGTGGTGTATGCCTTGATGGGCTACCGGCGCGACACGGTGCCGATGGCCAAGGCACAGCAACGGCCCGATGTGGCATTGGTCACGGACGGCGGCCGCTGGCTGGAGGAGGTGACGGTGACGGAGTATTCGGGCACGGCAGCGGCACGGCTGCTGAAGGATGCGGTGGATCGCATACCACAGAACTACTGGACAGACACGACGGTGGGCGCATGGTTTTACCGCGATGTGAGAATGCTGAACGGCGAGTTGTTCCTGTTTGACGAGATGGTGTTTGAGGCCCTGCGCGTGGGCTATGACAAGCATCACAGCCTGAAGAAGCTGATGAACAGCAAAGGGCCGGGCAATGCGGTGCGGATTGACTACAAGCGTCCCATAGAGAGCAATTACACCAGCATCAAGCATGACCGGCTGCTGCTGTGTGACACGGGGTATGTGAACCGCGTGACGAAAGGGATTGCGGACGCATATATTGACTATAGCGAGAATGAGGTGCTGTATGACCCTCTGGAGGTGCCCAACACAACGAGCCTTTCGGAGGAAATGCTGAAGCGTGCGGCACGGAGTAATAAGTACACCATGCAGGAGGTGACGGATGCTGACGGAAGGGTGTATTACGTCCTCACGTCGAGCTATAACGCCAAAGGCGGCCCTTTCAAAGGCCATGGGTCGGTGCGCTACACGATAGCCAAAGGCAGTCTGGCCATTGTCAGCATCGAGGAGAACAGCTATTTTGCCATGCGCTCCTTCTTTCCGTTGAAAAAGAAGTTTAAAGAGGCTGGAGTTGACTCGATGGCGATAAGTGAGCAGGTGGTATACAGCTATGGATTGGTGGACGGAAAGTATACCCTTACTTCGTATACCCGAAGCGAAGGCTTGGATATGTATGGCAAGAGGGTGGAACACATGGAGAGACGGTGCCAGTGTGTGATGACGGGACAGCGTCGAGGAGATGCATCGTTCCTGACGGACAATGTGATTCAACAGCCGGGCAGTGTGCTGGTGACACAGCGGCGAGCCGACAGCAAGGTGTATGACGAGGATTTCTGGCAGCAGTACAACTATATCCCCTTAGAGTCCTCTGTCCGCACCAAGTTGGAGGCAAAACTTAAAAAAAGATAAAACTTGTGTCTTGGTGTAAGAATTGCCCCCCCTTGTTCGTTTATTAATACAAGGGATGAGAGCAATAGATCGCCCAACACTGGATTGAAAATTTAAAAACACATAGAATCATGAAAATTACAATGAAAACCTTTGCCGTCATGATGACGGCAGCGACTTTGGCTCTGGCCGGTTGCAAGAAAGAAAAAGTGGAACCGACAACCCCTGAGAACCCTGAGACACCTGTGGTGGAAAATGTCTTTGCGGGTACTTCGTGGGCAGCAAGCGTGGAGAATTCGGGTACAATCACCGAACAGGGCTATAATATCCCGTTCCATTTGGTTTATGATGTCTCGTTTGATTTCTTGGATTCGGTGAATCTTGAGTATTATTATGCTATAGCCGTGGATTATCCCGGTTTGCCAGTGCCGCCACAGAATACGGATTTTACGTGGGAGGGAAGCTATAGTTATGCTGGTGGCGACACGTTGATGGTATACCTGAACTGGGAGGATGAGGAGACTGGCGAGACGGGTGTTGACACCGCTGCCATGTTCTACGACAAGGTGGCCAAGACCCTGACACAGGATATTGGAGACGACCCGGATATGGTAGAGATTTTGGGTGTAAATAAACTGGTGTTCACCCAAGTGAATTTGACAGCCAAGACCACAATCCCCGGAAGCAAACCGACCTCAGCCAAAATGAATTGGCGGAAGATGATGGTCAAGGTTCTCCATGCCATCAACAAATAGAGCCAAGCCGATGAAGTCAAGCAAGCAAACAATCATTTTAGCGACAGCGCTACTATGCTTCAGTGCTGCAGCGGCCTCGCCGGTCAGCCCGGAGCGTGCAGCCAAGGTGGCCCGGAACTTCTTCATGACGCTCGGTGGCACCAAGTCGCAGACCGCTTTGGTGCCGCAGCAAGGTGCTGACTGGCAGTTTGACGGGATATATCTCTTTGCCGGAGAGGATGGTGGATTTGTGCTGGTGTCGGCGGATGACGCCACCCGGCCTATCCTCGGCTACTCTCCTTCCGGCAAGGTGGATGCCGCCAATATGCCTCCGCAGCTGCGTGTGTGGCTGCAGGGCTACCAGCGGGAGATTGACGCACTGAGCGCGAGCAAGGCCCCGGCAGCCGCTCGCTACGCTGCCGAGTGGCAGGCACTGGAACAAGGCCTTGACACCAAGCAGAAAAGCACTGCGGTGGTGGGCCCGTTGCTGACCACCTTCTGGGACCAGACGTACCCCTACAATGCCCTCTGCCCAAGAGGTACCGTCACAGGTTGTGCCGCCACGGCGCAGGCCCAGGTGATGAACTTCTGGCAGTATCCTTCTCTCGGCGAAGGGAGCCACAAGTACACCCATCCCCGTTATGGTGAGCAACGCGCCGACTTCGGCCACACAATTTATGACTGGCAACACATGCCGGTGAGGGCCTCCATGTCTTCGTCGGATGAGGAGGTGATGGCTGTGGCCACGCTGATGTATCATTGCGGAGTAAGTCTGGAGATGGTATACGGCACGGCAGCCCAGGGTGGTAGTTCGGCTGCAGGACTGGCTGGTGTTTCAGGTATTAAAAGCATCGACAACTCGCTGAAAGATTATTTCCACTACCGCCGCGACCTCCGCGTCATCTTTAAGGATGAGGGCTTTTCCGATGCAGACTGGCGCGATTCGTTGATAGCCGAGTTGAACCTGGGTCATCCCATCGTCTATGCCGGGGCTGCTGAGCAGGGTGGACACGGCTTTGTGTGTGACGGCTACGACGACCGAGGCTATGTGCATTTCAACTTCGGATGGAGCGGGACAGGCGATGGCTACTTTCCCGTTGATTCTATCAGTCCGGGTGTTGGGGGCGTGGGTGGCAATGTCACCTATACATTCAACATGAACAATGCCGCCTTGCTGGGGCTGGTGCCCGACTATGCCCTTCGGGTCAGCGACACACTGGTTTGTCTGCCTCGCCACGCTGCCGAGGATTCGATTATCGTGTCGCTCAACGAGAAGGCAGCCGGGCAGTTGCGAGTCGAGGATATGCCCGACTGGCTGTCGTGCGACTTGCAGTCTCTCGGGCAGGAATCCCATGCAGGATGGGTGCATCTGCATGCCGCCGAAAACCACAGTGGTGCGGATAGGGTAGCCCTGCTCACCTTTTCCCAAGGTGATGAGCAGACACGTGTGAAGGTTGTGCAGACTGCCTACAGCCCGGAGGAACTATGCCCCGTGACCGTGGTGATGGAAAGCAACCGCAACGGCGGTTGGCAAGGCGATGCCCACCTGAGCCTGGAGTCGGAAAACGGCTATGTGTATGGACTGGCCAAGCTGGCCGACGGCCGCAAGGACTCGGTGCAGGTGGCAGTATGTCCACATCACCTCCATGCAGTGTGGCACAGTGGCGGCGGCACCGACCGCTATGTAAACTACATGGTTAAGAATCTGTATGGTGAGACACTGTTGGCGGTGCAATACGCCTATCGCAATGGTGGCAACCATGACATAGAGTGGCCTTGCGCCCATTTGGACATTCAGGAGACCGCACAGGAGTCTGCTGCCCCGACACTTTATCCCAACCCGGTGTCCGACGTACTGACCATTCGGGCCGAAGGGCTGCTGAGGGTGGAGCTGACCACCGTCGACGGTCGCAGAGTGATGGCTTCCGGCCGGTCCCGCATAGACATGTCTGGGCTGCCAAGGGGTGCCTACTTTGTGCGTGTCATCACCAGCACAGGCTCGTCAGTACATAAGGTTGTGAAGAAATAACGTTGTGTAGTCACCGCAGTGCCGTCCTCATGAGGCTGCACTGTTGAAAAGCGGAGTGCCTATCCAGTAGAGAGATAGGCACTCCGCTTTTTTCGGTGTATTGGCATGAGGAGTCAGAGCCGGATGATTTCTTCGATGATGTCTTTGATGAGGCGGTCGATGGTGGCGTCGTCGCAGTTGTAGTTGTTGCAGAGGATGGTGAAGCTGTATTCGCTGTCGTCACGGTTGGAGAAGTAGCCAGCATAGTTGCGCACCCCTTGCGCTACGCCGCTCTTGATGCGCAGCGAGCAGTCGTCGGGTACGGCGGGGATAATGTCATATTCGGGAATGCGCTGGCTGATGCCAAGGGCTCCGGCAAAGTCGAAAAAGAAAGGCTGGCGTGCCACCGCGTCAAGAAACTGGCACACGAAATAGGCCGTCACCCTGTTGTCGCGCGAGAGGCCGCTGCCGTCCACCATAATCACTCCCGATGTGTTGAGGTCCAGCTCCTGGAAGTATTCGTACATGAAATGCTGGCCTGAAGAAAATGATCCGTGGCCGTCGCGCAGATAGCCCAGCAGCTTGAAGAGACTTTCGGCTGCCAGGTTGTTGTTAGTCTGTGTGGTGAGGGCGGTGGTGGTGAAGAGGTTGAAAGCCGTGTCGATGCAGAGTTTGCGGTATTGTTTGGGCATGGTGAAGTGCACGGCGGGCTCTCCCGAGACGGCGATGCCGTGGCTGCGCAGATAGTGGGTGAACTCGCTGGCCATGTGCAAAGCGGGCTGAGGCAGCGACGCACGGAAATGCGTATCGGCGGTGCCGAGGGGAATTACACCGCGGCAGGAGCGGCTGTTGTGGCCAGGAGAACCGAAAAAGGTCACTTGGAACACCGTGTCGCGGGGGCCGGTGACCACGTTGTTGGTGATGGGAATTTCAGGATGGGTGCTGGTGATGACGGCGGGGTCGCCCACTCGGCGGCCTGCACGGAAATGCACATCTACCGAGTTCTCGTTATAGTTGATGCCACAGGCTCCGCTGCCCAGCCAGTTGCCGATGTCGTCCCACCGCCAGGAGGGGTGAATCGTCTCGCCTTCAAATATACTGGTGTCGGCGTAGATGTGGCCCGTGATGCGTTTGATGCCCTTTTTGCGGATGGCTTCGGCCAGCCGGAAGAAGGTGGAGTCGGTGTGGGGAAAGCGGTCGGAGCAGAAAAATGGGTCGCCGGTGCCGGCAATGATGATGTCGCCTTGGAGTGTGCCTTGACGGTCTATCTCGCCCGAATAGTAGAGGTAGTTCTCAAAGTAGAACTTTGGTCCCATGCGGCTATATGCCGCCGCGGTGGTGAAAAGCTTGTTGAGGGCGGCGGGTATCATGGCTATGTCGTCGTTGCGCGAATAGACGGTGCTGTCCTTGGTGATGTTGTGCACGCAGACGGCAAAGGAGGCATGGCGCAAAGCGGGTTTGAGGGCGGTGTGGCGCACCACAAAGTCCAGCCGATCGGTGTTCTGGGCCGCCACCGTCGACCCGAGCACCAGCGCCGCGACAGCTATGATGATTCTTTTGCTATGAGTCATGTGTATGTATCTCTTTTTGTGTATTGTTGTTCCTATCGTTGCGGTGTGGGGACATGCCTATTGCCCCTTCAGCAGGTTGTTGATTTCCTCTATGCGGTCCAGCAGGTGGCTGCGTCCCGAATGCGACACCGACGAGGTGAGTATCATTTCCGGCAGCTCCTCCCAAGTGGCAGACAGGATCTTCTTCATGCTGTTCACCGTGCTGGCTATTTCGCGCTGTTTTTGCTTGTCGGTTTTGGTGTAGACAATGGTGAGCGGTATGCCGTTGGTTCCGGCAAAGTTAATGAAGTCGATGTCGATTTGCTGTGGCGGTATGCGCGAGTCGACCAGCACAAAGAGGTTGGCCAGGCTCTCCCGTTTCAAGATATAGTCGGCCGTCATGCTCTGCCATTTCTGACGCGAGCTTTTCGAGGTGCGGGCATATCCATAGCCTGGCAGGTCCACCAGATACCACTCGTTGTTTATCAAGAAATGGTTGATGAGCTGAGTCTTGCCCGGCTTGACGCTGGTCTTGGCAAGCCCCTTGTTCTGGGTGAGCATGTTGATGAGCGACGACTTGCCCACATTGCTGCGCCCGATAAAAGCATACTCGGGCAGTTGTGTGTCCGGGCATTTTCGGTAGTCGCTGTTGCTCACAACGAATGTGGCGGTCTTAATCTCCATCGGGCGTAGGGGGTGTTTGGGTTGAAGGGTCGTCGGTGCGGGGTGGCTGGTGCTTGTCGCGGGTGCGGCGCTGACGGTTCCGGGCAGCGCGTTCGGCGGTCTCCTTCAGCTGTTTGAGCCTTTTCAGTTCAGCCCGTTCCATCTCATTCATCTGTTTCCACCACGGCAGTTTTTTCATGTCAATGCGAAACAGGCGCAGACGGTCCAGCACACGGTTCTTATTCTCGTACGATTCTATATACCGCTTGCGCTTTTCGGGTACAATGTCGCGCAGGTCCACCAGTATGCCCGTCTCGTCGGTGTTTCCGAACTCCGTGTTCATGGCCGTGCCGAACGACCGCATGGTGGGCGTAAGATTCATGTAGGCATTAATCATGGCCGGCACAGTGCTGCCCAGTGCGCGCACGCTGCGCACCAGTATCTGGTAGTCCTCCTTATAGTTGCGCCCATTGAAAAGGGCATGCAGCTCGTTGAAGTCAGACTCGATGTGTAACGGCGAGTATGGCCACACCAGCCCTTCCGGGTCCGGGAAATGTTTCTGGTAGAAATACAGAATCATGTCCTTCGCGCGCCGGTTCATCTGGGGGTACATCGTGATTTTTCCAAAGAAATAGAGTGTTTCGGGAATCTCCAGCGCTATAGCCCCCAATCCGTCCCACAGGTTGTCGAGCGAGTAGAGCCCTTTGCGCAGATTAAACCCCGGCTGGAACTCGGGTTGCACAAAAGCGCGCCCCAGCTCAACCGTGTAGGGCAGGTAGTTGTTCACAAACTGCTCCGAATACTGGAACAACTCCGCTGTGGGCGTGGCGAAACTGCCGTCGCTGCGTCTCAGCATGTTGCTGCCGTGAATAAAGCGGTAGCCTCCCACAATCTCCTCGTCCTCCGGGCTCCACACAAACAGCTGCTTGAAACAGTAAGGCTCGGGCAGTGTGTCGAACTCGTCTATGTCGCAGTCCTTGCCAGTCCCGCCGCCGTCGAGGGCGAAGCTCAGCTCGCGCAGACGGCCTATCTCGCGCATGATGTTGGGCGAAATATGGGCCGTGGTGATGTATATCTCCTTGCTGCCGCTGTTGGTCATCCGCAGGAAGTTTCGATGCTTCAACTCGGCCTTTATCAGCTCGCGCGGCACTGGCGGAATGATGTATGACGTGTCCATGCGTTTTATCAATCTAAAATGTTCAAAGTAAAAAGAATAGTGATGGTCTGTTACAACACCCTTGCTTTTCCTTTCTTGTTAATACTTCTCACTTTGCCAAAAACTCCGCCTGCGGGTTGTCGCGCAGGGTATAGCAGTAATCTTTCACCATCTGAGCCCACTCCTTGGCCGAGTGGCGGTTGTCGAAAGTGGTGTAGGGAATCGGTTTGCCCACCGTCAGGGTCATAGTCTTGCCGCGCTGGGCAAACATCTCGGCGGGCAGCAGGGCCATCTCAAAGTTGAACTTTATGCCCAGCCGTTCGCGCAGACGTGCCAGGTTGTAGAAACTCTCGCGGTTGCGGGCGTCGAAATAAAAAGGCACCACATCGCGGTGATAGCGCACAGCCTTCTTGATGAAGGTGGGCTTCCATTCCAGGTCGCGGATTTCGCCGCCCTTCTGTTTTCGCGAGCAGAGCCCGGCGGGGTAGTACAGCAGGCAGTTCTGCCCGGCAAAAGCCTCCTCCAGGGCCCCCACGTTGGCCGTGTTGCGGTTCACCTTGTCGATGGGTACAAACAACGGTGCCGGTCCAGGCAGGTAGAGCAGGAAATCAGTCACCGGGAATTTGATGTCCTGCCTGTAGCGTCCCACGGCGGCCATCACCGCCAGTCCGTCGGGTCCTCCCAGCGGGTGGTTACCCGCCATAATGGGGTAGCCCTCGGCCGGAATACGCTCGCCACCCTTCACCACCAGTTTCACATTCAGGTCGTCCGGATGGTCGCCCTCCAAAAAGGCGTGCACAAAATCCAGCCCGAACTTGTCGCGCAGACGGTAGATGGTGCGGTTGATGTGGTCGATGTGCAGCAGCCGCTCCATTGCCCGCACCGCCCAGCCAGGCAGCCGGACCTTCTTTTGGGCCAACACCTTCTCAAGGTCGACATGCTTTTCGGTTATCAGAGTGGGGTCGATATGACTTGTCGTTTCCATGTGTTTACAAATTATCAACGATGGCGGATTGCCTTTCGAAATTGCAAAAGTACGAATTTTATTTCATACAGACAAAAATATTATATAATAATAAAAGGGACAGCCTTTTCGGCTGCCCCAGTGTGGCTGTAAGGCTGAGTGTTCAGGCTTACTGGATGGTGATTTGCTGCGACATGGATTGCTTCTCCTCGTCGGTGAATTTGGGCATGTCGACGGTCAGGATGCCGTGTTCCACCTTGGCGCTGATGCTTTCTTTTTTCACGTTCTCGGGCAGACTGAACATCTGTTTGAACTGCAGGGTGCTGAACTCATGGCGCAGATAGTGGCGATCCTTCTTCTCCTCTTTCTTTTCCTCTTTCTTCACCATCTCAATCACCAGGTTGTTGTCGCTGTCCACACTCAGGCTCAGGTCGTCCTTGGTCAGGCCGGGCACTGAAAGCTCCAGTTCGTAGTTCTTGTCGCTTTCGCTCACATTCATCTTGGGCATTGGCGTGTGTTCGTCGCAGGTTCCGTAATTCCAATTGTTCCAATTCAGCAATTCGTTAAACAGCGAAGGCATAAAGTTCTGATTTCTTGTTGTGAGTAACATAATTTTGATCTCCTATTTTTTTTGTTTTTATTTTATCTTGTTTGGGCTTCGGCCGTGGGGCTTCGCTCGTTCTGTCTGCGGTTCCTTACGTCCGCAGACACTTGCTATTCTGCAACACAAATGCCAGTTGCCGATAGGTGACAAAATTTCCGATTTTGGCTAAAAAAATGTCCAGTTTCGCCTGTCAATTTTTCCGAATAAGCTTTTTGCTATCGCTCAGAACTTCCTTCGGAGGTAGTGGTGTAAAATGGCTTATGTACTTGATAAACAGTTATGAATATGTTGGTTGGGGGTGCTTATGCGGGACAACCCTTCTGGGTGAGGGCATAGCTTTGACTTTGGGCTCTCTTCGGTGGCCGCTGTAGGGTTGTTTGTTCGGCTGATAGCCACGGCATTATTGCTATTTATTTTCTGTTTTGTCTCTGATCGAGAAACAATCAAGAATATAAAGAGAAAAGAAATAGTGTATATGTCGCGGGGGCAGGGCCGGCGGGGATGGGAGTGTGATTTGCTGATTTAGGT
>DEKU01000040.1 GCA_002354035.1 Bacteroidales bacterium UBA2714
TTTTATTTTTTTTATATATAAAATCTCTATGAATGCGAAAAATTCATTAACTTTGCAAGTCTGAAAATATGTGTCGCAGCCACTTGTGTTTGCAAGTGAAAGGATGCATTAATGGTTGAAACTTAAATTATTAGTAATCGAAAACAAACGAATATGCAGCAAAGTAAAGTAGGACTTGATTTTGAAAAAGTCGAGCATGCAAGGGGTGTGGCACGAAAAATTGCCAACCAAGTGCAGGATTTTGTGGGCAACTATACCACTGTTGCAGTCGAGCGTACCATCTGCCGACTGCTGGGTATAGACGGGATTGACGAGAATGAGGTTCCGCTGCCCAATGTGGTGGTGGACGAGTTGCGGAGCAAGGGCCTGTTAGGGCAGGGAGTGTGCTTTTTCCTGGGCAATGCCGTGCTGGAGACGGGCAAGACGCCGCAGCAGATAGCCGAGGCTATCACCGCCGGGCAGTTGGATATCACTCAGATGCCGATGCATAAGGCCGAAGAGATTAAGGCGGCCTTGCAGCCTTTTATTGATGAGAATGTGGCCCGCATCCGGGCCCGCCGTCAGCGTCGCGAGCACTATATCGAGACCATCGGCGAGGGCAGCAAGCCCTATTTGTATATCATCGTGGCCACGGGCAATATCTACGAGGACGTGGTCCAGGCGCAGGCCGGTGCCCGCCAGGGAGCCGACATCATCGCCGTCATCCGCACCACGGGCCAGAGCCTGCTGGACTATGTGCCTTATGGTGCCACCACCGAGGGCTTCGGCGGCACCTTCGCCACGCAGGAGAACTTCCGCATCATGCGCAAGGCGCTGGACGAGGTGGGCGAGGAGGTAGGCCGCTACATCCGCCTCTGCAACTATTGCTCGGGCCTCTGCATGCCCGAAATCGCCGCCATGGGCGCTTTGGAAGGTCTGGATGTGATGCTGAACGATGCGTTGTACGGCATCCTGTTCCGCGACATCAATATGCAGCGTACCCTGATCGACCAGTATTTCAGCCGCATCATCAATGGTTTTGCCGGCGTCATCATCAACACCGGCGAGGACAACTATCTCACCACTGCCGATGCTTTCGAGGAAGCCCACACGGTGCTGGCCTCCGACTTCATTAATGAGCAGTTGGCCCTGCTGGCCGGTCTGCCCGAGGAGCAGCAAGGCCTTGGCCATGCCTTCGAGATGGACCCCATGCTCGAAAACGGCTTCCTCTATGAGCTGGCCCAGGCACAGATGCTGAGGGAGATTTTCCCCAAGGCTCCGCTCAAATACATGCCTCCCACCAAGTTCATGACGGGCAATATCTTCCGCGGACATATCCAGGACGCCCTCTTCAACATCATCGGCCAGTGGACCCACCAGGGTCTGCAGCTGCTGGGTATGCCCACCGAGGCTATCCACACCCCCTTCATGAGCGACCGCTACCTCAGTATCGAGAACGCCAAGTATATCTTCAACAACATGAAGAATATCGGCGACGAGGTTGAGTTTAAGGAAAACGGCATCATCCGCCAGCGTGCGCAGAAGGTGCTGGACGACGCAACCAAACTGCTGGAGGCCATGGAGAGCGAAGGCCTCTTCACCGCACTGGAGAAAGGTATCTTCGCCGACGTGAAACGTCCCAAGAACGGCGGCAAGGGCCTCGACGGCGTGACCCTCAAGGCTGAGAACTATTTCAACCCCTTTGTGGACATAATGAAAGGCAAGAAGTAAAACCCATAAAAACACAAAACAATGAGTGAAGGATTGTATTCGATGGAGGCTAAGGATTACGACAAAACCTTAGACCTCACCAAGATAAAGCCATACGGCGACACAATGAACGACGGTAAAGCCCAGCTCAGTTTCACCCTGCCCGTCCCCGCGGGCGACGAGGCCGTGGAGGCAGCCAAACAGCTGTTGAAAAAAATGGGTTTTGAGAATCCGCTGGTGGTGTTCAGCAAAGAACTGACCGAGGGATTCACTTTCTTCAACTGCTATGGCAGCTGCACACATACGGTGGACTATACAACCATCCATGTGCCCAAGGTGGAGTCAACCACGATGGACATGCACGAGTGCGACGAGTATATCCGCGAGCATATCGGGCGCAAGCTTGTCATGGTGGGAGCCAGCACCGGCACCGACGCCCACACCGTGGGTATCGACGCCATCATGAACATGAAGGGCTATGCCGGCCACTACGGCCTGGAGCGCTACGACATGATTGACGCCTACAACCTCGGCAGCCAGGTGCCCAACGAGGACTTCATCGCCAAGGCCATCGAGCTGCATGCCGATGCCCTCCTCGTGTCGCAGACGGTCACACAGAAAGACGTGCATATCAAAAACCTCACCGAACTGGTGGAGATGCTCGAGGCCGAGGGGCTGCGCGACAAGGTCATCCTCGTGTGCGGCGGTCCCCGCATCAGCCACGAGCTGGCCAAGGAGCTGGGCTATGATGCTGGCTTCGGAGCCAACACCTATGCCGACGATGTGGCCTCGTATGTGGCTCAGGAGATGGTGAAACGCGGCGTGAAATAACGCCCCCGCACCCCTCTGCCTGATAAAGAATTAACAACATTAAATTATAATCACTATGGAAAAAAACGAAATTAAACCTTTTATCGCCCGTCGTGCTGCCAAGGAGCTCAAGGACGGTGATGTCGTCAATCTCGGTATCGGTCTGCCGACACTTATCCCCAACTACCTGCCCGAAGGCGTGCATGTGATTCTCCAGTCGGAGAATGGTATGATAGGTATGGGCCCCACCCCCGAAGAGGGCAAGGAAGACCCCTGGCTGATTAACGCCGGCGGCGGCTTCATCACCTATACCGACGAGGCCAGCACCTTCGACAGCGCCACGTCGTTCGGCATCATCCGCGGCGGACATGTGAATGTCTCCGTCCTCGGCGCCATGCAGGTCGACGAGCAGGGCGACTTGGCCAACTGGATGATTCCTGGCAAGAAGACCCCCGGCATGGGCGGCGCCATGGATTTGCTGGTGGGTGCCAAAAAGGTCATCCTCGCCATGGAACACACTGCCAAGGGCAACCCCAAGATTTTGAAGAAATGCACCCTTCCCCTCACGGCCAAAGGCCAAGTGAACATGATCATCACCGAGATGGGCGTCATGGAAATCACTCCTAAGGGTATCGTCCTTACCGAAATCAACCCCGAATTCACCGTCGAGCAGGTGCAGGCTGCCACCGAGGCCACCCTAATCATCTCGCCCGACCTGAAAGAAATGAAGTAATATTCATTCCCCAAAGACTGTACACTATGAAAAAAGCAATATTGTTGTTGGCAGCCTTCGTGGCCACGATGGCAGCGCAGGCCCAGCAGAAACACATCGAGCCCTACTGGCACGGCTTCTATGCCGCTGCGGGCTACGATTTCGCCACCAATCTCAACAAGACTGCTTTTTCGGACAAGGCAACCTTCCACGGCTTCTACGCCGTGGGAGGTTGGCAAATCCGTAAAGAGTCGGGCATCGGACTGGGTGTCGAGTTCCTCAAAGACCCCACCGGAGCCTTCAACCAGCTGCCAGTGTTTGTCGAACTCCGCACGCACTACCTCCGCAGCCAGCTCACTCCTTTCTCCACCGTCTATGTCGGCTACTCCATCCCTCTGGGTTCCTCCAGCGGTGGCGAGAATGCCATCAAAATCAGCGAAGGCGGTGTGATATGGGGACTCAATGCCGGCGTCCGCTACGCTTTCAACCGCAATATCTGCGTGAACGCTTATGTGGGCTACATGGGCATGCACCTCGACGCGGTGAGCCGCTGGGAGAATGGCGAGTTAACCACCAATCGCCCCCTCTTGTTGCAAAACATCAAGGCTGGCGTCAGCGTCAGCATCTTTTTCAAACACTAACAACCCTGCTTGGCCGCCGTGCCAAGTAATTTGATATGAAGAGATTTGCATTGTCCGTAGGTTTGCTGCTGTGTCTCGGTGCGGCTCAGGCGCAGCAGCCGGAGGGCAGGGATGACTTGCGGGTGGCTCCCCGTGCCAACGTCGTCACTTACGACGACGAGAACGCCATCGAGCATCTCCGCTACGAAGACTCGCCCTACTACCTCTCCCTCATGGAGGACTGGGAAGTGAACAAAAGTACTGGGGTGTCCGAGTATGCCCAAACCTACGAGTTCCCCAAGGAGTGGCGCGACTACCGTGTCTACTTCCGTTTCAAGGCCTATCCCGGCTATGGTCTCTATGTGGACGACAAGTTTGTGGGCTGCAGCCACGACGCGGGCACCGTCACCGAGTTCGACATCACCGACCTCGTGCGTTTCGGCAAGAGCCACCTCCTCACCCTCCGTTACTCCGAAGGCGACGAGGGCAGTCTGCTCGAGGCTGTGAATAATGTCCTGACAGGCGACTGCGCCATCCTGCTCAAACCACGCCTCAACGTGTTGGACTATTCCCTCCTGACCGACTACGACGCCGCAAGCTCCACGGGCAGTTATGCCCTCGATGCCACCCTTTATAATCAACGCCGCAAAGGCAAAGGCTATCTCGAACTGGAGCTCTGGGACCCCAGGGGCAAACAGGTGGAAAAACTGGGCAAATGGTGCTACTTCGACAACCGCACAGAATCCACCAACACCATCTCTTCATCCCTGGCCGATGTCCTGCCCTGGACGGCCGAAACCCCGCGCCTCTACACCGCCGTCATCCGTCTTTATAACGAGAAAATGGAACTCGAGGACATTGTCGGCACCCGCTTCGGCTTCCGCAAAGTGGCTTATGACAAGAATAACCTCACCCTGAACGGACGTGCCATCACCCTGCGTGGCATCAACATCGGCAACTATGGCGCCCTCGACCCTGATGAGGTCAAGGCTCTCCGTGCCGAGATGGTACAGATGAAGTGCAACAACATCAATGCCATCCACACCACGGGCCTCATCCCCGAAGACCACAAATTCTACGAACTCTGCGACGAGCTGGGTTTCTACGTTATAGTAAGCGCCAACATCTTCCCCTGGAACGACAACGGACACCTCATCGCCACCGACAACGAATATACCGACCTCTTCGCCTCGCGGGTGCGCAACCTCTATGGCGAGTACAAAAACCATCCCTCCATCATTGCCTGGTCGCTGGGCGAAAGTCGGGACAATGGAGTATGCATGTCAGCTGCCTATAAGGCCCTGCGCCAGGCCGACCCCAGCCGTCCGGTGCTGTATGCCGGAGCCGAGTATGTCGACAACACGGACCTCATTGCTCCCAATCAGGCCAATGTCGACCTCCTGCGCCAGTATCTGGCCAAACCGCAGTCGCGTCCCCTGGTCATGCTCTCCTTCGGCGACATAGAGGGCAACACCTTTGGCGGCACCGCTCCCCTCTGGCAGATGGTGCGCGACCAAGCCTCAATCCAAGGCGGATTCTACAACTGCATGGTGTGGCAGCCGTTTACCCGCACACCCTATCTGGCCGAGCTGAAGCAACTCTATCGTCCTTTCGACATACAGATGACCTCTGTCAGTGCCGATGCCGCTGAGTTCGACATCACCAACCTATGCGATTTCCGCTCCCTTTCCGACTACCGGCTGGATTACGTCATCTGTTCCAACCTCAAACCCAACGTCATCGCAGGCGATGTCACCCTCTCCCTCAAACCCGGCGAGACCAAAGACATCAAGCTGAAAATACCCAAACTCACCCTCTATGCTGGCGAAGAACTCTTCATCCAGTTCACCCTCCGTCAGCGCAAAAACACCACCTCCGTGCCCAAAAATACGGTGCTCTACACCGCCCAGTTCCCCCTGCCGTCCGACAACATACCCTCTCAACCCTTGTCCCTTGCCGGACAGCAACCCCTCAATGTCGATCGTGACTCCCTGCACCATCTTATTGTCTATAACGACAACTTCACATTGCAGTTCGACGACAGCCTGGGTACCATCACCTCCCTCGTCTATCGTGGGCAGCCCACAGTATCCGGCCCCGTGCGGCTGGACTTCATGCGTCCCCCGTCGCCCAACGACATACTTGACCCCAACGGCCTGCGCCAATGGCAGCGCGTGGGCTTAGACCACCTGAAGGCCGAGGTGCTGGCCACCAATGTCCGCAAAATCGACAACCAGTCCGTGGGCATAGATGTCCTCATGCGCTATGGCAGCGACAAGGATGAAAACCTCTTCGACGTGCGGCAGACCTACCTTATCCTCGCCTCCGGCGACGTGCTGCTCAGCAACGATATCACCGTCTCCGAGCAAGTGAAAACCACAGCCCGCATTGGCCTGCTCGTCCCCTACGACTCACGCCTTGACACCGCCGAATGGTTCGGGCGCAACATCGAGAGCTACATCGACCGCTGCGCGGCCGGCCGTATCGCCCAGCAGTCCCTTCCCGTGGCCCAAATGTCCTATCCTTACGGCGGTGACCACTGGGCCCCTCACACCTACGGCAACCATACCGAGGTGCGCTGGCTTGCCCTCCGCAATGGCGCAACAGGGCTCTATGCCGACATCATCGACACCCTCTGCCAGTTCTCCATCCAGCGCGACACCCTCCATATCGACTACCGCCACTCCGGCATCGGTGGCGCCTCATCTGGCATGAACCTCGACGAGACCATGCTCGTAAAAGACCACCACTACCGCTTCACCCTCCACCTGCGTCCCTTCGACTGCATGGAATACAACGCCCAGGACTTCCGTCGCATCATCTACCCCAAGGTGCAGTCCGCCATCATTGAAATGCCCGTCATCACCAAAAACCGCGACCGTTTCGACGGCCCCATACAGGTCTCCATCAAATGTCCCACCCCCAAAGTTGAGATACGCTACACCCTCGACGGCACCGCCCCGACCGAAAAGTCCGCCCTCTACACCAAGCCCTTCACCCTGCAAAGCAGCACCCTCGTCCGCGCCCGGGCCTTCAAGAAAGGCGAGACCCCCTCGTTCGTGGCCACTCAGCAGTTCACCTTCGACTATGTCGTCGGTTGCACCTTCGCCCATAAGCCCAACACCCCGTATAACAAAAACGCCGCCCATGCCCTCATCGACGGGCAGAAAGGCGACGTCAACGACCTCTCCCATGGCTGGCTCGGCTTCTCCGGCCACGACCTCCAAGCCGACTTCGAGCTGGGCAAGGCCGTCGCCGTCGGCAATGTGGTGCTCCGTTTTGCCCATGTGCCAGAAGCCTGGGTGTTCGCCCCTCAGCAAGTCATGGTCAGCGTCTCGGCCGACGGCAAACAGTACTCCGACCCCATCCCGGCCACCATCACCTACAACCCCGCCGACCAGGCCATGAACACCACCCAGCTCCAGGTGGTCACCGTCCCCGTCAATATCCCCAACGTCCGTTTTGTCCGCGTGGTGGCGCGCCCGCTGGCCCATATCCCCGAATGGCACCGAGCCAAAGGCCTCAACCCCTGGATTATGATGGACGAAATCGAGATACAAGAAAACATCGACAAATGACCTCCCCTTTCAGCTCCCGAACCCAACTGCTCCTTGGCCAGCAAGGCGTCCAGCGGCTCCAGTCCGCCCATGTCCTTGTTGTCGGCCTTGGCGGAGTAGGGGGCTATGCCGCCGAGCAGCTGTGCCGTGCCGGCGTGGGAAGTCTCACCCTCGTCGACGGCGACACCGTGAGCCCCTCCAACCTCAACCGCCAGCTCATCGCCCTCCGCTCCACCGTCGGCCAGCCTAAAGCACTCCTCTTTCGCGACCGCTTCCTCGACATCAACCCCGACTGCCACGTCACCGCCCTGCAGGAATTTCTCCGCGACGACCGCACCGTCCAGCTCCTCAACGCCCACCCCTACGACTGCGTTGTCGATTGCATCGACACCCTCTCGCCCAAAGTCTTCCTCCTCTTCCACGCCCACTCCCTCGGCCTTCCCATAGTCAGCAGCATGGGCAGCGGAGGCAAGACCGACCCCTCCCAAATCCTCACCGCCGACATCGCCCAAAGCCACACCTGCCGCTTAGCCGCCATGGTGCGCAAACGGCTCCACCGCATGGGCGTCGACAGCGGCATCCGCGTGGTCTTCTCGCCCGAGAAAGTACCGCCCCACGCCATCGTCGAAGACCCTTCTGCCAACCACCTCACCACCGTCGGCACCATATCATACATGCCGCCCCTTTTCGGCTGCCACATCGCCGCCGAAGTGATCCGCATCCTCCTGTCCAACATCAATTGTCAGTCACCGGCGGACACCCCCGCCACAAATCAATAAACAATCATGCAAAAACTCTTTCCCCTCTTTGCCCTGACCCTGCTGGCTCTCACCTCCTGCAAGGTGGAGTTCAACCCCAACGCCCCCTGGCGCGAAGTGCCAGCCGTCTATTGCGTCCTCGACCCCGAGGAGGACACCGTATGGGTCCGCGTGCAGCGTTGCTACCTCGGTCAGGACAACCTCTATAACTACTCCTCCATCGCCGACTCCAACTACTACGCCCCCGACGACATCACCGTCCACCTCATGGCATGGAAAGGCATCCGTGGCGAATACAATAGCCTCACAGCCTCTAACCAGCTGGTCGACAGCTGGGACCTCACCTACACCGAGCGTCCTGGCAAACCTGAAGGCAATTTCCCCTCCGGCCTCCAGCCCCTCTACTATTGCGTGCCAGGACCCCGCTTTGTGGCCGACACCGACTGCGTCTTCCAGCTCGTGGTCATGCGTGGTGCCGACACCCTGGCCCAAGCCACCACCTCCATGGTGGGCCACCGCGAACCCACCATCCACCTGCGCGACACCGTCGAGGAAATCCTTTCCAACCCCTCCAACCTCCACGGCCACGACTTCCGTTTCGTCAAAGGGGTGAGCAGCATGGATTGGTACCCCGTGCCGCGCGGCCGCCGCTACCAGCCCTTCATCACCTTCTACTATCGCCGACTCCTTGACACCTGCAGCCTCACCATCCCCGGCAATGTCTACGCCGCCTCTGGCACATCCGACAAAATCGGCCCCTTTGCCGCCATCAGCGAGGACCGCTTCCTCTCACTCATCAAAAATCACCTTAAAGACAATACCGACAGCCTCTTCACAGTCAACAACGTCGACATCACCATCTCCGTCTGCAACGAGGACCTCAACGCCTACATCAACTCCCTCGACCGCACCGTCATGGGCGGTCAGGAAACCTCCACCTATTCCAACATCGACGGCGGCGTGGGCATCTTCGCCTCCCGCCGCACACATATCACCGTCAACGTCCCCTGCGACTCCTTCGGCAACCCCAACAACCTCCCCCAGCGCCTCGTCGACCTCGGCGTAGGCTTCTATGGACATTTCTGAACGTGTCTCCTCGTTAATTCGTAAACGGTTGGTCTTTCGGCAGTATCAGCCACTTATACATTAGCTTATGAAACACATCCTCCCCTTGTTAGCAGGTCTGTTGCTCCTCCTCTCCTCCTGCGAAGCCGACTTCGACCCCAACGCCCCGTGGCGTGAAGTGCCGTCGGTCTACTGCGTTGTCGACCCCGACGAGGACACCGTATGGGTACGCGTCCAGCGATGTTTTCAAGGTCAGAGCAACCTCTACAGCTATTCCGCTATCCCCGATTCCAACTACTACCGCCCTGTCGACATTACTGTCCACCTCCTGGCCTGGGACGGTGCCGCTCCGGAAAGCCCCACACCCATTGCCTCAGCTACCCTTGCCGACCGTTGGGAACTCGCCTACACGCTGCGTCCCGGCAAACCTGACGGAGCCTTCCCTTCCGGCCTCCAGCCCCTCTACTACTGTGTGCCAGGCCCGCGCCTCACGGCCGACACCGATTGCCTCTTCCAGCTCGTCATCCTCCGCAACCCTTCGGGCGATACCCTCGCCTCTGCCTTCACCAGCCTTATCGGCATTCTCCCGCCCGTCGCCACCTCCAGCGGCACCATAGAGCAGGTCATCATCAACCCCTCCAAAACCAGAGCCCACGAATTCGGCTTCATTACCGGCTGCTATGGCTTCATTGAGTGGAACCCCCTCCCGCGAGGTCGACTCTATCAGCCATTCGTTACCTTCCGCTACCAGAAAGGTTCAGACACCTTTCAGCTCACCATTCCCGGTGCAACCACCACAACCCCATCCAATGGCGGGCACTTCGTGTTCAGACCTTTCACCGAGCGGTTATTCCTTGACAAAGTCCGTCAGCACCTTGCCGCTAACACCGACACTCTCTATTGTGTCAACAACGTTGATATCACCCTCACCGTCTGCAACGATGATCTATACCAATACATGCAGTCTCAACACCGCACGATTGTGGGTGGCCAGGAACTCGCCTCCTACACCAACATCGACGGCGGCGTGGGCATCTTCGCCTCCCGCCGCACCCATATCACAGTCAACGTTCCCTGCGACTCTTTCGGCAACCCCGACAACCTCCCCCAGCGCCTCGTCGATCTCGGCGTAGGTTTCTATGGCAACTTCCTATAATGTGTTATTGAATATAAGGGATTTATGGCAGGAAATCCCCTGTCCACAATGCCGCAACTCCAAGCTGCCTTCTCCCGAATACCATTCTCCTACGGAGCCGTTGAAAGCCCTGCGATGCAATAATAATGCATTTTGTATTAAAAAATATGTTGTTATTTTCTAAAAAAGTGTATATTTGCATAAGTATTCAGTCGTCTTCGAATGGTGTATAAAATAGTGTATGATAGGGGGATGAAACACATACAGACTATTGTCATGTAGGCTTATTTTCCATAAATAAGGCTGCAATTGTAGTTTTAAGCCCCCCTGCCGACGAAAGGTACACCCCGTCCACGACCACTTTATGAAACGAAAGATGTCAATAAATATAGTCCGCCTATGCGTAAAAATAGTATCCTCTTCAAGATTCTCTGCCTGCTCATGGCTCTAAACCTTGCGCATGCTCTCCAAGCCCAAAACACCGAAAACAGTGATGGCGGATGTGTATCCTACCGGACGCTCCTCTCTTTGATTCACATTAACATTGGCGAAGCCATGGACACCCTCGAGCCATTCGACTTCAAGCTGGGCATGAGTCGGCTCACCGATACTGTTGTCGACACCATCGACTACATCCCCCTTCGCTATCGGCGCACAGGTTTCTATAACAATTCCGTACCCGACGGAGCCGAAATCATGATCCTCCAGTCTCTCGACGGCCTCAGCAACTATGTCGAGTACTCTCTCAAAAACCGGGGCGACTGCAACATCATGAGCGAACTGTCCGACAACAAATATGCTTTCGACATCCAGCGTTCCACACTCGAAGGCACCGAATGGGTGAACAACCGCATCGAGCGTTACGTCTTCACCGTCCATCAGGACAATTCCCTTTGGGTACAATGCAAATACATCAATGAAATTGAAGACTTCATCCGCACCCGACGCGAACAGGCTGTCCAGCGTGTCACCAATGCCATCACCCAGGCTCAGGCACTCAAAGAACAGCGGCTCTTTGCCGGGGCTTTGGCCGTTCTCGACTCCGTGAAAGGCTTCTATCCGCCCATGGACTCCTCCATCTCGAGTTGCTACAGCCTCGTGCAGCGTAGCCGCGAAATCCATTACGAGGAGCTCCTTGACAGCATCCTCCTTCAGACCGACCCCGTCCCCACCGCCTTGGGCATGCTCTATTGTGACACCATCCTCACCTTCAACCCCGACAACAAGCGGGTTCACCGAGTCCGCGAGCTGCTCGAAGCCCGGCGGACCAACAGCGTGGCCTCCTACCAGAAATTCTTTCCCCAAACATACGAGTTCGTTTGCAAACAGTTGCAGGACTTTGTCAATACCGAAATTCGCTCTAACTTCAAAAAGAGAAAACAGGAACTGCGCATGCAGTTCTTCATCAAAACCGACTACGACAACGAGTCCAACGGCTTCATATCTCTCGCCGTGACCGACCCCAAGACAGGCACTTTCCGCCCCAACCCCACCCGTACCCCCATCCTCCAGGCCGAGATTGACAGCATTGCCAAGTCGCCAATGATTGTCCCCGTGCGCGAATACAATGTCAACATCCGCACGGAAGACACCATCAATGCCCATGTCAGGTGGGACTATACTACGCTCAAAGTCGATGCCTCCAAGACCAAGGACAGCCTGTTGCAACTGATGGTGGACTCCATTGAGGATCTCTACATGTCTGAAACCATCATCTCCCGGACCGAACTGGAGGCCGACGGCTCCTTCAAGCAATATCGCAGGATGCGACTTCCCACCAAGAGGGTCTACACCTTCGGCTGGGTGAACAAGGAAACGGTACACCAAAGCTATAACGAGCTGTACCGCGACATCTACCTCATGGACTTCGAGACCGCCAGAGGCCTCTCGTGGGCCCCTTCGCTCCTCATCCCCGGCCTCGGCACCTACAACCAAGGCGCACGTCCCGACGTCATTTCCCGCGCCCTGCCCTTCTTCCTTTTTGGAGGCATCGGCGTCTTCGGACTGTTTTGGGAAACTAAAATCGACCATCCCAAGCAGGAACTGTCCGATATCAATCTGAACCCCTTCTACCTCAAAAACTTTGGCTACTACTTGGCCAGTGCCGGATTGGGCATCTCCGCCATCATCTATGTCAACGAGCTGATAGAGGGCATGAGCAACAGTGTCAAGAACTCCAAACGCTCCAAAGCCATCCGTGCCAAGTTGGCCGAAGGACCGCTGCTCATCGACGCGCAGGATGTAATTATTAGATAAACGTGTCTAACCCCTAATTCGTGTCACAAGAGACCTGGCGCGGCTAACGATTCACAAATTCACAAATTCACAGATTATGGCAGACTACGATATATTCTTCAGCTACAGGCGCAGAGACAAAGACGGACATGAGAATGTCGACATGGCCCGCTCGTTCTGCTACGAGTTGGCCCACAATGGTTTCAAAGTCTTCTTCGACTTCAACGAATGCAACGACGGCTTCTTCTCCGAAAAGATACTGCCCGCAGTCCGCACCTGCGACTACTTCGTCCTCCTCCTCACCAAAGACACCCTCGAACGTTGCAAAAACGAGGGCGACTGGGTAAGGCGTGAGATAGAAGAAGCCCTCCTCTCGGGATGTAAAATCATCCCCATCACCCCCGACGGTGCAGTGCGCTCCTGGCCCCAAAACCTCCCGCAATCGCTCAAACCCCTCGACGGCATACAGATAACCTCCATCCATCGCGACGAGTCTTTCAAGTCCGACATGCTCAACCTCATCAACAACCGCCTCTCCGACAAGAAACATAAGCAGAAAGTCCGCCGAGCTGCCATCATGGGCGGTACAGGTTGTGTGGTGATAGCCCTTGCAGTGCTCGCGTTTGTCTTTCGAGGCAACCAGCCTACCCCGGAGCCTGCACCTCTCTTGACCGACACGCTCTTAGTCGACACTGCCGTCATTCCCGCGGTATCGACCGTCCAACCCACAGATGTCGACAAGTCCAAAACCAAGGAGAAGGACAAAAAAAGCACCAACTCCAGTAAGGACGACAAAAAGTCCACCACCAACAAGTCGACCAACGCCACCAGCAGCTCAAATCAGAAGGGAAACGCAGTAACTGACCAAGCCAAGGGAACTAACGAAAAGGTGAATCATCGCCACGACACGGCCACGGCCATCACCCCTGCCAAAGAAGAGATGACCTCAAAGAGCGACGACCAGACTGTCAAACCTGTCGATCCAGTGCCCCCAACTCCCACCAAACCTAAGGTCAACAAAGATTATTCCAAAGGGGTCTCATTGATGAATGCGAGAAACTGGGCGGAAGCGTTGAAAGCGCTGGAACGGGCCAAGGCCCAGGGAGCCAAGGAGAACGACCTCGACTCTCGCATAAAGGAATGCCGGAATCAGTTGGGTATTTAAGGAACCTCAACACATCGCCCCACAGGGGTGGGATTTCTACAATATAGTACAACCTCCCCCAGCGCCTCGTCGACCTCGGCATAGGTCTCTATGGCTACTTCGGTGAGTAAATAACATGTTACCAGCCGTTTCTGCTGCTTTGCACCAACCCGTTGCCGCCGATTTCTCACTCTTTTCATGGCATTTCCCCGTTCCTTCTTCGTTCATTATCGAAGAAGGAACGGGGAACGGGGAGGTGAAGAATAGGCAACAAGGGATTTAAGCTACAGCTTGGACCACTGAAGGCAACTCCTATCAGCTGCCCAGAAAGGTCAGAGGAAGGTAGTTGCGCTGAAAGGGCTGGGGTAGATAGTTGCCCAGAAAGGGCTGAGACAGATATAGCTGTAGGCAACGCCTACAGCAAAACAGCGCAATAGCCGTTCGCCCTGTAAGGGCAAGACACGTAGCACACGTTGGTCTTGAACAAATAGGATTTGTAGTTTTGCCCTTACAGGGCGTTGTATGTGATTCGTCGGTTTACCCAAGGCGTTGCCATTGGGCTATATCTATTTTGCCCTTTCAGGGCATTTTTGAAGGTCGCATCCCCCTGTCCCCTCTGAGAGGGGAGGGCGCGGGGACGGGTTGGGAGCTGTGTAGTATTGGCTATTGTTGAGATCTTAGTAAGGATTAAGAGAAATCCCCGATGGGAAATACTTGCTGATAGTCTGTGCGTTTCTATTAAGAGAAAAGCCCTATCGGGCTATCTTTGGAGGCTGGCTAACATATATTGGCAGTCATGGTTATCCGCTTTTGCTATATCAAGCCTCGGAGAGAAGCCCTATCGGGCTATTGTTGGTGGTCGGCTGCCGTACATTGGCTGTCATGATTATCTGCTTTTGCTATTATTAGCTTCGGAGAAAAGCCTTATCGGGCTATTGTTGGAGGTTGGCTGTCGTACATCGGCCGTCATGTATTATTAGCCTCGGAGAGGCTTGATTTTAATAACACCGTATAAGCGTAGCGCAGTGCGGTGACAGCGGACATGCATTCTGCTTGCGTCTCGGAGAGACGCGACATGGAGAGTTAGCTAATTGCTGATGTTCTTCTGGCTATTATAGGTTGGTGGGTCATATTTTAGGGTTTGATTGTAGGTTGGTGTTTGTAGGGGTATAGTTGTGGGGTTAGATTATAGGGGGTGTGGTTATAGGGGTATGGTTGTGGGTTGAGGTTAGTTGTTGTGTGGTTGTGGGCATGAGGGAGTATGGTGGGTCGGGGGTGAGCTTGGTGGTGCGGCAGCCCTCCCCTTTTGAAAGGGGAGGGGGGTATGAAAAACTGGAGTTACGAAGGTGTTACCAGATAAAAAGTGTGTAAAATGGAATGTTTTTCGTATATTTGCATAACGCTAAATTAAGGTTTACTTGGTGGATGGCCTTGTAAATGAATGTGCTAAATTAACAACTGTTGTATGAGTTTTGATGTTTTCCTGAGCTACCGTCGTAAAGACCCGGAAGGACACTCGAATGTGGGAACCGTCCGCACTTTTAAGTATGAGTTTGAAAGGCATCATTATGAGGTCTTCTTTGATTACAATGACTGTAAGGATGAGTACTTCAAGGATTCTATTTTGCCAGCCATTCGCACATGCCGGCATTTCGTCTTGGTTTTGACGCGGGGATGCTTTGACCGTTGCAAGGATGAGGGTGACTGGCTCAGAAGGGAGATAGAGGAGGCAATCAAGTATGGCAGGAAAATCATCCCCATCACGCCTGATGGCGAGGTGGATGTGTGGCCTACTGGTTTGCCGGAGTCAATCAGTAATGCATTGACGGGGAATGACGGTTTGCAGATTACTACTATACATACTGACAGTATATTTGAGGCAAATATGGCGCAGCTAATCAAGGCTCGGTTTGGTCAGCCTCAGAGGCGTAATACCGACGAGATGGCCAATTATCCGAAATTGAAGGTGCGGAGCAATCTTGATTGTGTCATGTATGTGGATGAGGAAGAACGGGCCAATATTCAGGCAGGCAGATTGGCGAAGGTTCCCCTCAAGGCAGGGGAGTATATGCTGCGGTTTGAGAGTACGGAAAATAGTCAGGATGTCGTGGAGGACAATGTTTTCAGCATGCCCGATAGGGACAAGATATACAATGTTGACTTGTTGACCCAGAAGCAGGAGAGGGAGCGGAAGGAGCGTGGTGAGTTTGAGGTGAATGGGGTGAAGTTCAAGATGGTGAAAGTGGAGGGCGGACGGTTTGAGATGGGGGCCACGGCTGAGCAGGGTGATGATGTATTTGATGATGAGAAGCCGGCCCACTGGGTGGAGCTGGACGATTATTACATTGGCGAGACGGTAGTGACGCAGGAGCTGTGGAAAGCCGTGATGGGTAACAATCCCTCTTTTTTCACGGGTGACGGTAACCTGCCCGTCGAGTGTGTGTCGTGGGACGACGCGCAGAAGTTCATCCAAAAGCTGAACGGCATGACGGGAAAGAAATTCGGTTTGCCGACCGAGGCGCAGTGGGAGTACTCTGCACGTGGAGGCGGGAAGAGCAAAGGGTACAAATACAGCGGAAGCGTCAAGATAGAAGAGGTGGCATGGTATAGCAGAGACAGCGGTGGGAAGACGCACCCAGTGAAAGAGAAAGGCAAGATTGCAAACGAGCTTGGATTGTATGGCATGAGCGGGAATGTGTGGGAGTGGTGCGAGGACTGGTACGGTAGAGACTACTACAGCAAAAGCCCGACCTCCAATCCGAAAGGGCCAGGCAAGGGCACTCGCCGCGTGTTGCGTGGCGGTAGCTGGTACAGTCCTACGGAGTACTGCCGCGTGTCGTACCGTGACTACGGCACGCCAGACGACTGCGGCAGTCGCTTCGGCTTCCGCCTGGTGTTGTGTCCGTAGTTTGCCACGACGCTAAGCTACAGGGAGCGGGGCGGTGATTCTCCCTGTGTTTTTTATGAGAGGCGTGGAGAAGTCAGTTTTTTTGTGTATATTTGCAAAAAAGAGTGGGGTAAGCAATGTGAGTGTATACCGTTGTGTATAAACAAAATGTCTATTTTATGGATTACGATGTTTTTATCTGCTACCGGCATGATGGTCTCAATGAGAAGAAGCGTAATGTGAAGACAGCAGAGTTGATACAGCTAAAGTTAGAGAGCCTTTTTCCAGGCTATAACGTCTTTTTGGATATGAAAGGCTGTAAAGATGGTCGATTCTACAATGAGACTATTCCTGCTATCCAGTCTTGCCGCAATTTTGTGGTGATGCTTACAAATGGATCCTTGGCCGGGTGTGGAAACGAGAAAGATTGGGTCCGTAGAGAGATACTGGAAGCATTTATAAACCCCTGTAAAGTCATTTTGATTTCACCTGACGGGGAGATGGAAAAATTGCCAGAAGATTTACCTGATGCACTCAGTGCTCTTAAAGATGTCGAGGTTACCCCTTTAGGCGTGAGTGAAAAAAGTTTTGATGAGCAGATAAAGACATTGGTAAGAGACCGATTTGTGTCAGGTGGCAGGGAAGCTGATTTGCCAAAGGGGAAGGTGTTGCATATTGACACGGACTATGATTGTTTGGTGAAGTCATTCGGTAGGGATTTGATACATGCAACTGTGGATGGAAAGAACAGCATTGTCCTGCCAGAGGGACGCCATAAGATGAGGTTTGTTGCAGAAGGATATGAGAGCGTTTTTGATGACATGGTTATTGATACCGACGAGTTGAGGCCACATGATTTTATAGAGTTGAAGTTAAAAGATAGGGTGACAGAATACAGAAAGGAGAAAGAGGAAAACTTTGTGGTGGGCGGAGTGAAGTTCAGGATGGTGAAGGTGGAGGGCGGACGGTTTGAGATGGGGGCCACGGCAGAGCAGGGTGATGATGTATTTGATGATGAGAAGCCAGCCCATAGGGTGGAGCTGGACGGGTACCGCATAGGGGAGACGGTTGTGACGCAGGAGCTGTGGATGGCGGTGATGAAGAAAGAGTCGACAGAGAATGGGGGATGGACAGACGAGCGTGGGAGAGGGGCTGATTATCCGGCATATAATGTGAGTTATAATGATATAAAGACAGGCTTCCTCCCAGAGCTGAAAAAGAGACTGAAAGAAGAGACAGGCATTGACTATGACTTCCGGATGCCCACGGAGGCTGAGTGGGAGTATGCGGCGCGCGGAGGTCACAAGAAGGGCAAGAGTTTTATGTACAGCGGAAGCGATGAGATAGGCGAGGTGGCGTGGTATGACGGAAACAGCGGTGGAAAGACCCACCCGGTGAAAGAAAAAGGTAAGATTGTGAATGAGCTTGGATTGTATGGCATGAGCGGGAATGTGAGGGAGTGGTGCGAGGACTGGTACGGTAGAGACTACTACAGCAAAAGCCCGACCTCCAATCCGAAAGGGCCAGGCAAGGGCACTCGCCGCGTGTTGCGTGGCGGTAGCTGGATCATTAATGCGAGGCTCTGCCGCGTGTCGAGCCGTGACTACGGCCCGCCAGACAACCGCTACTACTACTGCGGTTTCCGCCTGGTGTTGTGTCCGTA
>DEKU01000068.1 GCA_002354035.1 Bacteroidales bacterium UBA2714
AACCTTTTTCAGCGCAAGACAGGAGCACTGAATACATTCCGCGTTGCATGCTGAGCGGTGTGGGCGGTGGGAGGGGGACTTTGGCGGGGGCAGGAGGTTGTTTGCCTGCTGCTCCTCCTTTCCCCCAGAAAGCAAGCGGTTTTCACTTGGTGGCTTCCTGCATGTGGGGAACCTACGAGGATGAGGGCAATGATGATCGAGTTCCACACGACATGGAGCAGGATGGACCATATTATGCCATAGTTGAGGACCAGAAAACAGGCCACCATGCCAAAACCGATGGTGCTTATTGTCATCAGTATGGCGGGGAGCGAGGTGTAGTCCGTCCAGTTGAAAGCGTGGGCTCCCCCAAATACAACAGAGGTGAACACTATAAGGATTGGGGTGAAAATCTCTTTGCGCGGCACTTGGTAGAAGCAATAGCCCAGGGGTATGAGGACGGCGAAGCAGATTATTATGCCCAGCAAAGGGGAGTCGATCATGTGGGTGTCGGTGTAGTTGATAAGAAGGTCCGCTGCAATGAGTAGGAACGATACGATGAGGGCATATCTTTTTCGGATGCACCACAGTCGGTAGGCGAGTTCCTCCAGAACGGGAGCAATG
The DNA here is from genome assembly GCA_002354035.1 of Bacteroidales bacterium UBA2714. GTDB lineage: Bacteria > Bacteroidota > Bacteroidia > Bacteroidales > P3 > Colimorpha. The sequence continues at coordinate 604 of DEKU01000068.1, forward strand.
AGACAGGTGGCGATGATTGCTGGTATGGATAAAAGGACTGCGGGCCCTTGATTTGCGGGGGAGGTGTCGGCAAATAGATGGATGATGCCGAAGACAATCATGAGCGACAGGCCGACAAATAAAGCCCACCTGTAGGTCTTTTTTCTTTCTTGAGTGTTGTGTGTTGTTTCCATTGTGTGTTGTTGGTTTTAGTAATTCATAGTTTGGTGTTTATTTGGGGCGGTGCCCCTAAGCCAGAATGTCTTCCAGGTGTCGTTGACGGTCCAGGGTTACGAAGAAAGTCCAATCTGGCGGTTGTTTTTCTGTCGGGCTTGAGGTGCTGTTTTTGTGTGGTTTCAATTGTTTGTTATTGTTTGGGCCATATTCTGTTTGTTGGGGGTGTCGGGCCGAGTGCGGCGCCCCTGAGTGCTGGTTGCAGGTTCAGTGTTGAGCAGAAAAAAGAGTATTCCTCAGATGTAGCCATGCAATAAAACAGGGTGGGGTGCGTTATACTTACGCATAGCGTAATTTATGCCTTGGGTGAAGGAAATGCGGAGTGTCAGTTCATGGCTTTTTTGTTGGTTGCTCCGCAGTCATCGTCGCCCTCGATAACAGCCCCGCACTGTGCGCGCTTATTTTTGGGTGCGGGGCTTTTTCTTTGTTCATGATTGTTTCCTTTTTCTTCTGGCTCGGTTGTCAGCGATGTGTCGTGTTCGTTGTTGATTGAGTTCATTGTGGGGCGTTTGTTGTAAGGGCAAAGAGTGGACCTCTTGCTGAATTAGTAGCAAGTGGGGGTGAAAAGTAACGCCCGGACGGTGTTGTTTATGATTTATTAACGTCCAGGATGGTTTTCTGAAAGTCTGGCAGTGTGTGTCAAGACTCGGGTTGGCCGGAGAGGGCTGAGATGAGGGAGATGGCCTGGGGGATGCTGGCAATGCGGTCGCAGACGAGAGAGAGACGGTCGGTGGTCTCGCGCAGGTGAACATCGGAGGGGTGGCTCTGGGCGTAGTGGATTAGTTTGGCGAAGTTGGATGAGCGGTAGAAGGGGTTGTCCTGGTTGGCGGAGAAGTGGCAGAGCATGCGACTTTGTTTGAGGATGAGTTTTTCGATGCCGAAATCGCGAGCCATGCGGCGCAGGCGGATGGTCTGGATGAGGCTTTCGGTGGGTGCGGGGACGGGACCGAAACGGTCGATGAGACGCAGGCGGTAGGCGTCGAGCTCGTCGTCGGTTGTGAGGTCGTTGAGCTCTTTGTAGAGGAGGAGTCGTTCGCTGACGGAGGTGACATAGCTGTCGGGTAGAAGGACTTCGAGGTCAGTTTCTATGACGCACTCTTTGACGTAGGTGTGGTTTTGCTCGATTTCTTGTTCGAAGAGGTCGCGGAAGTCGGTCTCCTTGAGTTCTTCGATGGCCTCGTTGAGGATTTTGTGATATGTGTCGTAGCCGATATCGCTGATGAAGCCGCTTTGCTCGGCTCCGAGAATGTTGCCGGCACCGCGGATGTCGAGGTCGCGCATGGCGATGTTGAGGCCACTGCCGATGGAGCTGAACTCTTCGATGGCCTTGAGACGTTTCTGGGCTTCGTCGGTGAGGATGCTGTAGGATGGGATGAGGAGGTAGCAGAAGGCTTTGCGGTTGCTGCGCCCCACGCGGCCACGCATCTGGTGGAGGTCGCTGAGACCGAAGTGCTGGGCGTTGTTGACGATGATGGTGTTGGCGTTGGGGATGTCGAGTCCGTTTTCGATGATGGCGGTGGAGACGAGAATGTCGATTTCGCCTTCGAGGAAGCGCATCATGGTGTCTTCTACTTCTTTGCCGTCCATCTGTCCATGGGCCATGGCCACGCGGGCGTCGGGAACCAGACGGCTGACGAGGCCTGCCATCTCGGGGAGATTCTCGACACGGTTGCTGACAAAGAAGGTCTGTCCACCGCGAGAGAGTTCGAAGCGGATGGCGTCGCGGATGGTCTCTTCGGCAAAGGGACTGATTTCGGTCTGTATGGGTTGGCGGTTGGGGGGAGCGGTGCGGATGACGCTGAGGTCGCGGGCACCCATGAGTGAGAATTGAAGGGTGCGGGGGATGGGTGTGGCGGTGAGGGTGAGGCAGTCGACGTTGACTTTCATTTGGCGCAGTTTCTCTTTGGCGCTGACGCCGAATTTCTGCTCTTCGTCTATGATGAGCAGTCCGAGGTCTTTGAAGTGGAGGTTTTTGTTGGTGATGGCGTGGGTGCCGATGAGGATGTCTATTTTGCCTTCGGCCACACGGCGGTAGATGTCGTTCTTTTCGCGGGTGGTGCGGAAACGGTTGAGATAGTCGATGTTGACTGGGAGGTCGTGGAGGCGTTCGCGGAAAGTGTTGTAGTGCTGGAAGGCGAGTATGGTGTTGGGGACGAGCACGGCCACCTGCTTGGAGTCGCAGCAGGCTTTGAAGGCTGCGCGGATGGCCACTTCGGTTTTGCCAAACCCCACGTCGCCACAAACGAGGCGGTCCATGGGGGCGGGGTCTTCCATGTCGTGTTTGACGTCGAGGGTGGCCTTGAGCTGGTCGGGGGTGTCCTCGTAGAAGAAGGAAGCTTCGAGTTGCTGCTGGAGATAGTTGTCGGGACTGAAGGCGTGGCCGCGCGAGGCTTTGCGTTTGGCATAGAGAGCTATGAGGTCTTTGGCAATGTCTTTGACTTGCTTTTTGGTTTTCTGTTTGAGGACTTGCCAGGTGTTGCTGCCCAAACGGTTGAGGGTGGGAGGGGTGCCGTCTTTGCCCACATAACGGCTGATTTTGTGCAGGCCGTGGATGCTGATGTAGAGGGTGTCGTTGTTTTTGTAGATGAGGCGTATGACCTCCTGGGTATGGCCTCCGGTGGTGATTTTTTCAAGGCCGCTGAAACGCCCTACACCGTAGTCGATATGGGTGACGAAGTCGCCCGGTTTGAGTTCGAAGAGCTCTTTGAGGGTGAGCGCCTGGCGGGTGTCGCGGAGGTCGCGGACGGTATACTTATGGTAGCGTTGGAAAATCTCGTGGTCAGTGAAGCAAAGGAGGTGTTCGTCGTCGTCGACGAAGCCATGGTTGGGCTGGCACTGGAGGAATTCTATATGGGCGGAGAGGTTGTCGAGAAGGCTGTTTTTGCCACCGGAGAGGGGAGCGGCAGCAGCGGTGTCGGCAAAGACCCGTTCAAGGCGGTGTTGCTGCTGGATGCCGGCCACAGTGATGAGTATCCGATAGCCGCGGTCGCGATATTGGGTGAGGGTGTCGATGAGGAGGGAGAACTGTTTGTTGAAGGGGGGCTGCGGAGTGGAGTGGGCCAGGATGGTGGCGGCCTGCGCGAAGTAACTGCTGTTGCCTTGCTCGATGATGCGAAGGCGGAGCAGCGATTTCAGTATCTCGTTGGCAGAGCAGTAGTGTTGCGAGTCTTGTCCGGTGTTGGAGAAGAGGTTTTGTATGGTTTCGCTGATGTACATAAGGCTCTGCACCCACACTATATCGTTTGAGCCAAGGTAGTTGAGCAGGGGCACTTTTTCTTCGATGGTGAGGGTGTCGGTGGCACGGCGGGCAAGGTTGGGCAGTATGGTTATCTGGTCGTACTGCTTGATGGAAAGCTGGGAGACGGGGTCGAAGGAGCGTAGGGATTCGACAAGGTTGTCGGCAAATTCGATACGGTAGGGCTTCTCGCTTGCAAAAGAGAAGATGTCGACTATTCCCCCTCGCACAGCGTACTGGCCGGGCTCTACCACAAAGTCCACGCGGTCGAATTCGTATTCTTGCAGGAGGTCGATGACAAAGTCGATGTCGGTTTCAAAACCTTTGGTGAGACGTAGGGTGTTGCGGGTTAGGGTGCGGGAGGAGACTACTTTCTCGTAAATGGCTTCGGGATAGGTGACGATGAGCAATGGCCGTCCAGTGTCGAGCTGCTTGACCACTTCGCTGCGCTGAAGGATGTTGGCGTTGTCGGCGGAGAAGAGGTCTGAGCCATCGTCCTCGACCATCGGGGGGCGGGAGGGGTCGTCCGTAGGGGTTGTTTTGCGCCGGGGTTTGCGGTAGGACGAGGGGAAGAGGAGAACACGCTTTTGGTCTATGTCGGCTTCGGCTTCGTCGAGCATGGTCTCCATGTCGTTGGCCAAATAGTAGGCTTCCTCCTTGTTGCCGGCAATGAAAAGCTGGCAGCGGTCAGGGTTGAGGGTGGCCAGTGCGGAGGCGGCAATGGCGGACAGCGAGCCGGTGAGACCTGAGATATGGATGCGGTCCTGTCCAGATCGCAGCAGGGTGTTGAGTTGCTCAACTATTTGTGAATTAGTGTATATATCGGTCAGTAGCATAAGGCGCAAAAAGTATGCAAAGATACGTTTTTTTTATGGATTGGATAGTAGTGGCAGCTTTTTTTGTTTGTGAAGCGAGGGCAGGGGATGCGGGGAACACAATAATCGGGCTCGATTGGCGTTATGAAAGCATGGATAGAATAACAATACTTTGGGCCGATGACGAAATCGACCTGTTGAAACCCCACATCCTTTTTCTGAGGGAGAAGGGCTATGAGGTTATACCTGTCATGAGCGGGACGGAAGCCCTGGATGAGCTGGAGGAACACACGAACAGTGTGGATATCGTTTTCCTCGACGAGAACATGCCCGGACTGAGCGGCATTGAGACGCTGACGCAGTTGAAGGCCAAGTACCCCCATGTGCCGGTGATTATGATTACAAAGAGCGAGGAAGAGCATATCATGGATGAGGCTCTGGGCAGTAAGATAAGCGACTATCTGATTAAGCCGGTGAACCCCAATCAGATACTCTTGGCCATCAAGAAGCATACCGAAGCTCGGAGGCTCCAGAGCGAGCGCTCCACCATGACTTATCAGCAGCAATTCCGCGAGATAGGCATGGAGCTTTCGAGCAGATTAGACCACGAGGGATGGGCACAGCTGTATCGCAAGCTGGTGTACTGGGATTTGGAGTTGAGCGCCACCGACGACGACAATATCCACCAGGTGTTCGGCTCCCAAAAGGCCGAGGCCAATCAGCTGTTCTGTAAATTCTATGAGCAGAATTATGTGGACTGGCTGGTGAACACCGCCACAACCACCGACAAGCCGATTCTTTCCACCACGGTGTTGCGGGAGAAGCTCTTTCCGCTGTTGAAGGAGAATAGGCCCACTTTCCTGATTGTCATCGACAACTTCAGGTACGACCAATGGAAGTTCCTCCAATCTGCCATCGAGCAGTACCTCCGCACCGAAGAGGACAGCATCTACTACAGCATTATCCCCACCACCACCCAGTTTGCCCGCAACGCCATGTTTGGGGGCTTGATGCCATCGGAGATAGAACGCAAATATCCCCAATATTGGATTAACGAGGACCAAGAGGGCTTCAAGAATCAGTATGAGAATGAACTGCTCGACGAGAACCTGAGGCGGCATGGACTGAATATCAAGCACAGCTACAATAAGGTGCTCAACGCTCAGTACGGCCGCAAGCTGGTGGAGGGCATCCCGAATTTGTTGCAGAACAGGCTGAATGTGATTATCTACAATTTTGTCGATATGCTGTCCCATGCCCGGACCGATTCGAACATTGTGCGAGAGCTGGCTGTCGACGAGAAGGCCTACCGCTCGGTCACACTAAGCTGGTTCGAACATTCTCCGCTGGCCGAAGTGTTCAAAGCCTTGATGGGTCGGGATGTGAACATTGTTATCACCACCGACCATGGCTCGGTGAGGATTGACAACCCTGTCAAGGTGAAGGGCGACGCCAGTGTGAGTGTGAATCTACGCTATAAGCAAGGAAGGCTGCTGGACTACAACCCCAAGTCGGTGTTCGAAGTGAAAGACCCCGCCAAAGTGTTCCTGCCCCGCAGGCACATCACCTCTCCCTATATCTTCTGCCATCAGAACGACTTCTTCGCCTACCCCAACAACTACAACCAGTATGTGCAATATTACATGAACACATTCCAGCACGGTGGCATATCGATGGAGGAGATAATGATTCCCTTCATCACCCTGAAGCCAAAGGCCTGAAGCACCCGAAGGGGAAACACACAGCGGGCATGGCTCTTCCGCATCGAGCCATGCCCGCCTTGCGTATCGCTACATGCTAAAGCCCTTTCATGGTGAGGGAGATACGGCGTCGGCGGAGGTCTACCTCAATCACCTTGACGCGTACATGCTGGTGCAGGTGGACCACGTCGGAAGGGTCGTTTACCCGGCGATTGGCCAGCTGGCTGATGTGCACGAGACCGTCCTGATGCACCCCGATGTCGACAAATGCCCCGAAGGCAGTGATGTTGGTCACGATGCCGGGCAGCTCCATTCCCTCTTTCACGTCTTCAATACGGGTGACATTCTTGTCGAACTCGAACACCTCGAAACGTGCGCGGGGGTCGAGGCCGGGCTTGTCCAGCTCTTTCATAATGTCCTGCAACGTGGGCAGTCCGCAGTCGGGAGTCACGTACTTGTTGATGTCGATTTGGTCACGCAGCCCCTTGTTGTCCATCAGCTGCTGTACGGTGGTTCCGCAGTCGGCTGCCATCTGCTCCACCAGTTTGTACCGCTCCGGGTGGACTGCGCTGCGGTCCAGGGGGTTGTCGCTTTCCCTCACCCGCAGGAATCCGGCGCACTGCTCGAAAGCCTTGTCGCCGAGGCGTTCCACCTTTTTCAGCTCTTGCCGCGAATGGAATGCTCCTTGGCGGTTGCGGTAGTCCACAATCTTGTCCGCCAGCGAAGGCCCGATGCCGCTCACATAGCTGAGCAGCTCCCGGCTGGCCGTGTTCAGTTCCACGCCTACGCTGTTCACACAGCTCACCACCACGTCGTTGAGGCTTTCTTGCAGAAGGCTTTGGTTCACATCGTGCTGATACTGCCCTACGCCAATGCTCTTAGGGTCTATCTTCACCAACTCGCTGAGGGGGTCCATCAGGCGGCGGCCAATGCTGACGGCGCCGCGCACCGTCACGTCATATTCCGGGAATTCGCGCCGCGCCACTTCCGATGCGCTGTACACCGACGCCCCGTTTTCACTCACCATCACAGCAATTACTTTGTTTTTGAAGTGACACCGTTTCACCACCTCTTCTGTCTCGCGACCGGCAGTGCCGTTGCCGATGGCGATGGCCTCTATGCGAAACGCCTCGACCAGGGCCTCCAGCTTGGCTATGGCCGCCCGCTCCTCGCGCACCGAAGTGAAAGGATAGATGGTCTCGTTGTGCAGCAACTGCCCCTGCGCGTCGAGGCAGACGGTTTTGCAGCCCGTGCGGAAACCGGGGTCGATGGCCAGAATGCGTTTCTGCCCCAGCGGCGAGGCCAGCAGAAGCTGGCGCAGGTTCTCGGCAAACACACGGATGGCCTCCTTGTCGGCTTTCTCCTTGAGGAGGTTGTAGAACTCGGTCTCGATAGAGGGTTGCAGGAGCCTCTTGTACCCGTCGTGCACGGCCATGCGCACCTGCTCCGACGACTCGTAGCGCCCGCTCACAAACTGCCGCTCCAGCATGTCGTAGGCTGGGGTGTCGTCGTCGGGCAGCACATGCACCCGCAGCATCCCCTCCTCCTCGCCCCTGAACAGGGCCAGGATGCGGTGCGAGGGGGCACGCAGGGCGTTCTCTTTCCAGTCGAACCACGACTCATACTTGCCAGCCTCCTCCTCTTTGTTTTTCACCACTCTCGAACTCAACATGGCACTGCGGCGGAAAAGCCCGCGCACGCGGTTGCGCGCCTGCGCGTTCTCGCTCACCCGTTCAGCTATGATGTCGCGTGCCCCGGCCAAGGCTTCCTCCGCCGTGCCCACCCCCTTCTCAGCATTGACATATTGTGCGGCCAGCTGGTCGAGGTTGCAGGAGTATTGTTTTTGCAACTCGTCGGCCAGAGGCTCCAGCCCGCGCTCTATGGCCATGGTGGCGCGGGTGCGGCGTTTGGGTTTGAAGGGCAGGTAGATGTCCTCCAGCTCGGTCATGTTGGTGGCTGCCAGTATCTGTTTCTCCAGGTCGGGCGTCATTTTGCCTTGCTCGGTGATGGAGGACAGGATGGCCTCGCGCCTTTTGTCCAGCTCTTTGAGTTTGATGAGGAGGTCGCGGATGGCGGTGATCTGCACTTCATTCAGGCTGCCCGTCACCTCTTTGCGGTAGCGGGCGATGAAGGGTACGGTTGCCCCTTGCTCCAACAACTCAATGGTTTTTTCTACTTGACGTGGACCGAGGTTGAGTTGCTCGGCTATTGTATTTGCATAGTTCACGATAATGTATTTGCTGGTTATTGAGAAATAAAAAGGAGAAAAAAAGAGCCCGCAGGGCGGGCTCTTTTGGTTTGGGGTGAAGATGTTATTTCTTCACAATCTTCTGTGTGGCAATGCCTTCGTTGGTGATGACGCGCACAAAGTATACGCCGTTGGCCAGTTCGCTCATGTCAATGCTGGTTGCGTTCTGCTCAGTCATGACGGTGCGGCCGTTGATGTCCATGACGCTGACTTCCTTCACGCCCTCGGCGGCAATGTTGAGGATATTGCTGGTGGGGTTGGGGAACAGGCGGACGGCAACGTTGCTCACATCCTCGATGCTGGCGTGGTCGCCGGCAGTGATGTTGATGTCGTCAATGAGCAGCCAGAACATATTGGTGATGTTGAAGTGGCGGAAAGCAATGTAGATGGTCTGTCCGGCATAGCCAGCCAGCGAGCGGCTGTGTTTGACCCAGGTTCTGGGGCTGGTGGGAGCACCGTCGTAGATGGTGTTGGTGAAGTCGGATGTGTTGTTGCCGGTGGTGGAGACAAACACTCCGTAGTGGTCGGCGAAGTCGTTGTTGTCCAGACCGTAGTCCCACCATTCAATGGTAGCGCCCTCGGCGGGAACATTGATTTTGGGAAGAATCATCCAGTTGTCGGGGGTCAGCGGTCCAATGTTGTTGATGAACGAAGCAGAAGCAGCAATGCCTCGGCCGGTGTGGGCGTAAGAACCTAACTGGTTGCTGAAGTCCCAGCCGCGACCATCGCCGTCGGCATCCACAAGGTTCCAGCAGGAATAGTTGCTCTCGTTGGACTCGAATCCCCAAGTGAAGGGCAGAGTTGTGCTGCAGTTAACCGCGGAGACGCGCTTGGTGGCAGTTTTGGTTTCACCGTTGTAGGTGGCTGTAAGGGTGATGGTGTAGTAGCCTACAGTGGGCCACTGGGTGGTGATGGTGGCGCTATTGCCCGTAGCGGGTTCGCCGCCTTCAATCTGCCAGCTGAAAGTAGCACCGGGCCGACTGGCTGCGGTGTAGGTGATGGCGGTGTTGATCTCAACATTCTCAGGACCAACAATGCCAACAGAGAAGGAGGGATCAATGTTGGTGACGGCGCGGATGAGCCATGTGGAGCTCAGCTGAGAACTCAGCTCGTGAATGGGAGACCAAGTAGAGCCGTTCTGCAGGAGGCAGGAGTTGTCGTCGCCGTTGAAGGTGCAGCCAGTGGCCACATATCCGGAACCGGTGAAGGTGACCCAGAGGTCTTTTGTGGCATCAAGCTGTATGGGGGTGTGTACAGGAAGGCTGTTCCATGTGTTGGCGGTCACGTCATAGTCGAACGTGTAGAGCAGGTTGGCATTGGAGGGGTTGCCACCTTGGTTGGTCTGATAGATGTTGAGGGTGAGACGGGTGTTGTTCTCACTGCCGTAAATCTGTACCTCGTTCAGGTAAACACGGCCTTCAAGAAGCGAGGCGGGATATTTCACACCCCAGCTGAAAGCAGAACCACTACTCAGACCGATAGCGGGCTGGATTTCGCTGCTCAGGCTGCCGGGATAGTCCATCGTGTCGCCCCAGTTGCTGTAGTCAAACACGTTGACCGACAGGGTGGCGGTGGTGGTGCCGGAGGTGTTGGTGACGCTGAGGGTGACGGTCTCGGTGCCAGGGGCGTTCCAGGTGGTAGTGGCCTGGTTGCCGGTGGCGGTGGCGGGGCTGCCGTTGCTGAACGACCATTCCACGGCGGTCACATCGTCAACGCTGACGACGCTGGCGTTGAACGTGGCGGGAGAACCGGCACGGACGGCATTGCGGCCATCAATGGCGATGATGGGAGCTGCACCGGCACGGGGATAGGTGTTGATAAGGTTGAGCACGCGGCTGACGGCAACCGAGGTCTCCTCATAAGGGCCAAAGCCCCAGTCGGTGCCATAAAGGTCGCAGTAATAGCCAGTCGGCGACACGAAATAAACCGAGGGGAAAGCAGTGATATTGCCACCCACGAGGCTGGTGGTGTTGGGGTTGTCGATGATGGGGTAGGGGATGGAACCACCGTTGGTCCAGTCGCCTTGGGTATTGGTGCCGTTTCCATAGATACCTTCTGGACCGGTGTCTTCATCGGCCTCGACCCAGATCACGCAAACCTGGTCGCCCAACTGGTTGTAGATGGCCTCCAGGATGTGGTTCGAATGGAGCACCCAGCACCAGCTGCACCATGTGGCGGAGTAGTCAATGACAATGCATTTGCCAGCAGCCAGTGTATCGGCAATGCTCACGGTGTTACCGTTGATGTCGGTAGCCACAAAGGCTGCTCCAATCGGAGTCCAATTGGGCAGGGCGTCCTTGGCGCCATTGCCGCCTTTGGCTTGCGGTTGAGCGCTGAATTGTGCGAACGAGGCGATGCTCATCATCAGCGCGATTGCAACTAATAAGGTTTTTTTCATTGTTTTTTAAGTCTTGTTATTAGCCATCAGACCCATCGGCTTTTGTAGAAATGATTGATTAATAAGTGTTTCTGTTTAATGTCAAACAATTATATTGTGATGCAAATATACCCATTTTTTGTCATCCTACAAATTTTTTTTATCAACTTCAAGCCGAAACGCTGTTAGTCATTCGTTTTGAGCCATTCCGGGATGTCTCCTTTGCCCCCAGTCCAGACGCCTGACTGGCCTTGCCACCCCATGCCTCGCTCTCTCGGCTCCCCGCCACTCCGCGCCGCACCCTTCTCATTTGGCGGTCGACTACAATAAAAGATTTTTTTTTCCGTTATGTGGCAAAAAAAATGTATTTTTGCATTGCGAAATGATTTAAGTCTTATGAAGAAATCTATCCTGATTGCAGTTCTGCTTATTGCAGCTTTCTCCGTTAATGCACAGCGTGTTAGCTCTCGTGCCAAGGCTGTGAGAATGCTTGCCTATGCCCGTCCCGAATATCAAGTCAAAGACGTAAAAGTCTATGCCGACACCATGACAGTCTTCTCTTTATCCGACTATCCCATCTACCCCATCGGCAAATGGAGCACCGTCGAACAGTACATCACCAACAACCAGCTCCACTGGTATCGCGAAAGCGGCTACAAGTCTTTCTACGACACCATGACCGTCTCCGTCAACACCCTCAAACGCCTCGACGGCACCAACATCAATGTCTATCGCAGCATCTGGACCGACAAACTCGAGATGGTCTCCGCCAAAATCACCGACACCGCCGTGGTGCTCGACAACGGAGTGCATGTGGGCATGTCGAAGGAAGAGGTCTTCAAGGTGGTCTTCAAAAGCTACCCCAAGTCCTACACCGCCGACATCAACGTCCTCAAAGTCATAGCCGGAGCCGCCGAAGTGGGCGAAATCTACACCTTCAAGGGCAATAAGCTGCGCCACATCCAAATCATCAGCCGTTACAAATACTATTGATATCAGCCCAGTGCCAACAATATAGCAAAAGGGGAGAGGCTCGCTGCCGCCCCTTTTTCTGTCAAAAACACCTTCGTTCAACCCCCAACCGTTCCTCGCCATGCGTAAAATAGGTCTTTTCTTCGGCTCCTTCAACCCCGTCCACATCGGCCACCTCATCATTGGCAACGCCATGCTGGCCCATTGCGACCTCGACGAAGTCTGGTATGTCGTCTCACCCCAAAACCCCCTCAAGGAGCGCAAAACCCTCCTTGCCGACCAGCAACGTCTCGAGATGGTCCGCCTCGCCGTCCACGACAACTACCGTATGCGTGCCTGCGATGTCGAGTTCCATCTCCCCATCCCCTCCTACACCGTCCTCACCCTTGCCCACCTCGGCGACAAATACCGCGACAAGCAGTTCTGCCTCATCATGGGCTCCGACAACCTCCAAACCTTCGAGCGCTGGCGCAACTGGGAGTTCATCCTCGACCACTACCAAATCTATGTCTACCCCCGTCCGGGCCACACCGACTGCCCCCTCGCCTCCCATCCCCACGTCCACATGGTCGACGTGCCCCAAATCGACATCTCCTCCACCTACATCCGCGAGCAAATCCGTGCCGGGCACGACGTCCGCTACCTCCTCCCCGAACCGGTCTACCAATACCTCACCGAAATGCATTTCTACGAGAAATAGCGTCCCTCAGCCCCACCGATTCCACATAAAACAGGAGCGGGACTATCGCATCGACAGTCCCGCTCCCGTTTTTCAGTCATGTTTCAGCCGTGGGCGGCCCTTCTTTTTCGGCTCGGCGGCTGGCGCCTCCGCGCTCTTGCGGGGGCGGCCCTGGCGCTTGGGCTTCTCCTCGGCTGCCTGTTGGGCGGCCTTCTCGTTGGCCATAGCCTCCTCGGCGGCCATACGGGCCAGCTCCTCGGGCGGTATCTCGGCGTTGGCGAACACCTCACTGTCCACGTCCATCAGCTCCTCGTCGGTGGGCTCATAGTCGTCGTCGGCGTCTCCGTCGGTGTCGCTCTCCTTGTCGGAGTATTCATCATACTCATCCTCGTCGCCCTCGTCGCTGAAGGCTTCCTGCAACTCCGCGCCCAAGGCTCCCAGCGACCCATGCTCCACAGTCCGCTTCTTGCCGTTCTCCATGCTGTCGTCGTAGCTGCCGTGGCGCACGGTGCGCTCCCTGTGTGACGGGTCGCCCTCTTCTTTGTCCAGGGCTTCCTCCAAGGGCGCGAACTGATTCTCGGCCTTCTCCACCTCCTCGTCGAAGTAGTCCTTCTCCGAGTCGTCGTCCGTGTAGGTCGTGTCAATCTTCACGTCGAACTTAATCATGTATACTGTGTCGTCCGTCTCCATCGGGACAACAAAAATAACCTCACCGTTGGGCTTCTCAAACCGCTGTATGTGCTCTTTGTATCCATCAGGATAGCGCTCCATAAACAATTCTTTGAGTTGCTCAGACAGGTTTTTATAGCTGACTATCAGGTTCTTTTTGCGAGTTCTGCGAGTATTCATAGGGGGTCAATTTTTGTGCAAGTATAACAACTTTATTTCATTCATTCACTTTTTTTCCTAAAAAAAGTTATCAACACCCCACATTTTTTTCTCCAAGACAATAAAAAAAAGGTGCATAAGTTATTCAGACGTTATGCTCCAACGGCTCCTTTTCATCCTCCGCCTATATGTCACCCTGCTGTTGATTTTCGTCACGCAGAAGGCTCTCTTCATGCTTTTCAACTTCTCCTTTGCCTCCGGCTCGGGGGTTGCCGACTGGCTCGCCGTCCTGTGGCACGGGCTGCGTCTCGACTCCGTCACGGCCTGCTACCTCCTGATTGTCCCCGTGCTCTTCACCCTCCTCTCCTTCTTCCTTCCGCGTCTCCAGCCGCGGCGCATACTCACATACTACTATGCCCTCGTCTCGCCCCTCATGGCCCTGGCTTTTGCCGCCGACACGGTGGTCTACCGCTTCTGGGGCGCCAAGATGGATGCCGCCGACCTCATCTATGCCGCCAACCCCAAGGACGTGTTTGCCAACCTCTCATGGCCCGCCTTGCTGCTGGCTCTCCTCGTCCTCGCCTTGCTGATATTCCATTATATGCGCAGGCTGCGCCACGCCACCCCTCAGCGTTTCGATCGCGCCCATCCCGCCTCTTCGGCGGTCATGCTCTTGGTCGTTGCACTCCAGTTTGTGGGCATTCGGGGTGGCCTGGCCGACTCCACTGCCAACGTCAGCTATGCCTACTTCTCCTCCAAACCCTTCCTCAACCACTCCGCCATCAACCCCCTCTTCAACATCACCCATTCCCTCTTCAAAACCGAGGACCTCGCCACTCAGTTCCACTTCTACGACGACCACCGTCTCGCAACCCTCACCCGCGACGCCTATCCCGTCGACCTCGCCGTGGCCGACACCCTCCTCAACACCTCACGGCCCGACATCGTGCTCATGGTGTGGGAAGGCGCGGGCAGCGCCATGGTGCTCAACGACAGCGTAGGCCCCAACCTGTGCCGCTGGAGCCGCGAGGGAGTGCTCTTCTCCAACTGCTACGCCAACAGCTTCCGCACCGACCGCGGACTGGTCTCCATCGTCAACGGGTGGCCCGCCCTGCCCACCACCTCGCTCATGAAGAAAGCCGACATGGGGCGCAAACTCCCCTCCCTGGCCCGCACCCTCCAGCGGGCCGGCTATGCCACCGCCTTCTACTATGGTGGCGACATCGACTTCACCAACATGCGGGGCCACCTGTCCGAGGCCGGCTTCAGCCGTGTCGAAGGCCAGGAATACTTCGCCGCAGCCAAGGTCAAAGCCAACTGGGGCGTGGCCGACCAGGAGCTGTTCCATCTCGCGCCGCTCTTCCCCTCGCGCCCGTCGTTCACCGCCCTGCTCACCCTCAGCAGCCACGAGCCTTGGGACGTGCCCACCCGCCGTCTGCACGACGAGCGCCGCAACGCCTTTGCCTATACCGACCAGTGTCTGGGCGCATGGCTCGACAGCCTGCGGCTCACCCCCTCTTGGGACAACCTGCTGGTGGTCATCGTGGCCGACCACGGCGTGCCGGTCGACGGCCTGGTTGCCAACCAAAAGCATGAGGCCACGCGCATCCCCATCCTCTGGGTGGGCGGAGCCGTGCGCCAGCCTCGCACCTTCCACCAGTTGATGAACCAGTCCGACCTCGCCGCCACCCTGCTGGCCCAGCTGGGCTTGGCCGACAGCTCTTTCCGCTTCAGCCGCAACGTCCTTTCGCCCTCCTACCGCCATCCCTTTGCCGCCAATGCCTACAAGAACGGCCTTTTCTACATCGACTCGACCGGCACCACCAACTACGACTGCGTGGCCCTCCAAGAGCCGGACGCCGCCTATCCCTCCGACTCCCTCCGCCGCCAACGCACCCAAGCCTTGCTCCAACTGTGGTATTCCGCCACGGGCAGTTTGCACTGAGATCAGTCGCTGCAAGTCCGCTCCTTCTTTTCTATTTCTCCTCTGTTTTGTCTCTATTTTGTTTCTATGAGAGAGACAAACAGGAGTGGAATTGCTGTGTAAATAGGGTGTAAGTGATTTGTATTGAACTATGTTGCGGGGTCGAGGCTTTGGATTTTGCCGCTGTCGGGGTCGAAGCCGAAATGGGTCAGGTGGTGGGCGATGGGCAGGAGGAAGGGAGTGGGACGTGAGGGGGTGCCGTTGGCGCTGACGGCTGAGTAGGTGAAACAGAGGTGTTTCTTGGCGCGCGATATGGCTACGTAGAAGCGTCGGGCGTCCTCGCGGATGTGATATTGGTCGTTGTTGCGGAGGTTGTGGAAGTAGGGATAGGCCCCTTCGGTGGCGTTGAAGACTATGACGCTGTCGAATTCGAGGCCTTTGGCTTTGTGGGCGGTGGCTATGAAGAAGCGTTCGGAGCCGTGGCGCAGCATGCTGGTGCTGTCGCAGAGGTCGGACTCGCGGACGGTGTTGATTTCGGTCAGGTAGAGGTCGAGCTGCTGGCGGAAGGTGGGCGCGAGGGAGGTGTCGATGATGTCGGTGGCGAGGAAGTCGGTGATGTGCTGCCACTTGTCGATGGGCTGGATGACGCCGTGGTCTGTGAGGTGGCGGTAGAGGTATTGCAGTTCGTCGACTATGGCGGGTGGTGCGGCGGGGTCGGGGTCGGCGGGCAGGGGGTCGAAGAGCCGCTGGCTGGAGTGGAGGAAGAGGTGGCGGTAGGCTTGGCGGAAGTTGGAGGTCAGCTGGCGCATGGCGGGCGAGCCGAGGAGGCGGCGCTGGGCGTCGGTGTAGAGGGTGGCTTTGCGGCGGCAGTAGTCGAGGAGTGAGAGGGTGGCACGGACGTCGTCGATGGCGTTGTGGGAGTTGGTGCCTTGGAGGTGGAGGGTTTCGAGGAGCTTTTCGAGTTTGTAGACGCGCAGGCGTGGCTCGACGAGGCGGGTCAGTTTGAGGGTGTCGAACCGCTGGCGGTGGCCGAGGTCGATGCCGAGTGCGCGGCGGACGTTGTGGAGGAGGATGTGGTAGTCGAATTCGACGTTGTGGCCTATGAGTGCGTGGCCTTGGCAGTAGTCGAGGAAGCGGTTGAGACCTTCTTGGCGGCTGAGGCGTTCGCTGTTGAGGTAGACGGTGAGCATGGGGTTGTCGTGGCCGCCAACGAGTGGGGGGATTTCTTTGGTGGTCTCTATGATTATGTTGAAGTCGGAGCCTTCGACGTAGCGGCCTTTGCGCACTTTGATGGCGGCGATTTGTATGATGTCGTCGGTGAAGATGTCGAGGCCGGTGGTTTCGGTGTCGAAGAGGACTATTTCGTCGTTGTCGGTTACTTGGAGGAAGTGCTGGAGGTAGGTGTTTTGGTTGTCGTAGATGAGGAGGTCGGTGGGGGAGATGGCGCAGCTGCGCAGTTGGCGCATGAGGTTGCGGGCGGCGGCGTATTGGGGGATTACGTGGAGGTGGTGGAGGAGGCGTGCCCAGGCGATGAAGCAGGTTTCGTTGGCTATGATGTTGAGGTGGGAGAAGAGGAGCTGGACGGCGGGGGTGGAGAAGAGGTCGCGGCCGGAGATTTTGAAGTGGGGAGTGGAGCCGAATTGGAGGCTGAGACGGTCGGCGTTGGCATTGGTGGGTACGATGATGGCCACGCGGCCGGAGGGGTCGAGGGAGGCGTAGCGTTTGGCTAAGGAGACGGCCAGGCGGTATTCGTCGGCCACGGGCCGCTGGCAGAGAGCACAGGGGGTGCCGTCGTGCTGGCAGCGGTGGTTTTCTTTGTGGTAGAGGTGTGAGAGGTCGTGGAAGCAGGCGCGGAAGGTGCAGCAGTCGTGTGGCTGGGGTGTGGTGGTGTCGGGGGTGGAGGGGAGGAGGTCGGGATGGATGTTGAGCTGGAAGGCGGCGTAGGTGTTAAATAGGTCGAGGAGGTAGCGCGGGGAGCGGTGGTTGCGGCCCAGGTGGTGGAGGTTGGGCTGGCATTGGGTTTTTAGCTCTTCGAGGGCGTCGAGTTTGGCTCCGACGAATGAGAAGATGGCTTGCTGCTCGTCGCCGAGGAAGACGGTGTTGGCGTCGGGGAGGGAGAAGAGTTGGATGATGGCGAGTTGGAGGAAGTTGAGGTCTTGCACTTCGTCGACTTGGATCCAGCTGTAGCGTCGGCGGTCGGGGTCGTGGAGGGCGAAGAGGTAGGCCTTTTCGAGAAGGTCTTCGAAGTCGAGGAGATTGTCGGTCTCTTTGTATTGGGCGTAGAGTTGTGCCACTTGTGCTTTGCGCTGCCAGTGGGGTTCGTCGAGGTGGTTGAGGAGGTCGGCGTGGACGATGAGTTTGCGCGGCAGGCCGGCGGCTTGCTGGCTGAGGGCGTGCTGGAGGTTTACGATGTCGGCGGTGTAGTGGGAGTTGTCGTCGGCGGGGTCGAGGTGTGCCAGTTGGACGATGATGCTTTCGGAGTCGAGGTCGTCGATGACTGCACTGTTTTGGGGTATTTTTTTCTGGTCGAAGAGGTAGTTGGAGCAGAAGCGGTGGACGTTGCCCACGAAGAGGTCGGGGGGTACGGGGTTGTGGGTGTGGAGGCTGATGCGCTCGCGCATGGCACGGCTGGCGCGGTTGGTGAAGGTGAGGCAGAGCATGTCGGTGTAGTCGATGCCGTGGGCGTGGGCCTGGATGACGCGCTGCGAAAGGATGTAGGTCTTGCCGCACCCGGGGGGTGCAAGGACAAGGTGTCGCCCTTCCCGGATGGCGATGACGGCCTGTTGGTCGGGGTCGGGGCTGTGGGTCATGGGGTGGATGGGGGAGGATGGCGGCGAGGAGTACGGGGCGGGAGGTGAGAGAGGGTCAGGGTGTCCCGCCCTGTACTGTTCACTGCCGGGGATTATTCAACGGTTACGCTCTTGGCGAGGTTGCGCGGCTGGTCGACGTTGCGGCCTTTGGATATGGCCACGTAGTAGGAGAGGAGTTGGAGGGGGATGACGGCCAGCATGGGGACGAAGCAGTCGCGGGTGTCGGGAATGATGAAGCTGTAGTCGCTCATGTTGCGGACCACTTCGTCGCCTTGGGTGACAACGGAGATGATTTTGCCCTTGCGGGATTTGATTTCCTGTATGTTGCTGACGATTTTCTCGTACATGCCGTGCTTGGGCGCAATGACTACGACGGGCATCTCCTCGTCGATGAGGGCGATGGGACCGTGTTTCATCTCGGCGGCGGGATAGCCTTCGGCGTGGATGTAGCTTATTTCTTTGAGCTTGAGAGCGCCTTCGAGGGCTACGGGGTAGTTGTAGCCACGTCCCAGGTAGATAAAGTTTTTGCAGTAGGTGAACATTTGGGCGAATTTGTCGATGTCTTTGTTGTTTTCGAGTGTCCACTGCATTTTGTCGGGTATCTGCTGGAGTTCGTCGACAAGTATATGGAAGAGTTCGTCGGGGAGGGTCTTCTTTTCTTTGGCGATGGCGAGGCCGAGGAGGCAGAGGGTGATGACTTGGCCAGTGAAGGCTTTGGTGGAGGCGACGCCGATTTCGGGGCCTACGTGGAGGTAGGTGCCGGTGTGGGTGGCGCGGGCGATGGAGGAGCCGATGACGTTGCAGATGC
This sequence comes from Bacteroidales bacterium UBA2714, assembly GCA_002354035.1. Lineage (GTDB taxonomy): Bacteria > Bacteroidota > Bacteroidia > Bacteroidales > P3 > Colimorpha. Next base: position 19,213 of record DEKU01000068.1, read on the forward strand.
CGTAGAGGAAGGCTCCGTGCTCTTTGGCGAGCTGGATGGCGGCGAGGGTGTCGGCGGTCTCGCCCGACTGTGAGACGGCGATGACTATGTCGTCGGGCAGGATGACGGGATTGCGATAGCGGAATTCGGAGGCGTACTCCACCTCGACGGGGATTTTGCAAGCCTCTTCGATAAAGTATTTGCCGATGAGGGCGGAATGCCACGAGGTGCCGCAGGCGCAGATGATGATGCGGCGGCATTTGAGAAATTTGTCTTTATGGTCGATGATGCCGGAGAGGAGCACGTCTTTGTCCACCACGTTGAGGCGGCCTCGGATGCAGGTGCGCAGGGCGGCGGGCTGCTCCCAGATTTCTTTGAGCATGAAGTGGGGGTAGCCACCTTTCTCGAGCTGGTCGAGGTTCATCTGGAGGGTGACGAGCTGGGGGGTCTGCTTGACGTTGCTGAGGTTGGTGATGTCGAGACGGCCTGTGCGGTCCATGATGGCTATCTCTTCGTCGTTGAGGTAGATGACTTGGTTGGTGTATTCGATGATGGGGGTGGCATCGGAGCCGAGGTAGAATTCCTTGCGGCCAGAAGGGGTGGTGCCGACCCCGATGATGAGGGGGCTGCCTTTGCGGGCACAGACGAGCTGGTCGGGGTGACTCTTTTCGAGGATGGCGATGGCGTAGGCTCCGACGACGTTTTTGAGGGCCAGCTGCACGGCGGTGTAGAGGTCGCAGCGGTGGCTGTTCATCATGTATTCGACCAGCTGGACGAGGACTTCGGTGTCGGTCTCGCTGCAAAAGGTCATGCCGTTCTTCTCGAGTTCGGCGCGGAGCGATTTGTAGTTTTCGATGATGCCGTTGTGGACCAGCGAGAGATTTTTGGACTGGGAGAAATGGGGATGGGCGTTGGTGGCGTTGGGTTCGCCGTGGGTGGCCCAGCGAGTGTGGGCGATGCCGATGGTTCCACTGATGTCTTTGCCTTCGACGCTCTTTTCGAGAGCGGAGACTTTGCCTTTGGATTTGTAGACCGAAAGGGTGCCTTGGTTGTTGATGAGAGAGATGCCGGCGCTGTCGTAGCCGCGATATTCCAGACGATGAAGCCCTTTAATAAGGATGGGGTAGGCTTCCTGGTCCCCGATGTATCCAACGATTCCGCACATAGTTTCTTGTTTAATAATGGGTTATACGTTACTTTGTGTTTGTTGCCAAAATACAAAGATACGCTTTTTTTCGCGAAAAGAAAGTTTTATATGCCTTTTTTTGTGTTCAGAGCCTTGTTTTGCATGGGTTTGAGGGGTGGCGGTCAATTGTGCCAGCGGAAGTTTTCGGTGCCAGCGCCCAGCTCGAAGTGGAGTTTGGCGATGCCGAGGTCCATGCCGGCAAAGGCCTTGGGTTTGGCAGTGGCTTTGACGGTGCCGTCGGCTAAGAGTTCGAAATGGAAGTTCTGCATGTTCATGGCCGAGGGACCCAGCATGGCACACTCCACGCCGCGGCGGAACCAATCGGGTTTGCCTTCGATTTCGGCAAAGGTTTCGATGGGTTTGCTTTTGTGTTGCCGGCCTTGGGTGGCACCGTGGCCGATGGCTATCACGCCCACGTACATCTCGTTGGGGTTGACCTTCACGTTCCTGTTGCGGCTGAAGGTGCCGCCCACCCAGCAGGTGTTCAGACCCAGGGTTTGGGCCAGGAGGACGAGCTTTTCGCCCTCGTAGCCAAGGTACTCGTGCAGGTGGGGCGACTGGAGGCCTACCAAGGCGATATAGTTCATGGCTCCGCTGAAGCGCAGGAATTTGGAGAGGATGCCGGAGAAGGCTTTCGGCTCGTTGGTCACCAGTTGCATGTGCAGCCCTTTGGCAGTGTTGCTGTGGGCTATTTGCTGGTTGAGGGCCTCCACTTGTGGGGTGGACAGGGGTTGGTTGGTGAACTGCCGCACGCTGTGGCGTGCAAGGATGGCTTCTTGAATTGTCATAGTGTATCGGGTTTTGTGAAATAAAGTGCAAAGGTACGTTTTTTTGCTGAAATAGTGTAAAAAAATGTATCTTTGCAGACACTGAATAGTTGCAGATAAAACTGTTATGTTTATGTATATGAGAGGTATAATGGTGCTTTCGGTTGTGATGCTGATGGCCTTGGTGGCCGTGGGGCAGCCCGCTGGAACAGGTAAAGCCGAGGTTGTGCTTCCATGGCTCCCCGTGCGCGACACGCATCATATCCACTTGCTGCACTCACGTATCGAGAATACCACAACAGGTGAACTCACCATGAAGACTGAAGCGTATGACCGTAGCGGATATCTCGTCGATTCATTGACCCGCAATGTATACGACGAGCACGGGCGACTGCGGGAGCAGGCGAGGATAGGTTGGGATGAAACTCGGATGCGGCAGGACACTTCATTGTTGTGGCATGTTGATTATGACGCAGATGGCACGGTTAGGCGAATCCACAATGTGTATGATGGTGGCAGGGGTGAATTTGTTTACGATTTGATTGCGCACAGGGTTCATTCCCAGTTCGGCCTTTTAGAGTATGCTTTCCGTCGCGAGAACCAATATGGCGATATGCGGTATGTAGACACTGTCTACCTCCGCCGCAGCTACGACAGCACGGGTCACCTGCTTCATGAAGAATGCAAGGGAGGACTGTATTCCATGGACGTTTTCGACATCCGATACAGTTATGACACCGCCGGAAGGATGGTCAGTCGTGTGGGCCTGTATTACGAATCGAGCGATAGCCTACATTATCACTATGACGCGCAAGGCGTGTTGACTGGCGTGACGGGCAAGGATTATGACTTAGGGATGGAGGCTGATGTTACGATTACCTGTTGGACTGACGGCATCCCCCGGGAACGCATCGCGCGATGGAACACCTACGAGGAGGGGGATGATGACGAGAGTGTAGACTATACCCGCTATGACCGCCGAGGAGTGGTGGTCTATTTCAGGTCGGGCAACTTCATCTTCACGTATGATATAGATTATTGGAATTGAGATGGGGGAGTTCGCCCCGCAGGAAATTAGAAATCCCTCTCCAGTCAGGAGAGGGATTTTGATATCTTCATCTCATTTATTTAGGTCTGTTTTTGATATCTCGTCATTTCTTCCAGTGCGTAGGAACAAATACCAATCTGTCATAGGATAACCACTAAGATAATCTTCTTTTGATGAACACGAATAACAATTCGTTAGATATGTGCGGTTGGCTCTTCTTACTTCACTGTCAATTTCTGGGTGGAACTTCCAACCGCTGTGGTGAGGGTGACGAAGTAGACTCCCTTGGGGTATGCGGTCAGCATGATGGTGTGGCTGGTGGTCAACGGGGGCAGTTCGCTGTGCAGCATCTCGCGGCCCGAAGCGTCCGTCACCGTGAGTGTTCCGCCCTGGAACGGTTTATCATCAATCACACAGCGCACACTGCCTGATGCCGGGTTAGGTAACAACAGGAACGTACTGCCAAGACTGTTGGCCGTATCAATTCCCTCACGAGTAACAAATAGCGCGGTGAACGAGGTGTCTTGCGTCACCACTACGTACCGGGGATTTGTTGTATCCCCGTCGTCCCATTGCAGAAATCTGTAAGGATTCCAGGCAGTGGCGGTAAGCATGGCCTCTGCACCCTCGTCATATTCCCCTCCGCCATACACACGTCCACGCTCCGCATAGTCCGCCGCTACACTCACGGTGTATCTGTTGGTGAATTCGGGGAAATATATTGAAACGCTGTCTGACCACTCGCTGTAATACTCTGTGTCGTCGTTGGTGTTTAGGCAAAGCGCCCGCACATATGCCACATACCTCACTCCGGGTTCCAGATTGCCTATCACCCTTTCATAGGTGCTGCACGGTAAGATTTGGCATGAGTCGGGTGGCGTTCCTGCCAAGCCCCATGCAACTTCCCAACGCCTATGCTTGGATCTTGCTCCCCACACCCACATCAGCCGTACCTGTCCGGTGTCCTCAACCAATACAAGGGTTTTGTAAACACGCGGGCAGGGTGGAACATAGGGTGGCGGCATTTCGGTCGAGAAGATAGCTGTCAGATGGGTGTCCTGAGTCACAGTCAGGGTGCGCGGGTTGTCTCTCACGCTGTCGCTCCAGCCCCAGAAATAGGCGCCCGGACGGGCATAAGCTTTGAATATGGCCGAATCCCCTTCGCAATAGACGGTGTCGCTCGAAAGCCACCAATACACGTTATCCTCTCCCTCCCAAACAAGCTGCTCTGAGGTAAAGTTGTTTCTATATCTGGCCAGATGTGCATATCCCAGGGCAGTGTCGTTGCTGCGCACCGAAATGTCGTGTACCGTTACGGTGTCGAAATAGGCGGTGAACGAGGTGTCCTGTGTCACGAGTATGGTACGTGGGTTGTCGGTCACCCCGTCGTTCCAGTGGCTGAAACGATGGCAGCTGCGGGATGTGGCGGTGATAGTCTGGTAAGATCCGGCGGGATAGTACGCCGTAGGTCTGGCGAACCCTTGTGACATGTCGGCTGTGGCAACCTCTACATAGTATTGCTCCTCGTCAAGAATAGCCCCAAATGGGCCATAGCAGCTTTGTTCTTCAAAATCTTTCCAGGGCCCGTCGGGCTGTTTATCGTCGGACCAGCAGTTGTGGCCATAGGGGTCAGGGCCGTAAGGCCAGGGGCGGAAGTTATACCCCTTGTAGAGGGTTGGCCAATGGTCGCAGACGAAATTGCCTTCCGTTCCGTCCCAACGACTGCCCGTATTGCTGTTGGCTGTTCCTCCTATCCAAAACTCGCCCTGGATGGTATGCACAGTGTCGAGCAGTGCTCCATATACGTGACAATAATATTTGCCCAACTGCCCGTAGGCAGCCTGCGGCAAACACATCATCTTAGGATGGGCTGTGTCCCAGCGTACCGTCGCCACTCGGATCAAAAAGTCTGATGGTTTTCCGACAGTTGGTATTGGTTTACTTGTGTCACGCACGTAAAGGTATAGATACTCTGGCAACCTGTTGGTGTCTAACACATGCAAACTTGCATCGTATGTACGGCTCGACACCATTGCCCAAAGGCCCTTGATTCTGATTGGTCGGGGGGCGAATTGCTGATAAGCTATGAGTTCGGGATAATATAAACTCGTCTGGTCTCCGAATCCTACGATATTACCATATTCGGGATATCTTCTGAAGGTTTCGGGACTATAGTGAAAGTATGTGGTGTCGTACCATGAGGTGTAGTAGTGGTAGCGCTGCCGCTGTCCACAGGGCAGCGTGTCCCGCGAAGGGGTCTGGTTTGGGTATTGTTGCGCGCACACCTCCGCTGTCAGCAGGATCGCCATTGCTATAAGTGAAACAATCTTTTTCATAATAATAAGGTATTATTGTTGGTCGTTGCTCCGAATTATGCTGTTCTGTTCCGTAAAGATGTACTCGGTCCACTCACTCTGGCATGGAGATTGATATGTTCTGACTAAACTGTCGCTTTGCCCCCAGATGATAGTTGGTGCTATTATCAGCATTATAAATACGACAGTATTGATACTCTTTTTGAATAATAGTCCTGACATAACGCTATGATTTTGTTTGTTGTATATTCTTGTAGTGATGCAATTATGGATTGCATCTACGTTGCAAATATACAAATATTTTTTGATTATCCAAGAATGCCTGCAAAAAAAGGCATCTCATTTATGAGATGCCTTTTTAATGATAGGACGGTGAAGTCCTCTGTCTAACGTTTAGAGAACCTGGACGGGTTCGATCAGGCCCTTACCGATTTCGATGGCTTCCTCGTTCTGGGGAATGAGGTTCCAGTGGCGCTGGGGCAGGGAGTGCTCAAGGCCTTCGTGGATATACTGCTTGTCCACGATGGGTTTCAGTTTCAGGAAACCGCCAAGCACAACCATGTTGAACACCTTGCTGATGCCGAGTTCCTGAGCCTTGGCCGTGGCGGCAATCTTGTAGATGTTGATGTCCTTGCGGGTGGGCTCGTGGGTGATGCCATTGGGGTCGTAGATCAGCAGACCACCGGGCTTCACACTGTGCTCAAACTTGTCCAGCGACTGCTGGTTGAGGATGATGGCAGTGTCGAAGGTGTTGATGATGGGCGAGCTGATGCGCTCGTCGCTGATGATGACGGACACGTTGGCAGTGCCGCCACGCATCTCGGGGCCGTAGCTGGGCATCCAGCTCACTTCTTTATCTTGCATGACTCCGGAATAGGCAAGGATCTTACCCATAGAGAGGACACCCTGTCCACCGAATCCGGCGATGATTATTTCTTCTGTCATTGTTGTTTCGTTTTAAATGTTAATTATTGCATCACGGTTAAGGGGTGGTCAACAGCCAGACGGGCCACGTCGACATTGTCGACCAGTTTGCCGTCCACCTTGATGTCGCCCACGGGGTAGTTGGGCATCATGTTGTCTTCCATCCACTTGTTGGCCTGAACGGGGGTCATCTTCCAGCCGCTGTTGCAGTTGGACAGAATCTCGACGAAGCTGAGGCCTTTTTTCAGTTTCTGGTTCTCGAAAGCCTTGCGGATAGCGGCTTTGGCCTTACGCACGGCAGCGGGAGTCTGCACGCTCTGGCGGGTCACATAGTAGGTGCCGGGCAGGGTGGAGATGAGCTCGGTGATGCGCAGGGGATAGCCGTTCAGGTCAACGCGGCGGCCATAGGGGGTGGTGGCGCTCTTCATGCCGATAAGGGTGGTGGGAGCCATCTGGCCACCGGTCATACCGTAGATACCGTTGTTGACAAAGATCATGGTGATGTTCTCACCACGGTTGCAAGCGTGGATAGTCTCGGCGGTGCCGATAGCAGCCAGGTCGCCGTCGCCCTGATAGGTGAACACAAAGGTGTCGGGGTTCAAACGCTTGATAGCGGTGGCCAGTGCGGGGGCACGGCCGTGGGCAGCCTCCTGGAAGTCCACGTCGAAATAGTTGTAAGCCAAGACGGAGCATCCCACGGGCGAAACGCCTACGACCTGATCCTGAATGCCCATCTCGTCGATAACCTCAGCAACGAGACGGTGGGTGGTGCCGTGGCCGCAACCGGGGCAGTAGTGCATCACTGCATCGGTAAGTACTTTGGTTCTGGTGTAAACCTCGGTGTAACCTTGGTTCAGCAGCTCTTGTTTGCGAGCCTCTATATCTGTATTTGCCATATTGATTTCTTATTTAATGATTTTGTTTTCAAGTGCTTCAAGAACCTCGGTCGGGGTGGGGATGATACCGCCGAAACGGCCGAAATGTTCGGTCTTCACGCCACAGTTGGTGGCCAGTTTCACATCCTCAATCATTTGGCCGGCGCTCATCTCGACGCAGAGGATGCCCTTCACATGCTTGGCAACCTCGGCCAGCTGCTTGGAGGGGAAGGGGAAGAGGGTGATGAGGCGAAACAGACCCACCTTGATGCCCTTTTCGCGGGCCATCTGCATGGCCTTCATGGCGATGCGGCTGCTCGAGCCGTAGGCCACGATGATATACTCGGCGTCCTCGCAGTTCAGCATCTCGTAGCGAACTTCTTTCTCTTTCATCTCGGCATACTTGGCCTGCAGCTTGTGGTTGAACACTTCCTGGCGGGCGGAGTCAAGCTCGAGGGAGGTGATGATATTGTGCGGGCGGTTGGCGGGTTTGCCCCAAGTGCCCCAGGGGGCGTTCTTGCGGCGCTCCTCCTCGGTCCAGCGGGGGACATAGTCGCGGGTGTAAAGCTTCTCCATGCACTGTCCGATAGCGCCGTCGGAGAGGATCAGGACGGGGTTGCGGTATTTGAAGGCAATGTCCCAAGCGTCGAACACAAAGTCGTACATCTCCTGCACGCTGGCGGGAGCCAGGGTGTAGAGCTGATAGTCGCCGTGTCCGCCGCCTTTCACGCTCTGGAAATAGTCGCTCTGCGAAGGCTGGATGGTGCCCAGTCCGGGACCGCCACGCATCACGTTCACCACCAGGCAGGGGATTTCGGCACCGGCCAGGTAGGTCAGGCCTTCCTGCATCAGCGAGATTCCGGGCGAAGAAGAGGAGGTGGCCACCTTCTTGCCGGTGGCGGCACCGCCGTAGACCATATTGATGGATGCCATTTCAGACTCAGCCTGCAGCACAACCATTCCGGTGTCCTCCCAGGGTTTCTCGGCCATCAGAGTTTCCATAACTTCTGACTGCGGAGTGATGGGATAGCCGAAGTAGCCGTCCGTACCACTGGCAATCATAGCGCGGGCAATAGCCTCATTGCCCTTCATCAGTTTCAGTTCTTTTGCCATGTTTATTTCTCTTTTTTCTTGTTTAACACTGTTTTTTGTAGACGGAAATCACGCCGTCGGGGCATACCATAGCGCAGCTGGCGCAGCCGATGCACTTGTCATTTACGGTTTGGGTGTAGTTGTAACCTTTGCCGTTCACATTTTTCGATAACTCGAGGCACTGCATGGGGCAGGCAGCGAGGCATACACCGCAGCCTTTGCAATGTTCAGTATCGATTACGATTTGTCCTTTAAAAGCCATAATATTAGTTTTATATGATTAATAATTGTTGTAAAATGATGTCAAAAATCCATTTTGCAAAGATACAATCTTTTTTTTGATTAGACAAATAATTCTTCTCAGCCAAAAATACATTTGTTTGTCATGTGCGTGAAACGGTATCGGAAAATAGTGTGTATTTTGATGTATGATAGCTTGTTAAATTATTTTGATACACGCGTCTATTTTCCTTTATTGGGAGGTTGTTCCTGGCGGTTCTCCCCCATAGGAATACGTTACACGGTGTCGCGATTCATGACACTCTGTTCTCAACGTTCCCGCTCGGCGAAACGACCCATCTGGCGAGGGGAAACAGGGCAAGATAAGAGTAGGAGCATTTTTTACCGCTCCACCACAAGTTTCTGGGTACTTGTACCTTGGCTGGTGGTCAGAGTGACGTAATAAACGCCATTTGGAAGGGTTTCCACGTGAAGAATAGTTTCGGTGGCACTTGTCGGCAGTGTCTGTCGCAAAATCTCATGTCCCGTAACGTCCACCAAGGTAAGGGTTGCTCCTGTTGTATTTGTGCTGTGAAGCACACATCGCACCTCCGATCCTGCGGGATTGGGCAGCAACAGGAACTTTGTGGCGTAGGGTGGTGTTTCCTCAATCCCTTCTGGGTTGACGAAGATGGCGGTGAATGCGGTGTCCTGTGTCACTACGACTCTGCGAGGGTTGTTGGTGTCGCCGTCGTCCCA
>DEKU01000022.1 GCA_002354035.1 Bacteroidales bacterium UBA2714
CACTTCGAGGTTGAATCTACAAGGCAAATAAGAATTGGAGGCACATAATAATTTTCTGTCATTTGCGTTATTTGATTAAAATTGATAACAATGCAACGCACTGTCATAGACAAGATAGAGTATCTCATATTGCTTGTTTCGGAGTTTGCCTCACACAACAATGTGTCCGAGGTTCAGGCTTATCGCTATCTCAGTCAGTATGGTGCGTTGGCGCTTTGTGAAAAGCATTACAACATCATGCACACCCTCTCGGTGGAGGACAATATGCAGACCCTCCAATCCTATTGCCGTCGGAAAGGAGGTACACTATAATGCGACTCTATCACGGTTCCATTATCTGCATCGACAGTACGCTTTCTGTACGCAGCGTGCTATTGACAAACTCGTGAAGATATGAACGTGTCGCAGGTGGAATTCCAGAACATGAAAGAGGACATCGTGAAGGACATGATATCCCGATTAATGGAGGAACGTGGTTTGTCCATGCAGGATGCTTTCGACAAGGTCTATAACTCACGTCTCTTCGAGAAGTTGAGTGATCCCAAGACAGGCCTATACTTCCAGTCGTCGGGGTATGTATATAGCTACTTGCTGGACGAGCTGTCGTAAGATGTAGGGTGTGGTTTCACTGTAACATGTTGTTGGTTAAACCGCAATGTGCTGATAAATGCACATGGAGATTTATATAAATACAGGTTTGTATTATGAAATACCATCGAAAGAAACAGAAGTCGCCGAGGAGGTGGGTTGTCACTCTGGGGTCGCTGCGGTTTGAGACGCAGGGAGTGCGGTATGGGGTAAAGCGGCGGGCGGAGGAAGAGGCGGAGGGGCTTTTTTATGAGGCGTATTGGGATGATGAGCATCCGGAGCGGCAGGTGGAGCTGTTCAGCCAGTCGTTGGCGTTGAATCCGCGTGACGGAATCGTGTACCTGAACCGTGGCATTGCCTATGATGCCCTCGGGGATATGGAGCGGGCGCTGGCAGATTTTGAGCAAGCGATACGCCTGTGTCCCAAACGGGCGGAGGCGTATAACAACCGCGGCTATTTGCGCTATAAGCAGGGGAAGTATGAGCAGGCGATTCCCGACTTCACCAAGGCGGTTGAGCTTAACCCGGAGTATGCTCAGGCTTTCTGTAGCCGGGGCAGTGCCTATGGTATGTTGGGACAGCATGAGCTGGCAATGGCGGATATTGAAATGGCCATTGAGGTGGACCCCGACTTCCAGCTGGCATACGTGAACCGCGCCGCTTTTTATATGAATATGGATCGCTTCCATGAGGCGGAGGAGGACTTGCAAGATGTGTTAGAGAGAGACCCCGACGACAGCACTCGCGCATTGGCGGAGAAGTACTTGGCGATATGCCGCGAGCAGGGGAAAAACTGAGGAGTATGGGTATGGACGGGATGATGTTTGCCGAGCAGTTGAGGAGTGGCCTTGTTTTGTGGGACGTGGAGCAGATGTTCCACTTTCGGCTGTCGGACGGGCTGGTGGAGGCATTGGCTGCGCTGGGGATTGGCCCTTTGGACAGGGAGTTGAAGACTAAAAAGGATTGCGACGAGGTGGCACGGGTGATTGAGGTCAACAGAGGGAGGATGGACGCGGCGTTGTATGCGGACTGCGTGGCTGAGCTGAGGGAGGTGAGGGATGATGTGCGGTGGCTTGCTTCCCCTGTGGGCAAGAGGGTGATGGCGATTGAGCGGTGGTTGGTGGAGGCAAGGAAACGGGCAGAGGAGTGTTTCCCGCAAAATGAGATTGTGATGGGGCGAGACCTGATGGCGGAGCCGGACAATCTGACGGTGGGCATCGTGGCGGCCACACGGGCTGAGTATGATGCTATCCGTAATGCCATAGAGAACTGGAAGCCTCCAGTCACCGCCGATTATAAGGGGTTTATTATAGCAGAACAGCCTTGAATGTACAAGGCTGTATTTGTTCATGTGTATCGGTTTTGGTGGTGTGCCACCAGTCGTGAGAGGTGCGATGGGCAGCAGGAGGCTGCTATAGGGCTCGCACGGCGGCGTCGGTGGCGAAGAGGTCGTCGAGGGTGGGGTTGGCGATGAAGTGGGCGCGCTGCATCTGCTCTTCGACAAAGTCGGCTATCTGGAGGAAGGTGATTTTGCCTTCGATGAAGCGTTGCACGGCCACTTCGTTGGCGGCGTTCATGATGCAGGGCATGTTGCCCCCGCGGGCAATGGCGTCGTAGGCCAGCTGGAGGCAGCGGAAGGTGCGGGTGTCGGGTTCTTCGAAGGTGAGCTGGGGATAGCGAGTCCAGTCGAGCCGGGGGAGGTGGCTCTCTATGCGTTCGGGGAAGCTGAAGGCGTACTGGATTGGTGTTTCCATGGTGGGGATGCCGAGTTGGGCTTTGATGCTGCCGTCGATGTACTGCACCATGGAGTGAACAACGGACTGGGGATGGACCAGCACTTGGATGCGCTCGGCGGGGATGTTGAAAAGCCAGCGGGCTTCGATGACTTCGAGACCTTTGTTCATGAGGGAGGCGGAGTCGATGGTCACTTTGCGGCCCATGCTCCAGTTGGGGTGGTGGAGGGCATCGGCGAGGGTGACGTGCTCGAGCTGCTGGCGGGTGTAGCCACGGAAGGGGCCGCCCGAGGCGGTGAGGAGTATCTTGTCTACATTGCCCATTTCGCCTACGAGGCTTTGGAAGATGGCGGAGTGCTCGGAGTCGACAGGGAGGATGGGTACGCGGTTGCGTGTGGCGGCCTCGGTGACGATGGCACCGGCCACTACCATGGTCTCCTTGTTGGCGAGGGCGATGGGTTTGTGGTGTTCGATGGCGCGGAGGGTGGGTCGTAGGCCGGCAAAGCCTACGATGGAGGCCAGCACGAGGTCGATGGTGTCCATCTCCATGAGGTCGGCAATGGAGTCCATGCCGGCAAAGACTTTGATGTCGTGGGGGTCGAGGGCGTCGAACACTTGTTGGTATTTGGTGGTGTCGGCGATAGCCACTGCGTTGGGGTCGAATTCGAGGGCTTGTTGGATGAGTAGGTCCGCGTTGCTGCCCGCACAGAGCACCTCGACTGAAAAGAGGTCGCGGTGGCGACGGATGACATTGAGTGCTTGTGTGCCTATGGAGCCTGTGGAGCCAAGTATAGCGATGCGTTTCATTTGTTGCGTTTATTTTTCTTGGTTTTTTCTTTTGCCTTGCGTTCTTCTTGCCGTTTTTCCACCTTGATGCGGAGGAGGGAGTCGGCTTTGCTGCGGCGGTAGACTATGTCTTGGTCGTCGGTGGATGGGGTGGTGGTGGTTTCGGTGGTGGCAATGGTTTTGCCGTTGATGACGTCCTGGATGATTTTGATGTGTTGCTCGTGTTGGTCGATTATCAGTTGGAGAGAGTCGATGGTGCGTGCGTTGCGGATGGCTTCTTCGCGCAGTTCGGGCTTGATGAAACCGGGGACAAGGCTGCGGAGGGGTGTGAAGGCGATGAGCAGGGAGGCGAGAACGAGCATGACGATGACGGTGATGCCAGTGTAGGTGAAGATGTTGGCACCTGTCAGTTCGGCTGAGAAGGTTTCTTTGAGGGTGTCGGTGTCCATCACCACAAGGCGGTGCTTGTGGCGCATCCGTTCGCGCAGGTCTTGCCAATTGTTAGAAAGGCGCAGCCGCAGGGCCGCGCCTTTCTCCTTTATCGCGTTTAGGATGTTGTTATCCATTAGAAGAATTTGTTGCGCTGGTCGACAATGTTGGCATGGTCTTTCAGCACTTGTTGTATGTTGCGCAGGCCTTGCATGAAGCTTTGCTGCCGCTGGCTGCGGATGGCTTCGGCTGTGGGGGCTGCGGGGTTGTCGCTGCGGTTGTTGACATAAAACATGTAAACGCCGTTGGCACCTTGGATGGGGCCGACGAGGGTGTTGGGCTCGGCGGCGACGATGGCGGCTTGCACTTTAGGCTCCATGCCGTATTTGCCCAGGAAGTAGTCGTTGAACGAGATGCTGTCGAGCGTGTCAATGGCCACATTCATCTTGGCAGCGATGGCGGTGAGGTTGGCATTGGCGCCTTTGGCCTCTTCGAGACGGGCTTTGAGCAGCTCGGCTTTCTTTTCGATACGCACTTGGTTCTCGATGCTGGTGCGCACTTGGTCGAGGGTGGCATAGCCTTTTTTGTAGACATCTTTCAGGGCAACCACGATATATTGGTCGTCGGCCTCGAAAATCTGGTCGGCCACTTCGCCCACCTGGGTTTTCTCGTTATAGGCCCACTGGACAATGCTGCGGGCGTTGTTGATGCCAGGCATGGAGTAGGACATGGCGTTCACCATGCCTTCGCGCATCTGCAGGTTTTCGGCCTGGGCGGTGGCGGTCATCTCGGCAAAGGTGCGGTTGTTGCCAGCAAAGCGGTTGGCATTGTTGTAGATGTTGCGTGTAGTAGTCTCAGAAGCAGCGATGGTGCGGGTGATTGTGGCCACGCGGTATTTTTTGTGAGGAGTGGTTTTGCCGGTCACTTTGACTACGAAATAGCCCACCTCGTTGGGGTGTTTGACGACAAACACGCCGCCTTCGGGGGTGTTGACCAGGTCCTCGTTCAGGAAACCGTAGTTGCCATCGAGCTGCCACATCATGTCACCGTTGTTTTCGGCTTTCTGGGGGTCGTCGGAGTATTGGTTTACGGCCTCTTCGAAGGTCATGGCGCCGCTGCGGACAATGTTCAGGACACTGTCGGCAAGCAGTTTGGCTTGCTCGTCGCCACGGGTGATTTCACCGCCGACCTTGTTGTTGAAAATATAGATGGCGCTGGCGCGCAAGCTGTCGGGACGGTTGGCGACATCCAGCACTTTGGCCATCATCCATTCGTTGCCGACAATGCGGGGGCTGATGAACGAACCTACGCCGGCAGCCATGAGTGCGGAATCCATGGGCGAGCCAAATTCGCTGGCTTTGCGGTAGGTGGAGTCGTAGCTGTGGTCCGACTCGGAGTTGACAAAGAAGATAAGTTCATCGGGAGCCACAGTCTGGAACTCTTCCCATGACTTCTCAACAGCGGCCTGAATGTCGGCCAGGTCCTGCTGGGTGGGCACGATGGGGTAGGTGATGTAGTTGAGTTGACGCAGCTCCTCGTGGAGGCGGAACTCGGCTTTGTGTTTCTTGTAGTAGTTCTGGTAGTCGGCATCGGTGAGGGTGATCTCATCGTCGGAGACGGACTGGTAGGAGCAATTCAAAGCGTTTACGTTGCTCACTTTGTTGCCCAAATTGGCAATCTGCTGGGCAATGTTGGTGGGCATATACATACCGCGGGAAATCAGCGTGCTGTATTTCTGCTGTTTGCGGTCGGCTTTGACGGCTTTCTCCAGCTCTACCCACTGCATGCGTTGCAGGGTGTCGAGGTTTTCGAAGTTATCGACATAGTACTGAATGGCCTGGGTCTGGTATTCACCGGTCTTGGGGTCGGTGAAACTCTGGCGCAGGTATGGGTGGATGAAAGATCCGACATACATGTCGTTCAGCTCAGCGGGACTGACGGTGAGACCCAGCTTCTCAAACTGTTCGTCGGTGAGGTTTTCGCCCACCAGGGTCTGCCACACTTGGTCGCGCAACTGGTACTCTACGTCGGCGGGTATTTGGTTCACACCCTGCTGGCGCTTATAGTTGTTTTCCATCTCTTCCGTCATCTCGGTGAAGCGTTGGTAGGTGATGGTAGAGCCGTTAATTTTGCCCATGTCGGGAATGCCGCGATTATTCTTGGTCAAGTCGCCGATGATGAATGCAACGATAGCCACGCCTACTACAGCCACGGCTATCCACGAGTGTTTTCTAATACTTCCTATAATTCCCATTTGTGAGTATTTTTTATATATTTATATTTTTATTTTTCGCTACTTTAAGCGTGCAAAGGTACAAAGAAATTTTAGTGTATGAAACTTTTTTGCCGAAAAATATTTGTCATGTAGTCGTACATGACTATTTATCAGCAGTTTGAAATGGAGTAAAAAAGCTCAAAGTTGAGCCTCGAAATTGAAAGGAAGCAAGCTTTCAACACCCGTAATCCTCCGAATTCTGCCTCCTTCCAGATAGCACAGAACAGTCATTTTCTGACCGTGCCGCCGCTCGTATTCTGCCATCACTTGCCTACAGGCTCCGCAGGGTGAGGCTTCGCAGTACTGCTCTTGGTTGTGTCCCACCACCGCCAACGCTACAATGTGTTGGTCGGGGTGCTGAGCCGAGGCACTGAACAGGGCCACCCGCTCGGCACACAACCCCGACGGGTAGGCCACATTTTCCTGATTGTTCCCCGTCACCACGGAGCCGTCGGACAGCAGTACCGCCGCGCCCACATGGAATCCAGAATAGGGGGCATAGGCGTGGTTTGCCGCAGCCATGGCCTGTTCCATCAGCCGACGCTCGTTGTCGGCCAGCTCGTTCATGTCTTTATATTCATAATACTCTATGACACGTGTTTTTTTCTCCATAACAGTTTTATTATTGTCATCGGCACACGATTGCCGCTTTTTTTGTATCTTTGCAATTTGAAGATGGAAACGCTCGACTTTGGAAAATATTGTGTCCTTGGTCTTTCTCCCATGGACGACATCACCGACCTCCCTTTCCGCCAGCTCTGCAAGGAGTTTGGCGCCGACCTCCTCATCACCGAGTTCATCGCCTCCGAGGCGCTTAACCGCGAGGCCGAGAAGAGCTACCGCAAGATGCGTTTCACCCCAGCCCAGCACCCCATCGGCATCCAGATATTCGGCGCCGACGAAGATGAGCTGCTCCGCTGCCTCGACATCGTCGAGGCGCAAGATCCCGACTTTGTCGACATCAATTGGGGCTGCCCCGTGCGCAAAGTGGCAGGCAAAGGGGCGGGGAGTGGTATTTTGAAGGATATTCCCAAGATGCTGCGCATCACGGAGGCGTTGGTCAAGCGGTCGCGGCTGCCGGTCACGGTCAAGACCCGCCTGGGCTACGACGACAGCGACAAGCCCATCGTCGAGCTGTCCGAGCGGCTGCAGGACGTGGGCATTGCCGCCCTCAGCATCCATGGCCGCACTAAAACCCAGATGTATCAAGGCTCGGCCGACTGGACGCTGATTGGCGAGGTGAAGAACAATCCCCGCATGCACATCCCCATCTTCGGCAACGGCGACATCACCACCCCCGCCCAGGCTATAGAGGCTCGCCGCCGCTACGGGGTCGACGGCATCCTGATAGGGCGTGGAGCCATCGGCAACCCCTGGATATTCGAGCAGACTCAACGTCTTCTGCGTGGCGAGGAGGAACGGCTCGTCACCGTCGCCGAACGTGTAGAGGTGTGCCGCCGCCACCTGCTTGCCGCCGTCGAATTCAAAGGCGAACACACAGCCATGTTCGAAATGCGCAAACACTACGGCGGATATTTCAAAGGTCTCCGCGACTTCAAGCAATTCCGCATCCCCATGGTCAACACCACCACCCTCGACCAAATCCTCCCCATCCTCGACCGCGTAGCCGAATACTATACTAATGAGTAAGGGTGGTCAATAACGATGAGGTGAATAGCAAATGGTAGGCAGGAATCAATGTTTCCTATGTACTATTGAGTGAAAATGTAATGTACCCTCCAAAAAGATGATGTCTGAGTGCCGAGGATGGATTCGGTCGAAAAATACTATTTCTGAATAAGATTTGGTTGATTCAGAATTAATTCGTATTTTTGCACTGTGAAATAATCTATTATAAAATGAACTTCGAATCACTCGTCGGACGTATCAACCAGGTGCAGGATGTGCTCCAGTCTCAGGCGGCACACGCCATCAACCTTGCGCTTACAGCCCGCAACTGGCTGGTGGGATATTATATCGTTGAGTTCGAACAGCACGGAGAAGACCGTGCCAAGTATGGAGAAAAACTGCTAAACCGACTGGCTCAAAGCATCAACAAGAAGGGTTTTGAACCTCGTACATTACGCCTTTACCGACGCCTTTATATTGTATATCCCCAATTGGGCAAAGAGGTAGTCTCGTACCTTCAAAAGAATAGTTTGGCATTGCCTGAGGCTGGAGTCTCGTCAATTTGGCAAGCAACGTCTGCCAAATTATTACCGTCAGATAATCAGTCGAGTGGAATTCGGCAAGCAATGCCTGCCAAATTGGAAGAATGGTCCACACCTGCCGAAAAACTCTTCTATCGGTTGAACTATACCAGTCTTGCATATTTGACGAGTATCGAAGATCCATTAAAGCGCGCTTTCTACGAGCAGGAGACCATTCGGGGATGCTGGACCTATAGAGAACTCGACCGACAGGTCTCCTCGCAATACTACGAGCGTATGGGATTGTCGAAAGACAAGAAAGCCCTCCAACGCCTGACGGCAAACAACGCTCAGTAGCTCGCCCCTCGTGACATTATCCACAACCCCGTAACACTTGAATTTCTTGACCTGCCTTCGCACGATGTTGTTACCGAGAGCAAGCTTGAAAACACCATCCTGAACCACCTTCAGATGGTACTGATGGAAATGGGACGTGGTTTCTGTTTCGAGGCACGCCAGAAGCGTATACTCATCGACCAGGACTATTTCAAGGCCGACCTCATCTTCTACCACCGCATCCTGAAATGCCACGTCATCATCGACCTCAAGATCGACCGCTTCCGCCACGAATACGCCTCGCAACTCAACCTCTATATGAACTACTACAAACACGAGGTGATGCAAGCCGATGACAACCCGCCCATCGGCTTGCTGCTCTGCACCGACTATGGAGAAACCACCGTCAGGTATGCCACCGAAGGACTCTCGCAAAACCTCTTTGTCAGCAAATACCGCCTCCAACTCCCCTCCGAGGAAGAAATGCGGCAATATCTGTTAGAGAGCACCACCGAAGCCGACTGGGAAGAGTATCGAAAAGAGCAAGAACAGGGGAAAGAAAAGTAGCAAGTAAAGTGGTGCAATATATGCCCGAACTCCCCTCCAAAGAACTTCTGCAACACCAGCTACACAAAGGCCTGGAAGCCGCCCGCCAGGGCCTGGGGAAATCTTCCGGAGGACTAACCACTAAAGATTATTTTGCCAAACAAGAAAAGATTTGTATCTTTGCAAAATAAAAATCTGCTAACACTTACCTGATGTCAGACAGCATAACCATACAAAAGAACAGCAATATTATGCCGTTGGTTGACGACCTGCGGCAGATAATCAATCAGACACGCAGTCGGGTTGCGGTAAATGTCAATGCTGAACTCACCCTGATGTATTGGCATATCGGCGAACGTATCAACCGAGAAGTGCTTGGGAACGAGCGCGCCGAATACGGGAAACAAATTGTTGCGACAGTGTCGCAACAATTGCAGGAAGAATTTGGAGCAACAGGATTTGAGCCCCGAACCATCCGCAGAATGATGCAATTCGCCTCGATGTTTCCTGATATAAAAATTGTGACACCACTGGTGACACAATTGTCGTGGTCTCACTTCCTGATGGTTATGCCCATTAAGGATCCACTGGCACGTGAATTCTATCTGACAATGGCAGCCGCCGAGCATTGGAGCAAGCGCACCCTTGAAGCCAAGATTGACGGTATGCTCTACGAGCGTACCGCCATAGCGACGAAACCCGACGAACTGATCAAACAGGAGCTGTCGGAACTGCGGGAAAACAACGTCCTCACCCCTGACCTTGTCTTCAAGAGCCCTTATTTCTTGGAATTCACAGGACTGAAGGGGATGTATAGTGAGAAGAGTTTGGAGGATAGCTTGGTGGCACACTTGGAGCAGTTCATCTTGGAATTGGGCAATGGATTCACCTTCGTCGAGCGGCAGAAGCGGATGATTATCGACGGTGAGGATTTCTATCTCGACTTGCTTTTCTATCATCGTAGGCTGCACCGCCTAATAGCCATCGACTTGAAACTTGGCAAATTTAAGGCGCAGTACAAAGGCCAGATGGAGTTGTATCTGCGTTGGCTCGAAGCCCACGAGATGGAGGCTGGAGAGGAACAACCCCTCGGCCTGTTGCTCTGCACCGAAGGCGGCGATGAGCAGATAGAACTGCTGCAACTCGACAAATCCGGCATCAAAGTAGCGCAATATATGACCGAACTGCCCTCCAAAGAACTGCTGCAGCGCCAGCTGCACAAAGGTCTGGAGGCTGCCCGCCAGCGCTGGGAGAATCTCACGGAGAATTAACCAATAAATTTGGCGGACTGCAACCGCCAAATTGCAGGAAATTAATAGTCAATGCGTTGGTGTTTTTCGGTCAGCAACCGCTAAATTGGAAGAGTGGCATAAAAAACACTAACAGGACTGGGAAGAATAGCGAAAAGAGCAAGAAAATGGAAAAGAAAAGTAGCAAGTAAAGTGGCGCAATATATGCCCGAACACCCCTCAAAAGAGCTTCTGCAACGCCAGCTACACAAAGGTCTGGCAACTGCCAGCCAGAGTTGAGAAAGTCCCTAAATTCCAGTCTATCCAACCAGGCATCTACAATAGTAGAAATTTTGTATGCTTTCACACCACATGGTCTCTTATCATTCCAAACCCGCTAATCTACAATAGTAGAAATTTTGTATGCTTTTACACCCTTTTTTGGCATACTCAGCCCGAAGAAGTATCTACAATAGTAGAAATTTTGTATGCTTTTACACCATGCGGGATACAAAGCCGGGAGCGTGGGATATCTACAATAGTAGAAATTTTGTATGCTTTTACACCTGATGGCCTCATCGAATTTCTCGATCTGGTATCTACAATAGTAGAAATTTTGTATGCTTTTACACCTGATGCTCGTGTCATAATTCGGGTACACCGATCTACAATAGTAGAAATTTTGTATGCTTTTACACCATTTTTCGACAAAACAACTTTGCCACCCAGATCTACAATAGTAGAAATTTTGTATGCTTTTACACCCCCGAGAGTGAGACACCCTTTAATTGGACGATCTACAATAGTAGAAATTTTGTATGCTTTTACACCTGTTGTCGGCTAATCAAGGTAAACAGATTGATCTACAATAGTAGAAATTTTGTATGCTTTCACACCCTATCAAATCTATTGTATCTATTAATTCTATCTACAATAGTAGAAATTTTGTATGCTTTCACACCTACGAGTGTTAATACATTTAGTAGACCCTTATCTACAATAGTAGAAATTTTGTATGCTTTCACACCTGCGTGACGATATGCTGCGTATCTCGTCCAATCTACAATAGTAGAAATTTTGTATGCTTTCACACCGCGTCTCCCAGTCGGCCACACCAGGCACCAATCTACAATAGTAGAAATTTTGTATGCTTTCAAACCAGGTCGGTGTACCTCCGCACCACGTCATTGATCTACAATAGTAGAAATTTTGTATGCTTTCACACCCATCATGCACAAAATACCATGCTTGTGAAGATCTACAATAGTAGAAATTTTGTATGCTTTCACACCGGGGAACGTGGGACATTCATCACACGCCTTATCTACAATAGTAGAAATTTTGTATGCTTTCACACCGGCGCAAGGCAGCGACCGCACGGACACTTAATCTACAATAGTAGAAATTTTGTATGCTTTCACACCTTAACCCTTCCAACCAATCAAAAACCCTACAATCTACAATAGTAGACATTTTGTATGCTTTCACACCCAAGTATTCTCTGCTGTCATGTAGGTGATGATCTACAATAGTAGAAATTTTGTATGCTTTCACACCATAAAAACAGCGGCTACAACACACTGAAATATCTACAATAGTAGAAATT
>DEKU01000043.1:0-62165 GCA_002354035.1 Bacteroidales bacterium UBA2714
AACAAATGTTAGAGAACTGACCTTTAAGAAGCGAAGATGCCCCCTGCCGCGGGGGAAGCACCTCAAAGCCAAACCGACAACCACACCCAGCCTACGCAAGCGGCGGTGCTTCGTCCGCCTCACCCCAGCCACAACCGTCCCTACTGCCGTAGCCCAAGGTTTTTCAACAACTCAGCGTTGATTAATTTTCGGGCTGGGAGCGTTCCAATCAAATAAAAAGGTATAATTTTGCAATTTGAAACATAATATCCATTGCGCAATGAAAACCACACGTCAGTATCGCCATGGCATCGTGCTGTTTGCACTGTTGGCCATGATTGTTGTCTCCCCCGTAAGCACTGAGGCTCAGGAGCCTGTATCCTCGGCACAGACCGAGCACCAATACAACGACGACATACATGCGTTCATCCTGAAAAGGCTGCGCCAAACCACGCAGCAACGTGAAAAGCAAATGAACAAACAGATTCAGCAGATGCTTATCAACCTCCCCAACGCCGAGAAACTGTACGACGAGACCTTTGTCCGCATCACCACCGAGGTGAAAGAAGACACCACCGAGGAGGGCAAGCCCGAAATCAATTTCGTGTACAACATCTCCTACAACTGCCATCATTTCGAGGGCACCGAGGACGACTACCCGTCAGCCGCCTACCTGTGGAGCAGCTCCAACTCGTGCCGCGCCATCTGCAACCTGACCCGCACGATGATAGACGAGGAGATGAGTGATATCTTTGCAGCCGGACGCAAGACCACCATCACCATCACCTCCACCACCGACGCGGCCGAAATCACCCATATCGAATACAAAGGCGAGTATGGCGACTTCCGCTACATGCCCGCCATCTTCAACGACGAGAATGTCCGCATATCGGTCGACCAGAAAGAGGGCATAACCACCAACGCGCAGCTGGCCTACATCCGTGCCCGGAGTGTGCAGAGCTATCTGGAAGAGAATGTGAAGTCGCTGAAAAAGACCGACAACGAGTACCGCCACACCACACGCTGTTTCGACATGACCGGTCCGCACTACCGTCGCTCCAGTCTGCAAATAGTTGTGCATGGCGCCTTCGACGCTGCTGCCAAGAGTCTTGAAGCCGCTCTGCTGAATGACGAGTATGTGGACTTCAACATCCCCCACATCGAGGAGAACAGCAACAGCAAGACCTACGCCCTCATCATTGCCGACGAGGAATACACGGCCCCGCTGCCCAACTGCGACTTTGCCACCAACGACGGCGATGTGCTGCACGAATATTTCATCCACACCCTGGGCATTCCCACCCGCCATGTGAAAGTGCTGCACAATGCAGGCCGACAGGAGATATATGACGAGGGCATTCATTGGCTCAAAGACATCATCAAAGCCCAGAGCGGCGATGTGCATATCATCATCTACTACGCAGGCCACGGGGTGTCGAACCATAAGTGGGCCCCCTATCTGATGCCCAGCGGGGTGGACGTGAGCAAAATCCGTGCCTTCCGCAGCAAGACTGGCGCCCTGCCCGAAGACATCGTGCTGAAAGGTGGCGACGCCGAAAAGCTGCTGGACCAATGCATCTCGTTCGACACACTGACGGGCTGGTTTAACCGTGTCGAAGCCCTCAGCTACACCTTCATCATCGATGCCAGCTTTGACGGTGTGCAGCGCAGCGGTAAGCCCTTCTTCACCATAAAGAAAGAGTCTAAACGCTACCGCACGCCCCGTGTGCGCAGCGACATTGTCATCTTCATGGCTGCCGACGGCGACAAAACCGCTTACTCGTTCATTGACCAGCACCATGGTTTCTTCACCTACTACATCCTGAAGGAGCTGAAATACACCCGAGGCGAGATTACTTTCCAGGACCTCTTCAACAACGTGACCAAAAATCAGGCCTACGAGTCGTCGCTGCAAGGCAAACTACAGGAGCCGAGCATGATTATCGGCGGCAAACTGGGCGAGAACTGGGGCACGCGCACATTCATCAACAACTAATCGGCTACAGCATCCAAACATTCGCGACATGCATACCCCCGAGTTCATAACCCACCTGAAACCGAACGAGATATTTGTGTTTGGCAGCAATCTGGCCGGGCACCACCATGGTGGTGCCGCACGGATGGCATACGAGCGGTTTGGAGCCGTGTTCGGACAGGGAGTGGGACTGCAAGGACAGAGCTATGCCATACCCACTATGCAGGGTGGAGTGGACACCATACGCCCTTATGTGGACGACTTTCTGGCGTTCGCACAAAGCCATCCCGAACTCACCTTCTACGTCACACGCATCGGCTGCGGCATCGCAGGATTCCGCGACGAGGAAATCTCACCCCTTTTTGCCGACGCCCATCTGCTGCCCAACGTGGCGCTGCCTCCCAACTGGTAGCCACGCCATCTTTTTTCCACCACCCGAATAATAAAACACAACAAGCATCGTTACCTACACATACAACAAACAAAAGTCCCACCAACAGGACAAGCAATAAAAGAAAACAGCAAACAATACTATGAAGAAAGTCATTATCGCAGCAGCCATCATGCTGCTCACCGTCGGAGGAGCCTACGCTCAGAATACTTTCCGCGGAATCGTCAAATTCAAGATTGAAAGCACCGGCAAAGTGGACATCCCCATCCCAGCGGAACAGGCCAACATAGAGATAAAGGTTTATGATAACCAGCTCCTCTATGAGCAGACCATCCAGAACGGGATGAAGCTGTCACAAGCCATCGATTTCAGCCAGGCCATCTCCTATCTTGCCGCCAACGGCATTGAGCTGGAGACCTACACCGGCGACGGCAAATTCATCGTCCGTGGCGAGCCCACAAAGGCCGCACTGGACAGTCTCTACTTGGTCGACCAAGAAGCAGGCCATTTCTACTATGAGAATGTCGACGAGACCAAAGAGATGCTGGGCTACACAGTCCACAAGATGATTATGCACCGCTATGACGAGCAGGGAGAGGACAACCCCGTGACCTGCTGGTACTGCAAGGAGATCGGCCCTGAGTACTGCATGGTGCTGGGCAACGTGAAGGGTTTCCCCTTCGTCTATACCCAAGAGCTGGGCGAGGGACGTTCCATCACCTACACCGCCACCGAAGTCATCAAAGGCAAGGTGAAAGACGTCGACATGCTTCTCCCTGCGGGCTATAAAGATGCTTCGGGCGAAGAATTCGAGACCTTCCGCAACGAGTTGAAAGACGCCATCGAGCTGCTTGAAGAATAGCACTCATCCGCAGCCTTTCAGCCCAGAAGACAGAACAACAAAGGCAAGCTTCACAAGACTCAATAAAATTGGATTGTTGATAGTTGAGAGTTGAAAAACAACCTTTTCAACTCTCATTTTTCAATTACAAACAAACCCCTAATACCTCTGAACTAACAATGGCTAAGAAGAAAAACAAGAAAACCGTACGTCCCACAAGCCGTATAGCCGAATACTGGCATACCCAGCAGTGCCGAAAACTGCGAGGCGCTTGCTACATGCTCTTTGCGTGCTTCCTCTTCATAGCCATGACCTCATTCTTTATTTCCTGGCCGTCGCACAACAACTGGCTGGGTGCGCTGGGGTTCCATCTGTCCAAAATCATTGTACAGAACACCTTCGGCATTGCCTCCTTCGGACTGACATTCTTATTGTTTCTTTATGGCCTCCGCCTGTGGAACCGCCACCCCCTGCCCTGGTACAAAACACTTTGGAGCACCCTCTTCTGGATGGTGTGGATTTCATCCGTATTGGGATATTGCTTTGGGATATGGGGGAAAGGGAACATCGTGATGGGCAACTACGTCGGCGTCACCGGCGACTTCATAGCCCAGACATGCCACCATTTCATCAAATGGGGCACGCTGGTCCTTTTTGCTTTCCTGGCCATTGTGTTCTTGGTTGTGGTGCACAAAGTCCACATCCGGCCGCCCAAGGTCAACCTCTCCTTGCCCGACATCAAGAACATCATCCCTGCCTCGAAACCTAAAGAAAGCGTCGCCGACACTGCCTCACAGCCCGTAGAGGAAAACCAGCCACAAGCCGACATTGCCGAACCCGACCCGACGCCGGAAGCTGAACCCGTCACCTTCTCCATCGACGATGAGTTCAGCCGCATCAATCAACGCGCCCAAAAAGGCTCGACCAAAGAGACCGGAACCGACACTGCTCCCACCGCGGCCGTCTCCGAACCCGCTTTCACCATCACCGACACCCAAAGTGGTGCCGACCTCCCTGCTGCTACAGAGGAAGAGGAGTCCGCCCACTATTCAGAGTTTGAGAACGTCCACACCTCCCACCACTACACCATCGACGAGCTTTACGACCCCCATCTCGACCTGAAGCAATACATCATGCCCACCACCGACCTGCTCACCGACTGGGAGACACGCAACGTGAAGGTGACCAAGGAAGAGCTGGTGGCCAACAAAGACCACATTGTCGAGACCCTTCGCAACTACAACATAGAGATTGTCGAAATCACCGCCTCGCCGGGACCCACCGTCACCCTCTACGAAATCAAGCCCGCACCCGGTGTCCGCATCTCCAAAATCAAGAGCCTCGAAGACGACATCGCCCTCAGCCTCTCGGCCCTCGGCATACGCATAATAGCCCCCATTCCCGGCAAAGGCACCGTCGGCATCGAAGTGCCCAATGCCAAGCCGCAAATCGTCTCCATGAAAAGTATGCTGGACTGCGACGCCTTCCGCAACAGCGGTAAGATGGAGCTGCCCATCGCCTTCGGCAAAACCATAAGCAACGAACCCTTCGTCACCGACCTTGCCAAGATGCCCCACCTGCTCATGGCCGGTGCCACCGGCACGGGCAAATCCGTCGGACTCAATGCAGTCATAGCCTCACTCCTTTTCAAGAAGCACCCTTCCGAGCTCAAGTTCGTGATGGTCGACCCCAAAAAGGTGGAACTCTCGCTCTACAACAAAATCGAACGTCACTATCTGGCCAAACTGCCCGACAGCGACGAGGCCATCATCACCGATGTCAAGAAGGTGGTGCGCACACTCAACTCCCTCTGCATCGAGATGGACCAGCGCTACGACCTCCTGCGCAAAGCCGGTGTGCGTAAAATCACCGAATACAACGACAAGTTCATCCATCGCCAGCTCAACCCCGAAAACGACCATCGCTACCTCCCCTACATCGTCCTTGTCATCGACGAGTTTGCCGACCTCATCATGACCGCCGGCAAAGAAGTGGAGATGCCCATCTGCCGTCTGGCCCAGCTGGCCCGTGCCGTGGGCATTCACCTCATCATCGCAACCCAGCGTCCCACCACCAACATCATCACCGGAACCATCAAGGCCAATTTCCCTGCCCGCGTGGCATTCAAAGTGACCAGCGGCATCGACTCCCGCACTATTCTGGACTGCAGCGGCGCCCAACGCCTCATTGGCCGGGGCGACATGCTCATCTCCCTCTCCGGAACCGACCTCGTCCGCATACAATGCGCCCTCATCGAGACCGAGGAGATTGAGGAACTGGCCGACTTCATCGGCACCCAGCGGGGCTATCCCGACGGATTCCTCCTGCCCGAATATCTCGACGAGAACGAAGAACCCAACAAAGACTTCGACCCCAAGCAGAAAGACGAATTCTTCAACGATGCCGCCCGTCTCGTGGTGTCCAGCCAGTTCGGCTCCACCTCGCTCCTGCAGCGCAAACTGCAACTGGGCTACAACCGCGCCGGACGCATCATCGACCAACTCGAAGCCGCCGGTATTGTGGGACCCTACAACGGTTCCAAAGCCCGCGAGGTGCTGGTGCACGACGAGGTCCAGCTCGAAGAAATACTACGCAACCTTTAGTCTGCCGCCAACCCTCCAACAACGCTCGTATGCTCTCCGACCCCACAAGCCACGACGCAATCCTTGACTACTGCGCCCGCCACACCTCCCAGCCCGACGCCACACTACAGGCCATCTACCGCTCGGTGGCATTGCACACTGCCAATCCCCACATGGCCTCCACTCCCTATCAAGGGGCTTTGCTCCAGCTTCTTGCGGCCATCATCCAGCCCTCCATAGCCGTCGAGATAGGCTCCCACGCCGGTTTTGGAGCCGTATGCATAGCCCAGGGAATGGCCGGCTGCGGCACACTCCACCTCATCGAGAGCAACGAGGAATACCAGCCCCTCATCATGCGTCACGCCCAGATGGCCTCCGTCCAAGACGCCATCCAACTCCACATCGGCGACGCCTCCCGCCTCATCCCCACCCTCCCCGACGGGATAGGCTTTGCCTTTATCGATGCCGACAAAGAGCAATACGACCACTACTACTCCCTCCTGTTGCCCAAAATGCGGCCGGGAGGCATCATGCTTTTCGACAATATGCTGTGGTATGGCCGTGTGGTGGAGGCCGAGCAGCAGCCCGACCGCCCGCAAAGCCAACTGCGCTGCAACCGACAAACCCAAGCCATCCACCAGCTCAACTGCCGCATCACTGCCGACCCCCGCGTCGACAACATCCTCCTGCCCCTGCGCGACGGACTGATGCTGTGCCGCGTGAAAGACACTTCGCCAACCAAAAAGCCTTGACCCAACCCCTCTGCGGGACCGAATCAAGGCTATGGCAGATGTAGCAAGGAGACTATAGCCTGACCACTTTATTGACAGTTGTGCCACGCTCTGTGGCCACTCGCACCATATACAGCCCTTGGGGCAGAACCGACATGTCTACGTCAGCGCCGTTGGAAGTCGTCACCACCCGCCCGCACATATCCATCACCTCCACACGGCGCAAGCCGTCGGCCACCACATGCAGCACATCCTGTGTGGGATTGGGCGTCAGCACCACTTCAGCCTCGTCCCTCCCGGTCACCGACACATGCGTGCAAGGCCACATGACCGTCACCGATCCGCCCTCTTCCAGGGCATTGTCGACATTCAACAAAGTTTCGCCATGCTGGTTGCGAAGCGTATAGGCCGCCCAACGGTCGGTGCGGCCGCCCGAGTGCCACACCACATGCAGCTCGCTCGGATCCACATTCACCGTCACAGTGTTCCGGATGCCGTTCTCCAGCTTCAGTTTCGAAAAGACATGACCCGAACCCGACTCCAACGTGAGGTAAGCATTGCCGCGCCATCCCGGCGCACTCGTGCTGCGGATCTCAACCGCTACGGGGCAGAAATCCTCCTCGCTGAAAAAGGCCTGACCCACACGCAGAACCTTCGTAGCCCCACCCTGCCTGAAGACGATGTCAGCCTGGCGTTCCACTCCGCTGCTGTTGGGGTCGACGGCAACATGCAGCCAGCCCGTGCGGTTGCAGTCGCGCCTTATCCGCACCCAGCTGGCATCGCAACTCACATAGAGCGAGTCATCACTCAACACATCGGCGCTGAAAAGCACCGAGTCCGCCACCCCTTCGCGGTCGAAATACAGCAAGTCCGAACCAACCAATATGCCATAGTCGGGCACCGCATTCAGCAGAGCCATATTAGCCATATTGAAAGTATACGACCCGTTGCCGCCCACACCGCCCTGCAAAGGGCTGATGGAGTCCACCGAATAGAAGCCGTCGCCAACGCCGCGCCAACCAAAGTTGAAGTGCAGATACCGATGGTGGTCGTAGCCGTCGCAGATAAAGGCATGGCCTCCCTCCGGATCGGCACCAGTATACAATATCGGGTGGCGCTTGTCAAGGTCTTCAATCAACAGTTCGAGCCATTCGGCGCTGTTGAAATCGGCGCGGTCCACCACCCGCATCTGGTCACTGTAGTGGAAATAGTCCTTCAACGAGTTGTCGATACTGGCATATCCCGGCAGGCCTACTACACCAAGGGCGCCACTTCCGCCGTCGGCCGAGCTGCCATACATCATTTCGATCGACACACCGATATGGTACATCAGCTCCGCCACAGCGTGGCGTTCCTCGGCGGTCGAAGCAAGCGTGGGATTGTCAACCATGTGCTCCCAGTCATATATCGTGTGGCCATAGTCGGCAGACTGGCGTCCATAGCGGGTGCTGACATACGAGCTGCTGCCAAAACCGATGGGCGGAAAGTTCCAATACTTCATCAGCATGGCCTGAGCCGTGGCGGCGCAGCCCACCACCGCCTTGTTGTCGCCCTCGCCGGGGCAGAGATCGTTGAACGGGGCATCCTGGCTCCATGTTGTGGAGAGCAGGGGTCCCACCACTGCCTCTTTCCCGTCGCAGCAAAAGGAGCCGTCCAGAAGGCTGCGCCATTGTTCCGCCACGCTGGGGGACGACTTGCCGTCGTGTGCCCTCACCCATTCCAGCTGCCGCTGATAGCCCTCCAGCCACCAGCGCAGATTGGCGGGCAGTCGGTCGGGGCTGAGCGGGGACGAGAGCGAATAGCCCAACACCGGCATAGCCCGGTCGTCGCCACTCACCATCACAAATCCGCCCTCCGGGTGGGTGAACAGATAGATTGCGTTGTATTGCCACTGGGCCGAGCAGTCCACCAGTGCAGGCATCTCCTTCTGGCCGCTCTTGGCCATCCAGAAATTGCGGGCCACCCGGGCCGCCTTCTTTCCATCGACGGGGGCTGCCCACACCATGGCCGCAGACAGGCACAGACATGCAAATATGCCAACTCTTTTCATGTCAAGGTACGTTTCTAATCTTAAAGCACAAGGGCACTAAAGTAGCAGTGCCCTTGTGTTGAAAGAATTTAAATCATTAAAATCTTCAATCGTTATTCCGACACATCAGTCCACTGGCAAGCGTTGAACTCGATCGTCATGTTATAGATGTCGGGGTTGCTGGGGTTGGAAATATAGTTTTCGAGATTGATGAACTGGCCCGACATTCTGGCCTCCACAATACCGGCAATGGGGTCGATGGCGGTAATCTTCATGCTCACACCCTGGATGGCCTGGTAGGGGGGCATTTCCTGACCCTCGTAGACACCCACTTGGCCGGGATAGTCATAGTAGAGGAAAGCCAGATCGGTGCCGCCCTGCACCATCTGGAAGTTACCCGTGCGGCGGGGGAAGATGCAGACCACCATGGGTTGGGTAGTGTCGGCGGGGTCCTTGTAGATGGACAGCGTCACGGCATCGTCCTGCGGGTGGTAGCTCTCCAGGTATATTCCTTTAGCCTCCCAGCGGTTGCCCTGCCAAGTGACGTAGCACTTGCCATCACCCCGCGGCATGGCGCCGAACTGGGCAGTGAACACCTCGCTCTTCGCGGCCTTGAAGGTGCGGGGGTTGTCGGTGTTACCATCGTTCCAGCTGAGAAACTTATAGCCTTCATTCGGTGTGGCCGTAAGGGTAACGGTCTCACCCTCGGCGTATGCGCCGGTGCCGGTTACAGTGCCGTAAGCCTCGTTGTTGGAGGTAACACTGATGATGATGTTCTTTTCTTTCTGACAGCCCACAAAGACAGCCATTGCCATGAGCGTCACACTGAGAAATGTTACAAATCTCTTCATTGTTTGTAGTGTTTGTTTTGTTGTTTGTATTAAAGATATATTTAAAACGTAACGACTTTTTTTTGTTGCTTAGGTATCCCCACCCCGCAAAAAATAACATGCCCCTGGACTTTTTTCAACAATTAACATCATTTAACTCCACACGGCCGCCCGAGACGTTCCCCTCGCGAAAGGGAAAAACACCATCAATCCAACCGCCGAAGCCCCGGTCCTGCCCCACCGAAAAAGGCGCAACCGGAGCAACTCCTCTATTTACATGATTGAATAATTGCATATCGATTAGACTTTATTTCTAATCCAGAGACAAAATACAAAGTAAATAGAAAGTAAATAGAAAATATATGTAAGACAAGTTGAAAAAAAAAGGCAAGTGTACGGATTATCCCGGAGCGGACTGGCCCGAGCCAGCCTTGAGTCATAACCCTGACTGGCATGGAGCGGCAAAGCCACAGCAATTACTCAAGCTTTTTGGAGCTGTCTGTTTTGGCCGTAACGGAATATGACGACCGATGGAGGAGGCGACATCCGACTGCGGACGCGGGAAAAAGGCTGCGACGAGCCATCGCGACGATGAAAAGTCACAGCCTCGGGGAAAAAAATTTCATGCCATTTTTTTGCTTGTCCAGAACAGCTGAAACACAACAAGCGCAAAGGTTTGCCGTTAAGGCCGGGCAGCTTGGGCTGCGACAGAAAAAGAAAAAAAAACAAACCTAATGTTAAAAACAAGGGGCTATATGCACCCAAGAGAGCAAAAGACAAACAAAAAATGGACAGCAACAGAGAGATAGCCTTCAACCAGCTATTGTCACGGCACCGAAATATGCTCTGGCAGATGTGCCAGGACTACCGGTACAGTGCGGCGTGGGAAGTGGAAGACGCTTTTCAGGAGGTGCTGATAGTGCTGTGGCGAGACTTTGAGCAGTTTGAGGGCCGCTCGTCGGAGAAGACGTGGGTGTACAGGGTGGCGACAAATACCCTCATGATGCTGAAACGCAAAATCAGCAACCAGCCACAAGGCGAGGCACCAGCACAGGAGGACTCGGCAGCACCCGACACAGAAAACTACAACCTACTGATGCAGCTGGTGGACAACCTGGGCGGCAAAGACAGCCAGATAGTCCATGCCTATCTCGACGGATTCGAATATAAGGAGATAGCCGAGATGCACAACATGAATGAAGGGGCTGTGGCCATGAGAATCTCACGGGCAAAGAAGAAATTGAGAAAACAATACAGCGATTTATTATAAGACATACAACAACAAGAGCAATATGAACAAGGATTTTGACCAACTATGGAATAAGCGCCGGGCACGGCAGTGGGCTTCCTGCCCGCTGAGCGACGAGGCCCTCGCGGGCATGATAAAGAAAGCCGTGGAAAGCCCACGGCCCGCAGAGACGGAGCATGTGGAGCTGACGCCCAAACGGATAAGGCTGAACGGCCGGATAGTGGGCTGGACAGCGGCGGCGGCCTGCGCGGCACTGGTGGCCCTGCCCATCAGCAACCGGATGAGATACACGGTGGACGGAGTGAGGGTGGCAAAGGTGAGTTACAACAACCAGAAAGTGATGATGGTGTGCAACAACAATTGCAATGCCAATACCGTCTTGGCATCGTTCGACGACTATCTGAAACACATTTAACTGAGTTGAGTATGAAAAGGTTATTGATAATAGGAATACTGATAAGCTTGTGCATCGCGGCATGCAGTCGGCCCGAGAGCGAGGCCATGACGGCAGCCATGGAGATGTACAAGAAGTACGCCGACCGGTCGGAGAAGCTGACGGTGGCCTACATCGGCAACTTCGAGGCCGAGGGCGGGGTGTACAACGCCGTGATGTTCCAGGCTCAGGACAGCGCGGAATGGGAATGGCTGCAAGAAGAGTTCGGCCTGAAGAGCGACATGATGATGATGCCCAGCATGGGGCAGAACATGATAGTGACGTCGGTGAAGATTGACAGCACTATGCAGTTTGCCAGCGAGGAGGAACTGATGGCGTATGTGGACAGCCTGACCAAAGAGATCATGGCCGGAGCCACAGGAAACCCCGACGCGGGCGAGGGCATGGCCATGAACGGAATGCCACTCCTGTCGATGGAGGAGCTGCAACGGATGGGCGTGATTGACTCGGGGGCTGTGGAGTCGGGCATGCTGGCGATGGATGGAACCCTGGGCGAGATAGACACTGAAATGCTGAACCAGCATCAGAAGTTGATGGACATGACCGACGAACACCAAAACACGGGCTATGTGATTGGCTCCGATGCGGAAGCGATGACCCTATGGCTGTTCTTCTACAACACGCCCGAGGAGCAGAACAGACTGATGCGAAAGCTGTATAAGCGCTATGGCGCCGGGGAGATGCCAAGATAGCCAACCCCGCAACGCAAGCAGAAAGCATAAGGCTGGAGAGAGGCTCTCCAGCCTTATGTGGTTTAGAGGAGAGGGCCGATGGAAAGAAAAAAAGTTGTATGTGAGTTTTTTTTTGTATTTTTGCAATCTGAAAATAGTTTGAATAATCATGAAGAAAAGAATCTTGTTAGTGGCCTCGGCGTTGCTGTTGCTGACGGTTTCGTGCAATAAGGAGAAGAATTGCCGCTGCGCAGTGACGAACACGCAGACGGTGCGCATCATCACATTAAAAGGTGGCAATTGCCACGACTTCACGTATGTGCGCTATCGTGATGTGTTGGACCAACTGCATGTGGACACGGTGGTGTGCACCGACTATCCGTTTGAGGCCGACACGGCAATAGTGTATAACGATTAACCCAAGGGAGGAACAACAGAATGAAGAAGACAATGATAGTGCTGGCCGCCGTGGCCATGCTGACCGCCGTTGCGGGCTGCTCGAAGAATTCGCGCTGCAAATGCCAGGCTGTGGACGCCGTGGACGCCCAGGGAAGGCCTCTGGTGACCTATCTGGATGTGGAATCGGCATCGACATGCAAGAAGGTGACCCGGCTGGGCTTTGAGCAACAGTTGGAAGGTCAATATGTGAGGGATGTGTATGTGGTGAAGTGCGAAAGCTGGTCCGATGACAACCTATAGAAGCAAACCGGCACGGGTGGCCGCCGTGGCACTGAGGATGGCACTGGGTGCTTTCTTTATCGTGTCGGCTGTGGGCAAGCTGCTGAGCATCGACGAGTTTGAGATATACCTCTTCTCGTATGACGTGCTTTCGCTGCGGGTCTCGATGTTTATGGCACGGGTGGTAATAGTGTGCGAGGCGCTGGTGGGCATCGGGCTGATAGCCAACGTGTGGAATAGGTTTGTGAATGTGTGTGCCCTGCTTATGATGGCGGGGTTTACTGTATTTTTGTGTTTGAGTGCACTGGCGGGCAGGACGGACAGCTGCCACTGCATGGGGTCGATGATAGAGATGAACCCCCAGCAGTCGATTGTCAAGAATGCCGTGCTGATTGTGCTGCTGCTGGTGGCAGCGCGGGCTAAGCCGTGGTCGTGGAAGCCGCGATGGTTTGTGTGGCTGCCTGTGGTGCTGGCCCCGACGATAGGGGTGTTTGTGCTTTCGGCACCGGACAGTTGGCTTTTCGGCCCCGCCGAGGAGCTTTACAACCGCGAGGAGCTGGACCACGCCTTGGCTCCCGAGGGCGAGCTGCACCCGGTCGGGCTGGAGGAGGGAAGACATGTGGTGGCCTTTTTGTCGCCGGGATGTGCTTTCTGCCACATGGCTGACGAGAAGCTGACCCATATCTGCCAGCGCAATGATCTGGACGAAGAGGCTTTTGTCTGTTTCGTGCCGACGATGGACAGCACGCTTTCGCCCCTGAGCATTGACACGGTATCGTTTTTGCACAACAGCTATCGGCTGACCAACATGACGTTTGCCTTGATTACATACGGACAGCGGCCTATGGTGTTTTTGATGGATGACGGGGAGGTGAAGGCCACATGCCACTACCGAAATATTGATGAACAACAGATTGTTGCCTTTTTGAATCATGAAGATGAAGAAGAATAATTGGACAGGACTGAGAACTGTGGTGGCCGTGGCACTGGTGGCGGCAGTGTGCGTGGGGACAGTGGGATGCAACAAACGGTGCCGCTGCACCAAGAACAACATGAAGGTGGACTATTACACCCCCGATGAGCTGGACGAGCGCGGGAAGACTTGCGCCGAGATGGAGTATCTGGAGGGGTTGGCCACGAAGTACTACAGCCTGTGCGAGTGGGAATACTGATTGCGTAGGCTGGCGTGTTTTTCGAGGTGCGGAAGCCTCTTTACGAACAGCTTACGGGGGCGATGACACCTTGCGACAATCCAAGATTATAGTTTTAGCTACCATACTGAAGCGCCGAAGCGGCGCTTTTTTTATCTCCCATGCTCAAATCCAATAACGCGCCACGATTGTTCTGACGCGGAGGGCATGAGACGGCCGGGTGGTCCGGCCGATGGCAGAGGGAGATTGGACAACAGGGGGGTTACCTGAGGAGGGTGACTGTGCCGGTGAGGGTTTTCCAGGATTGGTCGTGGGTGTCGACATACCGGACATAATAGACATAGGAGCCTTGGGGGCAGGGAACGCCGTTGCGGGTGCCATCCCAATGGCCGGAAAGGCCATCGAAACGGGTCACGAAATCGCCCCTGCGGTCGTAGATGGCTACTTCGGCCTGGAGGATATGGTGGCTGCAGGTGAGCGCAAAGCGGTTGTTGGTGCCTTGTGTGGGGGTGAAGACATTGGGGACGAGTACCCATGTGCTGTCGATGGGCGGTTCGCCCCAGTTGGGGATGGCGTTGAGGGTGTAGTAAATGATGCTGTCGCAGGAGTCGTTGATGGGGATATAGATGGGATAGTTGGTGACCTCGTGGTTGAATTGGATACCGTTGAAGGTGTGGGGGAAGTCTTCGGTCGAGATGGTCTGGGTGACCCAGTTGCAGTGGGGGCACACGGTGAGGTCGATGATCCAGAGGGTGTCGCAGCCCGTGGTGGTCCAGTAGGTGGTGAAGGTGTGAGTGTCGGTGGTGGTGTATTCATGGTCCCGGAACAGGAAAGAGCCTTCGCAGACAGTGGCCGTGATGGTGGTGTCGACATGTCCGCCAAAGGGGAGGGTGACGGAGAGGGTGTCGGGGGTGCGGGTGAAACAGCCTTCGTCTTCGTAGATGAAAATGGCGCGGACGGTATAGACACCCGGAGCAGGGAAAGTGTGAGGCACGGTTCCTCGGTATTGGGGGTCGTGATGGGAGAAAGCGAGGCGGGTGCCGTCGCCGAAGTCCCAGAGAAGACTGTCGGCAGGACGGTTGTTTACCGCCCTGAAGTCGATATGGTCGAAGTGGCACCAGAGGGTGTCGTCGGGCAGGGAGTCGGCGGGACGGTTGTTTACATAGAGGAAGACACCGCCAGGCTGGAGGTGGGGCAAGTTGAAAATGGCCGTCTCATGGGTGGCAAAGGATGCCTGGACAGCCATGAATCGCCTGTCGGTGACACTCTTGATGCGATGGGTGCCCTCAGAGTTGAAGGAATGGGTGTAGGGAAACCGGGCAAAGCTGAAGGGGGTGCCAGAGATAGGGTTGAAATAGGAGGCCACGGGGTAGTCGTCGATGCGAAGGGAGGCGACATCTTCGGTGTGGGCAAAGACATAGAGGGTATGGCGACGCACAGCACGGTTGTTGTTTTCATCGACATTGGTGATGGTGCCGTAGTTGATCTGTCCATGGTGCCACCATTCCTCGGGGATAACGGCATAGCTGGCCTCGTCACTTATAGCGGCTCCATCTGAGTAGTTTTTCACGATGGCGGGCTTGGATGTTTCGATATAGAAAGGACCGTCGTCGTCCCGCAAAACACTCATCTTAAACCAAAAGGTTTGGCCCTTGTGGATTGTAAAGCGGCGTATATCCGTAATACCTCTATCAGCATCGAGAATGGAGATCTCCGTGCTGTCGTGCAGGGCTGTGATGCGAGTGTATACATTCGGAGTGTTGTAGAGATTTGGAATTAGGAACTTTGTGCCTGCGTACCGGACAGGGACCACTTGGGAGAGAATCATATCGGAAGTCCCACCATCGTAATAGGATGGGATGTAAACTCGCGAACCACCTTCGAAGACTGCTATACGTTTGCAATCGCGCGCTTTGATATGGGTACCTGACAGATCAACACAGAAGGTGTCAATTTTAAGCTCATCGCGGCTGAATGACCGGTCGTTGAAAACAGGTCTATACCGTC
Organism: Bacteroidales bacterium UBA2714; assembly: GCA_002354035.1. Lineage (GTDB taxonomy): Bacteria > Bacteroidota > Bacteroidia > Bacteroidales > P3 > Colimorpha. The sequence continues at coordinate 15,569 of DEKU01000043.1, forward strand.
GACGGAGAAGAATGGAAGCATAAGCGGTATAGGGATAATAGTATGGGGGAAAAAGAGGATAGTACTTTTCTCGTACGTTGGCAGCCGCCATGTGGTACAATTGCCCTGCGTTGAGGAGGACGGTGACTGTATCGCCTCGGCTCCGGCCAACCAGATCAGGGTCGGAAAGGACAATGTCGACCACAGTGCTGTCCTCTGTAGCTACGATATCAATAGTTTGGCCATACGGGCTGGAGACAAGAAAGGTAACATCAACCGTTGGCAATTGAATACTATCTCGAGGTATCGGGGATAGTATTATGGTGTCTTCATATACTGTTGGGTAAACCTGTATTACATACTCGTCGCGGAGCATTTCGGTGGGTATGACGTTTGCCGCATCGCCTACTCCCTGACTGTTGATAAAAACGAAAAGACTGATGGTGTCGGTGCTGTAGACATGAAAGCCCCGGGGCTGGGGTTTGTTCATCAGGGCATTGGTATAATGAGCATTGTGGACAAGGGGATATGGGAAATATATTGTATCGACAATCCGCGAAATATTATCAAAGGGGATAGTGATGTAGTTGGTGTCGGGACCACACATCTGACGGTGCATGATGTGGACCGTTTTCCACCAATCCAGCTGCGGGGCTTCGACGGTGACATCACAATCGCGTTCCGACACTACGTAAAGAGTGACTAAATTGCGGTTGAGGCCGCTGACAGTGCGGGGGAAGCAGACCCAGAAGTCTGTGCCCTGTGTGGCGAACTGCTCACCACAATGGTCGTAGGGGTTGTCGGGCTGTGCCATGCCAGCCAACGAGGCTATGACCGCAAAGAGAAGTAATAACTTTTTCATAATGGCAGGGATTAGGTTACATCACGTCCTATTTTTTATCTTTTGGAGAAGAGGCTTCCACAAAGATTTTTCTTGCCACAGCACGACGGCAACATAGAGAACCACCATCAACGTGTTCCACGCCAGCCGCCAGCCAAGGGCCTGGGGCTTGAACCACACGGTGAGACCGTAGAGGACAAGAGCCAGCAGGAAGTAGGCCAAGATGGTGGGTACATTGTATGGCACAGGGTTGAGACGGCGGCCCACAAAATAGGAGAGCAAGACGCACACCCCATAGCCAGCCACACCACCCCAGGCGCAGGCCATATAGCCCCAGCGGGGCACACCCACAATGTTGACGGCCAGAAGCACCGCGCATCCGACAGCTGAGAAGATGGCCCCCCACCAAGTCTTGCCCGAAAGTTTATACCAGAAGGAGAGGTTGAAATAGACGCTCATCAGTATCTCGGCCATCATGACTATGGGCACCACACGCAACCCTTCCCAATAGCCCGAATCGATGACATATTTGAATATGTCGAGATAAGCCATGACCACAAGGAAGGCCAAAAGGGCAAAGATGACGAAATACTTCATGACTGCGGCCTGGCTCTCTTTGGCTTCGCGGCTCCGGCCCCCGCCGAAAACAAAAGGCTCATAGGCATAGCGGAAAGCCTGGGTAATCATGGCCATAATCATTGCGATTTTGACACAGGCGCCGTATATGCCCAGCTGCACCTCGCCATCAGGCCCGGGGACCAGATGCCTGTAGCAGATTTTGTCGGCCACCTGATTCAGGATGCCCGCGATGCCCAGCAGGAGCAGAGGCCAGGTGTAGCGCAGCATCTGCTTCACCGTAGGCCAGTCGATGCCATGGCGGAGATGCCGCATCTCAGGCAAGAAACCCAGCGTGACTCCTGCCGTGCAGATAAGGTTCACCGCAAAGACATACCCCACCTGCCAGTCGGGATTATACCACGACATCCAGGCGGGATGGCCCTGTCCGAGACGGGGAGCCACCAGAAAAACAAAAAGATTCAGCGCTATATTACATACGATAAACAGCAGCTTCAGCGCGGCGAACTTCCATGCCTGCCCCTTGAAACGGAGCCACGCAAAAAAGATAGCCTGAAAGGCATCGAGCGCCACCACGCAACCCATCATCATGACGTATTCGGGGTGGGTAGCATAGCCCATTGCCTGGGTTATGGGCTGAAGGAAAAGGGCCAGCAGAACTACAAACAGTCCACTGACACCACCCACCGTGAGGGCCGAAGTGGAGAAAACATGCTCCGCCCGGCTCTTATTATTGTTGGCAAAATAGAAGAAAGTGGTCTCCATGCCGAAAGTGAGGATGACCAGCATCAAAGCCGTGTAGGCATACAGCTCCGTCACCACACCATAGCCCCCCGACGAGGCGGCAATCTTATAGGTATAAAGCGGAACCAACAGATAATTGAGGAAACGACCAACTATACTGCTGACTCCGTAAATCATTGTGTCCGAAAACAGTCTCTTGAGTGAATATTGAGCCATAACCTATGATTCATTATTTTTATACAAACGCAAAAACACGAATAATATTGTGCAGAAACTGCTTCCAAGTGCAAAGTAGACTCCATTTCCCCATCCCACAATGCCTCGTCCGGGCTGTAGGCCGTTCCGTCTCATGCAGTTAATTATTCTTAACAGGCACTGTCCCCTATCGCCGATACAGATATTTTTCGTACTTTTGCACTAAAATTATGATGATGAATAACGTCTGTCGGACACGGCTCCTGTTGATTGCCTTGATACTGCTTGCAGTTCTTGCATCGTGCGGTAAGAAGGTACAGATAAGCGAGTACTCCATCATTCCCGAGCCAGAATATATCGTGCAGAAAGGCCGCTCCTACGAACTCTCATCCTCCACCCGCCTCTGCTTCTCGAATATCGGACGCAACACCTCCACAGCCAAATACATCACCAACACCCTGAGGCGGATGCATGTGCGTCCCGCATTCATAGGCAATCCCGACAAAGACTGCATCCTGTTCACCCTCAACGACACCATCAATCCCGAGCTCGGCGACGAAGGCTACCTGCTTCAGGTCCTGCCCGAAGGCATATTCATCAGCGCCAACAGCGAGGCCGGGCTCCTCTACGCCTTCGAGACCTTTGTGCAGATGCTGCCTCCCGACATCCTCTCCACTTCCTACGCCCACATCATCATGCCCGAATGCACCATACTGGACCGCCCCCGTTTCGCGTGGCGAGGCAGCCAGCTCGACGCCTGCCGCCACTTCTTCACCGTCAAACAGATCAAACGGCACCTCGACCTTATGGTGGCATACAAACTGAACAAATTCGTCTGGCACCTCGCCGACGACCAAGGCTGGCGCATCGAGATAGACAACTACCCTGCCCTCACCGACATAGGAGCCTGGCGGGTGGACCGGAGCGGCTACCGCTGGGGCACCGCCCCTGCCCCTCGTCCCGGCGAGGAAGCCACCTACGGCGGCTTTTATACTCCCGACGATATTGCCGAAGTGATAGAATACGCCGCCCAACGCAATATAGAAGTCATCCCCTCCATCGACATTCCCGGCCATTGCAGCGCCATCCTTGCCGCCTATCCCGGCTTAGCCTGCGAACCCAAAGCCCGCCACGTGGCCTATGGCCCTTGCTGGCCACACGACGCCACACTCTGCATAGGCAACGACTCGACATTGCACTTCCTCTTCAACGTGGTGGACCAGATTGCCGCCATGTTCTCCTCCGAGTATATCCACATAGGGTGCAGTCCCTGCTCCACCGAACCTTGGGAGCAATGCCCCCGATGCCAATCCCTCAAGCATAAGCTGAACTTCACTCACGAGAGCGAACTGCAAGGCTGGCTGATAAACCAAGTGGCCGAACACCTTTCGCTCAAAGGCATACGTGTCATGGGGTGGGACGACATGCTTGATTTTGGTCCCCTGCCTCCCGACGCCGCCCTTGTGGCCACCCGTGGGGACAGCATCGCCTCCATCGCCTCCCTGCTGGCCCAAGGGGTTATCATCGCCACCCCCCAATATTGCAGTTTTGACTACTACCAAGCCGACAGCACCGACCAACCCACCGCCTCCCCTCAACTGCTCACCCTGCACGACTCCTATCTCTTCGAGCCAATCCCTCGCAACTTTTCCTCGTCGCAACAAAATCATATTTTAGGGGGGCTGTGCATGCTCTGGACCGACCACATCGACACCTACACCCTTGCCGAATACCAGCTCATACCCCGTATATGCAGTTTCGCCGAATGCCTTTGGTCCAAACCCGCCAACCGCGACTGGCAACATTTCCGTCACAAGATTGAACAACATAAAACACGACTCGCCACAGGCGGCTACAACTACTGCCCCGGTTCGTTCAAACCCCTCGTCACCCGCACGCGCCAAGACGACCTCCTGCTGGTGACCATCGACACCGAGGTGGAAGGCTGCTACATCTACTACACCACCGACGGCAGCGAACCCACACCCGAGTCACCGGTATACACCCAACCCCTCATCCTGCCACAGGGCAAAACCCTGCGGACCCTCACATTCTATCAAGGCAAACAACGGGAAGGCATCTACAGCTACAAACTATAATGTCCCCGTCCATTATTCGAAAATGAAAAAATCAATAGTATACATCCTTTTAGGACTTGCAGCTGTAATATGGGGCGTGAGCTTCATCATCACCAAACAGCTCTTCGTCACACAACCCAACATCACCGTTCTCATCATCTTGACCTTCCGGCTGCTTCTTGCCTCGGTGGTAACCATTCCAGCCCTGTTCCTGTTGAAAAAACTGGAGCCCATCAAACGGGGCGACCTGAAATGGTTCATGCTGCTGGCTTTCTGCGAGCCGTTCATCTACAGCATCTGCGAAACCAGCGGAGTGCAGCTGGTCAGTGGCAGCATGGCCTCCATCGTCGTGGCCACCATCCCCCTCTTTGTCCCCTTTGGCATGGCCGCCGCCTACAAGGAGAAAATCCGTCCCGTCACCCTGCTCGGCATCCTGATGTCGCTGGTTGGCCTTGCCGTAATGCTCCTCTTTGGAGGCAATGCCGACGGGGCAAACCTCGACGCCAACCCCTTGGGTCTGGCATGGCTGTTCGGGGCCGTATTCATCGCAGTCATCTTCACCATCCTGCTCGTCAAGCTCGTCGACCGCTATAAACCCTTCACCATCACCGCCTATCAAAACCTGTTCGGCTGCTTATATTTCATCCCCCTGATGCTTGTCCTCGACGGTTCCCACCTGCCTCAGCTCAGCTACACCCCCCAGTTTTTCATCCTGCTGCTGATATTGGGCATCTTTTGCAGCACAATAGCCTACGTGTTCTACAACATAGGCGTCGCCCGACTGGGAGCCACCGCCGCCTGCATCTTCACCAACGTGATTCCAGGCTTTTCACTCATCGCCGCCATACTCATCGGGCAGGAGCAACTCACATGGTCCAAACCCCTCGGCATGGTCATTGTCATTGCCGGCGTCATAATAGCGCAAATACCTCCCCGCAAATAAGTCCTCACACCTTGGGGAAATCCAATATCTCCAAATCCTTGGGGACTCCGTCGATGGTGAACCGCACCAACGTGGAAACCTTATGGAAACCCACGCGTCCGGCAGCGCCGGGATTGATGTGCAGGAACTTCATCTCATTGTCGTACATCACCTTCAGGATATGGCTATGTCCACACACAAAGATATCCGGATGCTCCTTCATCAACAACTCCTTCAACTCCTTGGGATAGTGGCCTGGCCACCCCCCTATGTGGGTCATCATCACCTTCAGCCCCTCACATCTGAACAACTGCGTTCGAGGCACCTCATAATGCATCGAATAATCATCCATATTGCCATACACAGCCCTCACCGTCCACCGCTCCCGCAAAGGCTCCAGCACACCCCGTCCCATATCGCCCGCGTGCCACAGCTCGTCGCAGTCCTCAAAAAACGAATACACCTGCTTGGGCACCGTGCCGTGCGTGTCGCTCAACACCCCTATCCTTTTCATTCGTTGGCATGTATTTCGGACAGATTCTCACGCACCATATCCTTCAAATATCTCAGAATAGAAAGGTCGTTCATACTCATGCCCCCCAAAGCCTCCTTCACCTCATCCGTATCCAGCACAAACTCTCCATCGTCGGTCGTATAAGTGATGATAAAATGGATGTCCTCGTGCTGCGACACCAACATCACCAGCGACCCCGCCAAATCACCCATGGGCGGGCGGTCCCAATGGTTATGCTGAAACCAGAATTCGAGACGGGTCCCTACCCCCGGCTGGCTGGTAATCTTCATCCCCCCGCCACAATTCTCCGTATTCATCTTTATAAGCGGAAGCCCCAGACCCACCTTGCGCGTGGTTCGGGAAGTGGTGTAAGGGTCGGTCACCTTTGCCAGAAACTCCGGCGTCATACCCTTGCCATTATCCTCTATAACGAAATGGAAGTCATTGTCCTTTATGCTATCATGGATTGTCAACTTCACCTCGGTCGAATTGGCCGCAGTCGAATTCTCCATCAAATCATACACATGCATCGATAATTCTTTCATAATACGAGATAATTTTTGCGTGCAAAGATACTAAAAAAAACATTAAGGCGTTACTAAAGCGTATGATTTTTTTCAAAAAGAATATCCAACCGATACTCGCCTGCCTGCTGATGGCATTGGCTTTCAGCTCATGCGAGAAATTCAAAGGGGACGTAAGAATACCTGCCTACCTCCATCTCGACCGCATAACTGTGGGGCCGCAGGCCCAACTTGCACCCTCACCCGAACCCGGATTCTACACCTCAATCATCGACGCAGCCCAAATCATCTGCTACTTTGAGGGCGACGAGTCTGAAACCAATTTAGGCGTTTTCCAACTGCCCTTCACCGCCCCCGTACTCCGCCATGGGACAATAAAATACATCAAAGTCGTCCCCGTGGTCAAACAAAACGGACAGGCCTCCACCCGTATCGCCTACCCCTTCTATCAAACCATCACCCTCAACAACATCGTCGTGGCGGCCGACAGCGTGACCAATCTGGGTCAATTCGTTGAGGCCGACTCCGCCTGGAGCCTCACCGCCCACTACGTCCCCCTCTCGAATATGACCGTCCTGGTCGAGGACTACTTCGAACCCACCAGCTTCTCCACCAATTTCGACACCAACCTCGTGTGGGTGCGCGACAGCGCCTCCGCCGCCTGCACCGGCAAAGGCTTCGGCATGCTGTCCATTCCCGACTCCGTCAATGTGGCCAACTTCGCCGTCCTCACCACCCTCCGACCCAAAGTCGGACAAGTCCTCTACCTCGAAATGGACTACCAGACCGACTTCGACCTATACGTCAACATAATAGGATTCCGCGTCAACTCCGAAGGAAACGCCTCCACCGTCCCCGTCATGTGCCTCGTGCCCAACAGCTCCTGGCAAAAGATCTACATCAACCTGGGCCGTGCCTGGAGCGTACTGAACTGGAACACCCCCCTCACCCTCCTCTTCCAAGCCGCCAACGCCCAAGGTAAAAACGGGGCCGTGCGCATCGACAACGTAAAAGTAATAGCGCTATAGACCATCTTTCACATACACTCATCCGTCAGACCACAAGGCTGGCGGCCTAATCCAACAACATTAATCACAACAAACAATCAACTCAATCATCTACTGCCATGAAAGCACGATGGGTCACAATCCGATATATCATACTTGACGTTCTCAGCGCCATGGCTGCCTGGGCCCTCTTCTTCATGTTCCGCAAAATAGGCTTCGAACACCTCGCCCCCGCGCAGCTGGACACCATACTGGCCGACCCCAACTTCTGGTTGGGCATCGTAGTCATCCCCCTCGGGTGGGTGGTGCTCTATGCCCTGCAAGGCACCTACAAGAACGTCCTCCGCAAATCGCGCCTCAAAGAGCTGCAGCAAACCGCCACCGCCACCCTCATCGGCGTGGTGGTCCTCTTCTTCGCCCTGCTGCTCGACGACGAAGTAGGCTCACGCAACAACTACTACGTCTCCCTCCTCTTCCTCATCGGCGTCCACTTCGCCCTCACCTACAGCTGCCGGCTCCTGCAAACCTCCGCCACCGTGCGCCGCGTCCACAACCGCCAGCTGGGATTCCCCACCCTCCTCATCGGAAGCCACAGCAAAGCCTACCAAACCTACCTCGACCTCGAAAACCAAGAACGCTACTCCGGCAACATATTCATCGGCTTTGTAGAAGTGGAAACCGACGGCCCCGCGCAGCGGTGCGAAAGCCGACTGGCCGCCGTCATGCCACAACTCGGCACCACCGCCGACGTCCCGCAGCTCATAGCCCAGCACCACATCGAAGAAGTAATCATCGCCATCGAAGACACCGAGCACACCCAAATCCAACAAATCCTCCGCATGCTCGACGGCTGCGGCGAGGTGATCATTAAAATCACCCCCGACGCCCGCGACATGATCCTGGGCATGGTACGCGTCGACAGCATCTTCCACTCCCCCCTCATCACCATCAACACCCGCCTCATGGAAGAATGGCAATACAGCGTCAAACGCATGTGCGACATACTGCTGTCCCTCCTGGCACTGGTCATCCTCAGCCCCGTCTTCCTTATCACCGCCATCATCGTCAAAGCCACCAGCCCCGGACCCATCTTCTATGCCCAAGAACGCATAGGCTACAAAGGCAAGCCATTCAAAATGCACAAATTCCGAAGCATGTACACCGATGCCGAAGCCTGCGGACCCGCCCTCTCGCGCGACAACGACCCCCGCATCACTCCCTTTGGCCGATTCATGCGCAAAGTCCGCCTGGACGAAATACCACAATTCTACAACGTCCTCAAAGGCACCATGTCAATCGTCGGCTACCGCCCCGAACGCCAATTCTACATCGACCAAATCGTAAAACGCTGCCCCGAATACCTCCTCCTCCAGCGCATCAAACCCGGTATCACCTCCTGGGGCCAGGTCAAATACGGCTATGCCAGCACCGTCGACGAAATGTGCGAACGCCTCAAATACGACCTCCTTTACATGGAAAACATGTCCATCACCACCGACATCAAAATCCTCATCTACACCGTATTCATAATCTTCCAAGGCCGCGGAAAATAACACCCCGCCCCTCATCATCCATACGCACAAAAACAACAATCACAATAACACAAAGACTGAAGAAGATGAAAAAAAAACTTATCCCTGTCCTTGCCATCGCAGCCCTGACCAGCTGCTTCATGGCATGCAGCAACAACCATGAGACAGCCCAACTCAACAACGAGCGCGACTCCCTGAGCTGGGCCATGGGCATGAGCCTGGCACAAACCGCCCAAAGCGACTTCTACAACTTCGACAAAGAGGTCGTGACCAAAGCCTTCGAAAGCTACCTGAACGGCGAAAAACAGCCCCTCACCACCGACCAGTACAACGAAGCCTGCGAACAGATAGCCCAATTGGCCTCGCTGGCCAGCCACGCCTCCAACAAAAAACAGTCCGAAGCGGGCGCCCAGAAACAAGAAAAACTCTTCGAGCAACTCCTTGCCCAAAACCCCGATATCCAGAAAGCTCCCCAAGGCTTCTACTACCAAGTGCTGCGCCCGGGCAAAGGCCCCAAAGCAACCATCGGAAAACGTCTCAAATTCGACTTCAAAGGCACCAACCTCTTCACCGGCGAACTCATCGAACAGACCTACGGAAGACGCGACCCTGTGGTCCACACTCTGGGCTCGCCCATGTTCGAGGGTCTCATCGAAGGATTCCAACTCATGAACGCCGGCAGCCAGTTCCGCTTCTATTTCCCCTTCGAAAAAGTGGTGGGCGCCAGCGGAATCCCTCCCTACACACCTGTAGTGTATGAGGTCGAGCTCCACGAAATCTTCAACGACTAACAGCTCAGCCGCCTTTCATACCGAATTTCGGCATTAGTTCATCGTTCCTTCTTCGATAAATAACGAAGAAGGAACGATGAACTACATTTGAACTATCGTTTTTCGATACTATAAACCGCGACGCAGCACCTCTGCGGCTCAGTCTTTACGCTGAGACGGCACCGAACGCACCTACTGACTGGAAAAGGGTGAGAGGCGACGAGGGGCTGACTGTTGAACTATCGAGTACCAACCACTCGCCGCCCAGCTTTGCCCCACGGCTGGGATTTGTTCTGCACCGTCAAGGTATCAGATGCCGATGAGCCACAGCCGATGGGGACGATGGAAGCGGATGGCCACGAGCGAATCAGTAGCCGAGGATTTTGAGCATGGATTTGTGGCTCTGCTCCTTGGCGAAGAGTTTGGTGACATACTCGCCGTTCTCGTCCTTGTCAATAATGATGTGCTTGGGCGCGGGGATGAGGCAGTGCTGGATTCCGCCGTAGCCACCCAGGCTCTCCTGGTAGGCGCCGGTGTGGAAGAAACCGATGTAGAGGGGGTCGTCCTTCTGCAACTTGGGCAGGAAGATAGCGTTGGCGTGGGAGTCGGCGTTGTAGTAATCTTCGCTGTCGCAGGTCAGACCGCCGAGGAACACCCGTTGGTACTCGCAATCCCAGTGGTTGATGGGGAGCATGATGAAACGCTGGTTGATGCCCCAAGTGTCGGGCAGGGTGGTGATGAAGGAGCTGTCGATCATATACCAAAGCTCGCGGTCGTTCTGCTGCTTCTGGTCCAGAATACTGTAAAGGGTGGCCCCGCTTTCGCCGACCGTGAAGCTGCCAAATTCGGTGAAGATGTTGGGATCCTCGACTCCGCGGTTGGTGCAGATGTTTTTGATTTGTGCCAGCACTTCTTCGGCCATATATTCATAGTCGTAGGTAGCAGCCAACGAGGTTTTGCAGGGGAAGCCGCCGCCTATGTTGAGCGAGTCGAGTTCGGGGCAGACACGTTTGAGGTCGCAATAGACGTTGACGCATTTGGAGAGTTCGTTCCAGTAGTAGGCGGTGTCGCGGATGCCGGTGTTGATAAAGAAATGGAGCATTTTGAGGGAGAAATGGCGGTTGGGTTTGACCTGCTCCTCGTAGAAGCTGACGATATCGCTGTAGCGCATACCCAGACGGGAGGTATAGAAGTCGAATTTAGGTTCTTCCTCGGAGGCTATCCGGATGCCCAGTTTCATGGGGGGAAGGGCAGTTTCGGCGGTGGCAGATGCGGCTGAGACCAGCTTGTCGAGCGCATAGTACTCGTTCTTGTTGTCCAGAATGGGGACTATGTTGGTGAATCCGTCGTTGAACAGACCGACGATGTTTTCAATGTATTGCGGACGTTTATAGCCGTTGCAGATGATGAAGATGTCCTTGTCGACCAGCTGTTGGGCATAGAGTTCTTGAATGAGGTTGATGTCGAAGGCCGACGAGGTTTCAAGATTGATGTCGTTCTTGAGGGCTTCTTCCAAAACAAAACTGAAGTGGCTTGACTTTGTGCAATAGCAGTAGTTGTAGGAGCCACAGTAGTCGGTCTTGGCTATAGCCACGTTGAACATACGTTTGGCACGCTGGATTTGGGAGGTTATCTTGGGGAGATAGGTTATCTTTAAGGGGGTGCCGTATTGTTTGATGATTTCCATTAATGGAATATCGTGAAAGATGAGCTCGCCATCTTCCGTGCGAAATTCATCCTGAGGAAAATCGAATGTTTGGTCGACTAAGTCGTAGTACTTATTTTTCATCCGAGTTGATTTGTTATAGAGTTAATAATAATATCCGACCGAGACGGATTGGATGGAAATCCAATATCTAACGGAGTTGCAAAAGTACTATTTTTTACAGAATAAGCAACATATTTTGTAAAAAAAAATCAGCCGAATGATTCATTCGGCTGATTTAAAAACAGATAACAAGTGTTTATTTTATCAGCAACTTGCTCGTACTGACTGTTTGGGTTGTTTCGACGCTGACAAAATAGATGCCTTTGGGGAGATTTTGAAGAGGGATTGTGAGCTGGGATGAGTGTGTGCCAATGGTGGTGACTGTTTGGCCCATGAGGTTGATGATACGGACAGAGCGCATGTTGTCGGCAGCTATGGTGACAGCTTCGGTCGCGGGATTGGGATAGACCGAGACGGTACTGGCCGAGGTGGCTTGTCCTATGCCAAGAAGTGTGATGGACGTCTCGCCACAGCAGCCGCTATGGCATCCCGTGACTTGATAGGTGCTTCCTTGTTCGGGGCAGACGGCAATACAGCTCAATGTGTCGCCCGTGTTCCAGGTGTATGATGTTGCGCCTGTGGCTTTGAGCAGCACGCACTGGCCGAGGCCTAATTGGCCAATCACCTCAATCTGCACCTCGGGTTGCGGGACCACTTGCAGGGAGAGGAAGCTGGTGTTGGTGCTGTCGCTCATGGTAAGGTGTCCGACATGGGCGGTTGGTACCAGGGTGTCGGCAAAATAGTAGTCGCCGTTTTGGCAGATAGTGTCGATAGTGTACGTGACGACTTCGCCAGAGAAGGGGAGGTTTACATCATCAATCCACACACAATCCTCGCCTGAGGCGGTAAAGAAGTCTTTACTGTAGGAGAAAGAAAAGATATGGGTGCCTTCTGTCACAGGTAGCGCCACACGAGTCCAGTCCTGTTCTCCCGAAGCGGAATAGCTTTCGGTGCCATCGATAAAGAGCCGGAATTTGTCAAAGCCCGCCTCGGTTGATGTTTTTACATGAAAACTAATCGTATCGTCGATGGTGGAGGTCCAGGAGATGGACAGACGGGACTCTCTGCGGTCGCCAAGACTACTGGAACTCCGGGCAGAGAAGGAACCATGCAACGGATTGACATTGGTGATGACCCAAGGATAAGTACCCTGCGTCCAATTGAAACGGGTAAAATCGCCTGTTTCAAAATCCTCGACCGCACTATAGCCTGAAGGGAGCTGGAATGGGGCTACGACAAAGGTGTCCTGCCCATCGGTGGCATGGAGGGCAAAGCGCAATAAAGTGGTAGGAAGATTAGCGGACATCTGCACGGGGAAAGAGACCGTGGCTGACTGACCAGGAGCGAGGGGGGCAAGGGGCTGGGGCATGGGCTGCTCGGTCATGAAGCCAAAGAGGTTGGGCAACAGGAGCGAGAGAGCCGGAGTGGAATCATGTCCGTTATTGACCACCTGGCAGGTAATGGTGTTGGCCGTGTTGGAGTAGATAGTGGACTGCGACTCGGCATGAGCAAGCGCCAGGGCTGACGTGGTTGTATACATAATGTGACGCTTGTGGGCAGTGCCTTCACCGAAATTGACCTCTGTACTGAAAGTCAACATGCTGTGGTCCGTGTAGGTGTCGGGGACGTAGGTTAGCCATAAGCCGGTCAGTGTTGTGGAGTCGCCGGGGGCTAAAGCAGAGAAGTGTTCTTCCGCTCTTGATATCACAACCCCTGGGTTGTCGCAGTTCAAATATAACAGACCCTGAGTAGGATAGGCGTTGCCGATGTTTTTGATTGTCGCATCGAACGTGGTGGAATGGCCCGGAACGAGTTTCCCATTGGAGGGTTGGAGGCTGGTGATAATGACATAAGGGCCATTCAATACGACAAACTCCACATTTTGGAAATAGGGCTTGTAGTTTTGCGCGGTGACAGCAAGCTGGTAAGTGCCTACACTCATGTCTGAGGGCAGGGTGAGCGTGGCGCTGCCGGACTCGTCGGCATAAGCTGCGGCAATAAGGCTAAGATCCTGCGGATCGACCAGAGCCACGTAAGCGTGGGCCGGGACGGTTACGGAATAGGAGGCCTCCGCCACACTGACAGGGGTGGGAGCAGAAACACTCATCTGCGCTGCACGGCCAAGCCAGGGCATCAGCGAGGGGTCGCCGAAAAGCTCATATATTTCCCAATAATAATAAGCACGGCTGGAGCCAGAGGACTGGACAGCCAAGTTGCCTGCCATTACCATGGAACCCATAGTGGTATGCCAAGCCGTATAGTCTTCATTATGGGTATGGAACAGCCTGTCGTAAACGCCAATGTTGTTTGCGTCATAGGCGGGAACCATGGTATTGGACACGTTGTTTCGCACACCGACAGCCCAGCTGAAATCTTCAGGCCAATATGTGGAATTGGTACCACCAATATAGGCTGCCGCACCGGCATTGTCCGTTTTCCGAAGCAAGGCCTCGCCCAGACAGGCATCGTAAGCAGTAGTGTTGAACTTACCGGAGAGGCAGCAGTTTCCAATCATAATGGACGGACGACCATAGTTGGTCATGGAGGCGACGTCCGAAGTACTGAACTGAGGGATTGACCAGCTGTCGTCATAGCCATGGGCACTATAGTTGACAAATCCACACCCCAAATCGTAGAGGGACAGCAAGGTATTGGCTGTGTTGGACGTTTGGCTACTGCCCGTAACGGTCACACCCGTAGGTGCATAAGAAACATTGTTTTTATAATAGGAAACATTGGTAAAGCCATGGCCAGAGTTGACATACAGACTGGCGCTGTAATCCATAGCGGGGTCGGCATAACGATATGCCCAGTCGCTGGTGCTGCGTTGGTCCACCCCGGCAATCAGCACACCTCTTCCCAGATAGGCATCATTGGCGAACCCATAGCTTTCGTAGTAGATGGTTTTTTCAACCTGAGGCGTCAGCTCGGCCACATTACGAGCCGAGAAACGGCCATAATAGCAGTCCGGAATATGGTCTCCAGCGGTCCAGGTGGCATAATAGAGGTCGGTGACGTGGTCTGTCGCCGGAGAGCCGCAGCGGGCCGAGAAAGCGGGAATCTGCTGATGGTCTCCGACCAACAGCAGATAGGTGGGTGCTGGCAGCTGGGCGGTGGCATTGGTGTAAAAGCTCTTGATATAGTCTGCAATCTGGGTATTTGTTGTCCCAACCTGGGCATCTCCGGTATAACCAATGGTTACAAGAAAACCTCTACGTTTCTTCCACGTGATAAGGGAATCCAGCTGACCCCTGAAACTGCTGTGGGCCACAATGAGGTAATGGACAGGGGCGTCGCGCCGGACCTCTTTGGTCTCAGGGAGTGCATACAAGGCTGTCTGGCCTATCGAAAAGTCTGGCGAGGAATACAGGTTATGTATACGCTGAGTTTCGGCCATATCAGCATTTTTATACTTGAGGTTCACCTTCATTGAGGTCACCTGCCTCAGTTCTCCCGTAACAGGGTTGTAGGAAATGGGCGAGATGAACAAGTGGGCAAGATTGCGGTCTCTGGCAATACCCACAGGTTCAATCCATGCCAGCGGGTGGCTATAGATATCGTCAGTGGCATATAAGGCGCTATCCATGACAAACGGCAGTCTCTCGCGTTGAGACTTGGACGGCGAGGGCTGGACCGGCATCAAGGGGTACTTGCAAACGCCTTCGCCCAATGTACGAACCGTCACATCGGTCACCTCAACAACCACCTCACTGCACACGGGTATCTCTATCAGTTGAGAGTAGATTGGTAAATCGGGTGTCCCCACCTGTTGTGAGGAAACCGACCCGTTGAACGTAACCACGGTGAACGGGTTGCCATCGGCCTCGACCATCTGCATGTCGATCTTGTCGAGGGAGAACGCGCAAGAAGCCTTCGTGTAGTCTTTAACATCCAACTTCAACGTCTGGCCTTGAGCAGCAATGTGCGTCAACAACATGATGCTCAATAAGAATACTTTGGGATATTGTTTCATTGTTTTTTGGGGATTATGCTTATGTATGATTATCTGTATTAATTGATATTCGGAAACATGTCCTGCCAAGGCATCGGAGCCGTGATAGAGACCATCTCATGACGCACGGGGTGGTCGAACACTGCCTGGTAGGCGTGGAGCGAGATGCTGCCGTCGGGGTTGGAGCGCGGGGCCCCGTATTTGAGGTCGCCTTTGACGGGACAGCCCATGTGGGCCAGCTGGCAACGGATTTGGTGGTGCCGACCCGTATGGAGGTCTATCTCGAGCAGATGATAGCCCCCTTTAGAGGTGGCCAGCAGAGTGTAGTCGAGCGATGCAAGCTTGGCCTCCGGATTGCTGCGGTCAGCAGTCACGAAGCTTTTGTTCAGCTTTGCATTGCGTACAATGTAGTCCTCCAGCCGTCCGGCATGTTGGGGCGGAGCTTGCGTCACCACAGCCCGATAAACCTTGCGGAAGTCACGGTCTTTGATCAGCTGGTTCATGCGGCTGAGGGCCTTGCTCGTTTTGGCAAAGAGCACTACCCCACTGACGGGACGGTCCAGACGATGGATAACTCCGCAAAAGACGTTGCCTGGCTTGTTGTCCCGTTGTTTGATAAAGGCTTTCAGGAGGTCGGCAAGGCAGACATCGCCTGTCTTGTCGGCCTGAACTATCTGGCCCGGCAATTTATTGAGGGCTATCAGATGGTTGTCTTCGTAAAGTATTTGCTCTGCTATGGTCATGGGGACAATGGAGCGGTTAAGACCGACTGTCTGCCCCGTCCTGCACTTCGGGCGCAGGGGGCGGGGTAATCGTACAAATGGGCGAGATAGCGTTGCGCACGGTATCCTGCACATTGACATCAATAATAAAATGCTTGGGGACAAAAAGGTCTACCCTCGAGCCGAACTTGATAAACCCCATCTCCTGGTTCTGGCGGACGCGTTCTCCCTCGTGGGCGTAGCACACTATGCGCCGCGCCATAGTGCCTGCCACCTGACGGATAAGAATCTTCTGACCATCGTCAAGTCTCAGACCGGTGGAGTGATGTTCATTCAAATCGCTGGATTTGGGATATGAGGCCACGAAATAGTTTCCTCTTCTGAATTTGGTATATTCCACCACGCCGTCTACAGGGTAGCGGTTCACATGCACGTCGGTGCCATTCATGAAGATGCTTATCTGCAAGCATTCTCCTTTGATATACTCTTTCTCCACCACCTCCTCTATGGCCACCACGGTGCCGTCGGCTGGCGAAATGAGACACTGCCCATTGCTGGTGAAGATGCGCCGAGGTATGCGGAAAAAGAGAGCCACCAGCACCCAGAACACTAACAGGATGGTGATAAACAGGTAATGGAAAACTGTCCAGTGGTGGACAAAGAAAATCATGGCTGCATAGATGACCAGCACTGCGGCCAGCATCCACAAAACCATTTTTCGGCCTTCTCGGTGTAAATACATAATCTATTCTTGATTATTACATGGTGACTATAAAAACACAATAAACACAGACTACAGGCAGGATGAAGAGTAAACTGTCAAAGCGGTCGAGGAAGCCCCCGTGACCGGGCATGATGTTGCCGGAGTCTTTGAGACCCACCGAGCGTTTAAGCATCGACTCGGTCAGATCGCCCAAAGTGCCTATAATGCTGCACACCAAGGAAAGCACCAACCAATCGTACCACTGCAAAGAGGTCTGGAACAGCGGGCCAACCAGCAGGCCGGTGGCCACAGCCGCTGCAACGCCTACGGCCGTGCCTTCCCATGTCTTGCCTGGCGAATGGCGAGGCCACATCTTGTGGCGCCCAATCAGCGACCCTCCCATGTAGGCGAAGGAATCGTTCACCCACACCATGATGATGCACATGACCAGCACGTTCATCACGTTGTGCAGGAACGGCATCAGCGCTAACGGCAGGGCGGCATAATACATGGGCAGCAGGGTATGGAGCACATCGGCAAAGGGCTGTTCGGTCTTACGCCAAAGCTGAACGCCCAGCGTAATCACTAAACTCAGCATGGCCAAAGCAACTGAGCCTGCCGAACCCGAATAGCAAACCATGACCACCATCAGCAGTGTCCAGGCATAGCCCAGCGGCTTGATAGGATGGGCTCCCTGTTTTTCGGCTATCCGATAATATTCGAAAGTGCACCCCAAGGCAACAAAAAGGACAAATGCCGTAAGGATAATCTTCCCCCACAAATCGCCCACTAAGCGTCCACTATAAATGGACCCCAAGAAAAGTAGGGCGTAAACTGTAGCACTGGCAGTCCTTATCCAAAAGGTCTTCATATACTGATCATTATTTACTTCATCTTAAAACACGCTCCTGTGCTCTCATTCAGATTTCTCGTCGTGAGGCACATCAGCCTCTTCTTTAGGTGCAGTCTCATCATCTTTTTTAACACTGGCCTCATCTTTTCCCGTCAGCTGAGCGGACTGCTCTGCCGATTTTTCCTGAAGCTGAGCCGCAATCTTGTCAGCCTCTCTGGGGCCGTAGATGCGCTCCAGGTCGTCGCGGAACAGCACCTCTTTCTCATACAGTTGTCCGGCCAATTCATCCAGCTGAGCCCTGTGAGAGTTGATAATCTCTTTGGCCCTGCTGTATGCCTCTTCCACAATGCGGTTCACCTCCGAGTCTATCACCTCTGCCGTTTTATCACTGAAAGGCTTGGTAAACCCATAGTCGGTCTGGCCTGTCGAGTCGTAGAAACTGATATTCCCAATCTTTGGACTCATACCATAGTACACCACCATCGACTGAGCCATCTTGGTGGCACGCTCCATATCATTCAGAGCGCCCGTGCCGACTTCGCCAAACACCACCTCTTCGGCGGCACGTCCGGCCATCAGGCTGGTCATTTCGTCAAACATCTGGGCATAGGTGGTCAGGTGGCGCTCGTCGGGCAGATACCATGCTGCACCCAACGAGTTGCCTCTTGGCACTATCGTAACCTTAATCAGCGGGTTGGCCCAGCGCAGCAGCCAGCTCACCGAAGCATGACCGCTCTCATGATACGACACAACACGTTTCTCATGTTCGGTCAAAACTTTCGTGCGTTTCTCCAAGCCGCCTACTATCCTGTCGATAGCATCGAGGAAATCTTGCCGCTCAATCCTGTCCTTACCCTTTCGGGCTGCACACAAGGCGGCCTCATTACACACATTGGCTATATCAGCTCCCGAAAAACCAGGAGTCTGCTTTGCCAAAAAGTCTCTATCCACAAAGCCTTCGCTCCCAGCGTCGTTGTTCAGTTTCAGCGAACGCATGTGGACGTCGAAGATAGCCTTGCGCTCTTCCAAATCGGGCAATTCGACATATATCTGTCGGTCGAAACGTCCGGCACGCAACAGAGCCTTATCCAGCACATCCGCACGGTTGGTGGCAGCCAGCACAATGACATTTGTGCCACTGCTGAAGCCATCCATCTCCGTGAGCAGTTGGTTCAACGTATTCTCACGCTCGTCGTTGGCATTGCTCAAACCGGCATGTCCACGGGCTCGTCCCACGGCATCAATCTCATCGATAAAGATGATACACGGAGCTTTCTTCTTGGCCTCCTCGAAAAGGTCTCGCACTCGCGAAGCACCCACACCCACAAACATCTCCACAAAATCAGAGCCTGACATGGAGAAGAAAGGCACATTGGCCTCGCCCGCCACGGCTTTGGCCAACAAAGTCTTACCTGTGCCTGGAGGACCTACAAGCAGCACTCCCTTCGGAATCTTGCCGCCCAGATTTGTATATTTACTCGGGTTCTTCAAGAAGTCCACCACTTCCATCACCTCTTCCTTGGCCCCGGCCAGTCCTGCCACATCTTTAAAGGTGATATTCGTCGGGGTCTTGCCATCATACACTTTGGCCTTGTTCTTGCCCACGCCGAATATTCCGCCGCCGCCACCCATCTGGCGCTGAGTGACGCGGTTCATGATTACAAAGAAAAGAATCAGAATGAGGAACGGCCCAAAAATCACAAGCACGTCACGCCAAGGGCTGGTACGCTCCTCTGGCGTCAACTCGATGCGTTCGCCTGTGCGTTCTTCCACTTTCTCCAAATCTTTCTCAAAACTCTCGAAAGTGATGAAGTCATATTTGTAGAAACCGGCCGGCACTTCCTGTCCGACCATGTTGTGGCTCACCAAATCGCTGTAGGCGGTGTCGACCTTCAAAGCCGAGCTTTTGATATACACTTCAGCATACTTCTTATTAACAATCACTATTTTCGAATAGTCATGTTTCTCCAGTATTTGCTCAAGCTTAGCCCATCTCACTGGGTGCGAAACGCCGGTGCTTTCATTGCGCAGCAGCATCCCTCCCAGCGTCAGCAGAATAACGCCATACACAACAAACATCACCCAACCTCTTTTGGGCTTCGGTCCATTGCCGCCTTGCTGACCCCGTCCGGGCTTCATATTATTTCTATTATCTTCTGCCATTTGTCTTCAAACAAATAATTAGTCTTTTCCTATCAATCTTTTTGTTTGCCTTCGCCCACGGCGACGCGGGCAGCATCGCCCCACAGCTCCTCGAGCTTGTAGAAAGCCCGCCGCTCTGTCTGGAATATATGGACCACCACATCGAAATAGTCCATCAAAATCCACTCGGCATTCATGTAGCCTTCCACTTTTGAGGGGTTGAGACCTGTGGCCTTTTTTACGACCTCATGCACATGGTCGCTCAGCGCACTCACATGTGCCGGCACCGTACCCGATGCTATGACAAAAAAAGCAGCGGGTGCACTCGGCAGCCCGCGCATGTCAAGTATCTGCACGTCTATTCCCTTTTTTTCGTCCAAGGCCTGTGCGGCCAGTTTTGCTAATACTTCTGATTCAGTCATCTATTATAGTTGCAATAAGTGTTCTTACTCCGTTTTGTTCGTCTATTTCCACCCTCACATAGTGCTCTGGCAGCAGGTTTTCGATCTTCTCGGTCCACTCTGTGAAGCACCAGTCGCCGCTGTAGAAATACTCCTCATACCCTATGTCGAATGCCTCCTCGGCATTCTTCAGCCGGTAGAAGTCGAAATGGTATACCGGTTCTCCCTGGTCCGTTGTGTACTCGTTGATGATGGCAAACGTGGGGCTGCACACCGTCTCTCTCACCCCAAGCCGACTGCACAACTCTTTTATCATCGTCGTCTTGCCCACGCCCATCTTGCCAAAGAACGCAAAGAACCGTTCCTCCGGGAACTGCTCCAGCAATTCCGATGCCACAACCGACAATCCGTCCAAAGTGTCAAAAACCCGTTTCACGTCTGCCTCTATCTTAGTCTGTCCGCGGCACGGACCTTCTCTTCATCCTTTTTGATAAACCGCTGTGCCAAAAACATCAGCACCACGGCGGCAATAATGGCCCAGGTGGCCACTCCATAGGTCACATGCACCTCCGTGCAAGCCATGGCCTGCGTGGCTTGGTCCACAAACGAGTCCACCGCCCAGATAAAAATCAGGAAAAGGTCCACTACCCCCAACAGGAATGCCACTGCCACCACGCGCATCTGACGCACCCTGTTCTTGAACAGGAAAATGCTGACCAGCGCAATCAGTGCCGAAGCAATCGTCAAAGCCACCAGTGGCCAAGTCTTCACATATCCGCGCTGACCAATCTCCACTGGCTCGCCGTTGAGAATCTGCTGCATTGTCTCTGGCACATCCTTGGGGATCATTCTGAACTGGCCCGTCACCTCGGTGCCGAGGGGTGCTTTGCCCTCAAACGTAGCCAAAGGAAACACAAAACATAAAGCCAAGGCACACACGGCCAGAAACAAAAAGATAGTTTGTTTTCTCTGTATCATTTTCTCTTTATAGTATTGAATGTTAGTTTATCTATTCCTAAAACTCCATCTCTGTCAGTCGGACAGCTTATAGTCCTGTATCTCGTCGGCATGACGATGGTGCCACTTGCCCATCACCTTGCCCCCTTTCAACAGGAGGAAACCCGGATTGGACCGCGCCATAGTCTCGATGGCCGTAGCATCGGCAAAGTAGAAATCCAGATTGTCAAGTCCTTTCTCGTCCATGAATGACTGCACCTCCTCCGACAGGGCAGACGTCAGCAGTACCATCTGCACCCCATTCTCCTCAGCCCAGGCACTGGTGCTCTCGATGGCCTTGACGCCCTCTTCTCCCATTTTGTCCAGATGGTGTATCGTGGCTATCAGCAAATAATCCTCCATGCCTATCAACTCCTTGGCATGGTCGTTCATATCCATATCAAGCATCGAGAAACCGTCGGCCTTGATTTCATGCGGATCCTCCACACGGCTGCTTTCCCACTCCCATTTCTCCTCCCATGCGGGGTCTTCCATCCGCTTTACCAACTCCTCCGACAGGAACTCGTCCTTCTCGCCGGTCTCCTTATTGACGTAGGTCACATAGCTCTTCACCTGTGCGTCGCCGTCCATATCAATCATCTGATTGCCCACTTTCCAGCTACGGAAATCAATACACGGCTCGTTATTAATGTTGTACAGGCCGAACAAGACCATCGCCACCATGGCAAAAAGCACTATCAACACATCGCGTTCAAAACGCAGCTTGCGCCGCAGATTGCGGGTCAGGAAAATCCAAACCGTGGGGACATCCAGCGCGATATTCTTCCAGAAAGTCTGCCAGTTTGTCAGTTTGATGGCGTCGCCGAAACATCCGCAGTCCGTCACCTTGTTGGTGATAGCATCTATCAGCGTCGTAGCAGTGAAAAACAGCATCATCAACACCAACAGCCATGCACTCAGCCGACGGAAAGCCCCAAACAAAAGCATGACGCCCACCGTGAACTCGGCCGTAATCAGAGCCATCGACATAAAAGTGGCCAACGGCACCAGCCATTCGAAACTCATGCCGAAGAACGACCATGCGGTCAAATACTCTGTAATCTTAAACGACGTGCCCATCGGGTCGACGCCCTTCACAAAACTGGAAAAAATAAACACCAGTCCCACCACCACACGGGCCAGGACATTGAGCGTCCAATTCAACTTCGAATCTTTAACTTCCATATATTTCTGACAATTATTTGTTTATCATAACCGTTCAACCCTTTGCCTCGTCCAGACGAATCAGACAGAACAGGGCATAATTGATGATGTCCATATATCCGCCTTCCACTCCTTCCGACACCAGCGTTTGCCCCTGATTGTCTTCAATCTGCTTGATGCGGAGCAACTTCATCAATATCAAGTCCACCATCGACTCCACACGCATCATTCGCCAAGCCTCGCCATAGTCGTGATTCTTGTCGAGCATGAGCCTGGCCGCACGGTGCAGGTGTTTGTCGTACAACTCCATGGCACGCTCGTAGGGCAAATCGCTGCCGTCGCTGGCTCCCAACTCCTGCTGGATGAGGGCCATGACAGCATAATTCACCATTGCGATAAACTCCTGCTCCACATCCTCGCCCACTCTGTTCTCGCCGCTGTCCTCAATACTGCGGATACGGTTGGCCTTGATGAAAATCTGATCCGTCAACGACGGCAGCCGCAGCACACGCCACGAGGTGCCGTAATCGCGCGTCTTCTTTTCATACAAGTCCCTGCATCGGGCCATCTCCGTCTCAAATTCCTTTTCTGTACTATGTATACTATCTTTCTGTGCAATACAACTCATATAAACTCCTTTAATATCATACCCCCAGCTGCGGTGTATCTGCCGACAGGGTATTTTCCAATCTTACGAAACGTTGATTTGCTTTTTTTATTGTTGTAGCACAATTAAAAAGCACAAAAAACGTTTTATATACCAAATTACAAAGATACACAATTTTTTCCATTCATGAACCCACAGCCGCATTTTTCGCCCTTCAGGCTCCGATGCCCCCGTGGCACAGTCACCTTCACGCGCCCAGCAGTGATGGGCATCCTCAACGCCACCGACGACTCGTTCTACGACGGCGGCCGATACAACAACCCCGACGCCCTCCTGGCCCAGGCCCGCCACCTGCTGGCCACCGGGGCCGACATCCTCGACCTCGGCGTCATGTCCTCGCGGCCCGGCGCGGCACTGCTCTCCCCCGCCCAGGAGGCCGACAAACTCACCCCCCTCGTGGCACTGCTCCGCTCCCGGCTGCCCGACGCACTCATATCCGTCGACACCTGCCACGCCCTCCCCGCCGCCCGCGCCGTCGAAGCCGGTGCCGACATCATCAACGACATCTCCGGCGGACAGCTCGACCCCGACATGCTGCCCACTGTCGTCTCGCTCGGCGTGCCATACGTACTGATGCACATGCGCGGAACCCCCGCCACCATGCAGCTGCCCGAAAACACCAGCTACGACGACCTCATCGACGACCTCTCCCGCTACTTCGAGCAGCGGCTCGCCATCCTCCAGTCCCTCGGCCCCGACCGCATCATCCTCGACCCCGGCCTCGGCTTTGCCAAGACCGTGGAGCAGAACCACGAGCTCCTGCACCGCCTGCCCGAACTCATAGCCCGCTTCCCGCAACACCCCATGCTCGTAGCCCTCTCCAACAAATCGATGATCACCCGCCGCCTTGCCGCCTTTGCCGACCACTTCGGGCCTGCCACCCCTCCCCTGCCCGACTCCGAACTGGGCACCCTCGTCCTCAACACCGTAGCCCTCTGTGGCGGGGCCTCCCTGCTGCGCGTCCACACTCCACGACCCACCCGCCTTGCCATCCAGCTCCTTTTCCCTCAGGAAACATGACCGCCTCCGCAAACGGAAGCAGCCGAACCACAAATCAAACAAAAGGCCCTCCACGCAATGTGGGGGGCCTTTTCAACAACTGTAAAGCTGAGCTTTTCCTTACTGGAAAAGGCTTATTCGTACTTCACCAGTCGGACGGGATAACAAGCACTGCGTCCAGTATAATCGTTCACATCGATGCGAACTCCAGTAACGTTGACCGCTATGCCACCAGCATCTGGATCTTGCCCAGGGAATAAGAGTACATCAGGACCCACCTCTGAACTGGTCCAATAATTGGTGCCAGCTGTCGTACCGGAGAAAAAGAAACCTTCAGGTCTGCCTAAAAACGGCATGGCCGGCATGAACACCCCCAAGCCAGCGTTGACCACAAACACAGCGCCTGCCGCCTCCATACGTTTCCATTCAGACAGTGAATAGGTGTTGAGCGAGTAATCTTGGCCGTCTGTCGTAAAGCCAGGGGTGAAGCTGCAACCAGTGGGCAGTGTCCAATTGTCGGGCAGAAGGACCAGACCCCTTTCGCTACCCACAACGGCAACCGCAATCTTGCTGGCCGCATTGGGACGCAGGTTAACAATATAATCCCACTCCTCTTTGCTCATTGTGTGCCAAATGTTGGGTTGGTTGCCTCCATTGCTGATGGCATTGATGCCCCAGTCGACGAAGGGGGCTCCTGTCAGATTATCCAATTCAGCTTTCGAAGCATTGGGATTGTTGCCGGTACCCCAGCCAAAGTATTCTCTCCACATCGTGTCAAACGAAAAAAGCTCGAGGCTATGGCCTTTAAGGGTATAGTCGCACTGGTCCTTGGCAAAGCGGAAAATCTGACTGGCGGGGTTGTACTGAAGAATACCCTGCGAGAAGCGGACCTGCTGGGTGGCGCTCACCGAGAACTGTCCGGGAAGCATACCCTGCGGGAAGCGCTGGGCAAAGGTGAGGTGGTTGGCGCCGAGATTGATGCGGGTGGTCTGGCTGCGGTGAATATAAGTGGTCACATTAGGCTTGGTGGTCTTGGTGCAGATGTTGCCCTCGGCATCCTCGATCTCAATGCACAGGCTGGAGTAGGTGCCGTGAGGCATATAGACATAGAAGTCCTTGCCATTGGCAATCGACTGGGGCTGGCTGCACAGCAGGGTGGTGGAGGCGCTGCCGCCGTCCAGGTAGCGGAGGGTGGGCACTCCGGCATAGGTGATGCTGAACCGGCCATTGATGTTGGCGTCGGCCGTCACGGTGATGCTGGACACTTCCACATCGCTCTTCTGAAGGTGGATCACCAATGCACCGCAGAGGTTCTTGAACGAGAGGTTCTCATCGTCGCTCTGGGCATACATGGGGAACTGTGCCAGGCTGCCGTCAACGGTGTTCTGCACTGCGGGCAGGGTGACGTTGACCCCGTCGGTAGTGAGGGTGGAGGGATAGAAGGCGCGGTAGGTGCCTTCGCCGGCCACTCCCTCTTGGCAAATGAGCTCAGCGGTGGTGGCGGGGGTGAGAGGAGAGGTACTGAAGATGGCGCGGCCCGCGGTGCCATAGATGGCCACCTCGTCGCCACTCACTCAATTGAGGGCGGTGCCTTCGAGGGTTGTTTTGCCGTCGTCGGAGGTACATCCCTCCATTGTGGCACGGAACTGTTTCACACCGTCTGCCGTCTCTTTCTGACAGGAGGTAAGACTCATCAAGCTTACCACGGTAAGCAGCGCTGCTGTAGAGAATAATGATTTTTTCATATTGACTTTTAATATGTATTGATAAAATTTTTCAACTCTTCTTCGGGAGCACCTACGGCCCTCGGCCGATACTTATTTTACATTTAGATTCTATTTAGTCTCTATTTAGTTTCTATATTATCTCTACGGGAGAGACAAAAAGGAATATTTCAGCTGTGCATGATGAATCAATCCAGAGAATATTTCCCTATCGCAAGACCCCCGTCCATGTGTCCAAACCATCGGCTACATAGAAATGTTTATATAGTTCTCTGTTATTTATACCTTTATAATATATTAACATGATTCTTTTTTATACAATATTTCAAACTGTAAAAATAAGATTTTTTTTTGATATACAAACAATACGTACTTTTTTTGTTTCCCTGCCGATGGGGTTGATCGAATCCGCAGGGGGCTTTTTTTAATCGGCATGGCAATATTCCCCACGGCATGGCGTTATAGAAAAAAAATTATTGACACTATGTTTCCTTTTCCACACATCCGTTTTGTCGACATCCTCGACATTTTTCTGGTTGCTTTCCTCATTTATGAGCTGTACCGCATGCTGAAAGGCACCAACATTATTCGCATTTTCTGGGCATTGGTGGTGATGTACATTGCATGGCGAGTGTTTGATGCCCTCAACATGCGCTTTTGCAGCCAGATTCTTGGCGGCGTGATGAGCATAGGGTTGATAGCGCTGGTGATTGTGTTCCAGCCGGAGATTCGGAAGTTCTTACTGTTTATAGGCACCAAGACGCAGCAGACGGGCGACACGCTGGCCAAGCGGCTGCAGTTTTGGCGCAGCGATGTGAACCGTCACAACAGCATGAATTACGAGCCTTATATCCAGGCCTGTATGCACATGTCGCAGAGCAAGACGGGAGCGCTGATTATTTTTAAGCGCAGCAACGAGGTGGAGGAGCTGGTGCGGACGGGCGAGGTGATCAACGCCGTGGCGTCGTCGGCCCTGTTGGAGACCCTGTTTTTCAAGAATTCGCCTCTGCACGATGGGGCGGTGATTGTGAGCGGCAACCAGGTGCTGGCAGCCCGCTGCATACTGCCCGTCACGTCGCGCACCGATATTGACCCCAACCTGGGGCTGCGCCACCGCAGCGCTATCGGGGTGACGGAGCAGCTGGACGTGATCAGCGTCATCGTGTCGGAGGAGACGGGCGCCATCTCCTACGCCATAGGCGGCGAGATCCACCATGGGGTGACCCCGGTGCAGCTGCGCCACGCTTTGGAGAAGCTGATTGACGGCACCGACGAGGATGCCCCGGCGGCCACACCAGCGGCCTGACGGCTTGGCACCTCTGCCATCAGGCCGTCAGCTGGCGAAAGGAGGGCGGCTGAGGCAGGTTCCAACGTATGGTTTTCAGGTATGTTGCGCTCTTTTTCCCCGCTTCCTCCCCTCGGGCTGAAGGCAGGCTGGAGGTGGGATGTGGACGCATCGGCAGGGAAGAGTAAAACATAAAATATTTATCGAAAAACAATAAATTCTTGTCAATTTCAAAAAAAGCCGTATCTTTGCAGCATCATTGGTTGGCACAAAATGCCTTGTTTAATAGTCATAGATAAATGAAAACCAATTATATAAAGCGCATAAGGATAGTATATAGCCTGTATGGGGGTATACTATTAATATGCTGTGGGCTGTTCTTCAGCAATATCATCAGCAGCGAGGACACACCGCAGGTGGGCGGTATTGCATCGCACGACTCGGACTATGCTTTCACCATCACCAACCTGATTGCCGCCGGACCACTGAACACCGATGAGCACCCCATCGAGAACACACCGGCCGGCGTTAAGGCTCATGCCCACATAAGCCATTTCGACATGGATTTCTACACCCGCGACGAGGCAATCCGCAACGACGCCCGTATTGGGTGGATTGTGGCCCTTCAGGCATTTCAGATTGTCTGTTTTGCGGCCATCATAGTGCTGGTGGTCATCACGCTGATATCGTTCTACCGCAGTGCCAAGAACGGACATGTGTTTCCCGAACGGAAAATAACGCTGCTGCTGGTGATTGGCATACTGCTGGTGGTGTCGTCGCTCAGCACCGACACCGGCACCTATCTGGAGCGCACGCTGGCCCTGGACCTGCTGCGCGACACTCAATGGAAGCCCGAAGCGCACTATACGATTCATTTCACACGCATTTTCTTTGGCCTCACACTCATCTTCCTGTCTCAAATATTCCGCATTGGCCGTGAATTGCAAGAAGACCACGAACTGACTATTTAACACCTGCAGAAAGAGACGAGCCTATGATAGTTGTGAACTTAGATGTGATGATGGCCAAGCGGAAAATATCGCTGACAGAGTTGGCGGACCGCGTGGGGCTGACACCGGCCAACCTGTCGATATTCAAAACGGGGAAAGCCCGCGCCGTGCGGTTCAGCACCCTGGAGCGGATATGCCGCGAACTGGACTGCCAGCCCTCCGACTTGCTGGAGTACCGCCCCGACGAGGTGCCGCAAAATGTTTGACAATAATTCAATTAATAATAACAATCAACAAAACACCTATCAAATGAAAAAGCTTCTAACCATTCTCATGCTCCTCGCATTTATGGGAAGCATGTCTTTTGTCCAAGCACAGGGTGCTGCCGGCAAAAAGAGCGACCTCTCCGCCAAGGTGCCGGTCGACAAGAAAGTGAAAATCGGAAAGCTGGCCAACGGAATGACCTACTACATCCGTGCCAACAAGAAACCTGAGAACCGCGTGCAGTTCCGTCTGGTGACCAATGCCGGCTCGATTCTCGAGGATGACGACCAGCAGGGTCTGGCCCACTTCTGCGAGCACATGGCTTTTAACGGCACCCAGTACTACAAGGGCAATGAGATGATCAGCACCCTCCAGAAAAACGGTATCGAGTTTGGCCGCGGCATCAACGCCTGGACCGCCTTCGACGAGACCGTCTACTATGTGGAACTCCCTGCTGACAACAAGGACCTTGTCGAGATGGGTTTCAAAATCCTCGACGGCTGGGCTTCCAAGCTCCTCTTCGACCAGGAAGAGATTGAGCACGAGCGCGGCGTAATCCTCGAAGAGTGGCGTGGCGGCCTGGGTGCCCAGGAGCGTCTACGCAAAGCCACTTGGCCCATCATGCTGAAAGGCTCGCGCTATGCCGACCGTCTGCCTATCGGTCTGGAGGAGGTGATCCGCAACTTCAAGCGCCCCGTCATCACCCGCTTCTACAACGACTGGTACCGTCCCGACCTGCAGGCCGTCATCATCGTTGGCGACATCGATGTGAACGCTATGGAGGCTAAAATACATGAGTATTTCGACAGCCGCAAGGCCGTTGAGAACCCCCGCCCCCGTCCGGAGTTCGACATCCCCGGCAACAAGGAGCCCCTCGTGGCCATCGCCACCGACAAGGAGGCCACCAACGCCAGCATGATGCTGTTCTGGAAACACTCCAAAGCCCCCCAGGGCACCATCGGCGACTATCGCGCCAGTCTGGTGCGTTCCCTCGTGAGCGGCATGCTGGACGACCGCTATAACGAGCTGTCCGAAAAACCCACCGCCCCGTTCCTGTATGCTGGCGGCGGCTATGGCGGATTCCTGGGCCGCAGCTGCGACGCTTTCATCGGCAACTGTGCTCCGAAGGAGAACCGCATCGAAGAGGCCACAGAGGCCGTGCTGGCTGAGATTTTCCGCGCTGTGCAGAACGGTTTCACCCAGACCGAACTCGACCGCCAGAAAGAGGAAATACTTGAGAACTACCGCAAGATGGCCAAAGAGGCCAACAAGACCAACAGCAACAACTTCGCTCAGGAGTATACCAACAACTTCCTCGAGGGTGAGGTGATTCCCGGCATCATGGCCGAGAACCGCTATGCTAAGGAGTTCATCCCCGAAATCACCCTCGAAGAGTGCAACGCCCTCATCAAAACATGGGTGACCGACGAGAACTTTGTATACTACCTCACCGCTCCCCAGCAGGACGGCTACAAAGTGCCCACCGAGCAGGAAGTGATCAAAATCTACAACCGTGCCCGCAATAATAAGTATGCCGCCTGGGTTGACAACTACAAGGATGAGCCCCTGTTCGACAAACAGCTGGCCGCCGTCACTCCCAAGGTCACCAAGACCAACACCGTGCTGGATTATAAGGAGTACACCTGCCCCAACGGTGTGAAATTCATCGTCAAGAAAACCGACCTGAAGGATGATGAGATCATGATGAACTCCTATGCTTGGGGTGGCACCTCGCTCTATAGCGATGCTGAATACTACATGGCCTCCAACGCCGCTGGCTTTATCGACAACGCCGGTATCGCCCAGTTCAGCAACACCCAGCTCAGCAAGAAACTGAAAGGTGTCAACGTCTCCATCAGCCCCAACATCAGCGACCAGACCCAGGGCTTCAGCGGCAGCTGCGTACCCAAGGACCTCGAAACCATGCTCCAGCTCCTCACCCTCTACTATGAGGCTCCCCGCAAGGACAAAGAGTCGTTCGACAAGAATATCGACCAGCTCCGCAATCAGCTGAAGTTCATCGGCGAGAACCCCCAAGTAGCCTTCATCAAAAAGTACATCGAAGTGTCCCGTCCCGGCGACCCGCGCGCCATTGCCATCCCCACCGAGCAGCACATTGCCAGCCTCAACCTCGACCGCATGTACGAGATCTTCCGCGAGCGCTTCAGCAATGCAGCCCACCAGACCTTCTTCTTCGTGGGTAACATTGAGGACGCTGACATCAACCTCATCGCCAAATATCTCGGCAACCTGCCCACCACCAAGGCAAAACCCGAGAAGTACAAAAAGCTCAAGGACTACACCTTCAAGGGCACTCCCCGCGCCACCGCTTATAAAGGTACCGACAACCAGGGCATCATGCTCATGACCGGCAGCACCAAAGGCTACAAGCACAGCCCCAAGAACGCCGAAATCATCAACCAGCTCAGTGCATGCATGGAGATTACCGCCCTCGAGATCATCCGCGAGAAGATGGGCGGCACGTACAGCCCCAGCGTCAGTGTCGACTACAGCCGTCTGCCCGAGCAGGAAGTTGACTGGACCTTCTACATCAACTGCAACCCCGACAGCACTGCCCTCATCGAGAATGCCGCTATGGAAATCCTCAAGCAGTACATCACCAAAGGCCCCGATGCCGAGACCCTCGCCAAAGTGCAGGAGCAGCAAATCATCAACCGCCAGAACAGCAAACAGAACAACAGCTTCTGGATGGGTCAGATCATGGGCAGCTACCGCTTCAACGAGAGCCGCGACTATGTGGTCAATGGCTACGACAGCATCGTCAAGTCCGTTACCGCCAAGGATATCCAAGAGGCCGCCAAGAAGTTCATCGACCTCAAGCACTACCTCGTGGTCTTCCTGAAACCCGAAGCCGCTCCCGCCGAATAATCCCGGCACATATACCCTCAAAGGGGAAACTGCATAGTCGGTTTCCCCTTTTTCTATTCCTCCGGGTCCCATGTGCAACCCAACTTAAAGCAACTTCCTCCCGTGGGTAAGACCTACCCCATTCAGGGATAGCCCCAACGCCACACGCAAGCCTGCCCACGCTCACCTACACCTGTCATTCATAGTAGGACGGAAACAATTTACCCCGACCTCCTTGCTGCTGCATCAGAGACCGGGGTGAAAAGGTCTAAGCCGTAAATGAAGGCTTACATATTGCTCGACACACAGATTTTAAAACTGAGTGTCTCGCTCAACTGAGTGGGGTCATAGCCGTCGAGATCCTGGATAATCAGCGTCACCGTGCCTTTTTCCCACTCAAAGCGCAAATTCTCCGGCACAATAATCATCTCCTGCTCGCCTTGGTCGTTGGTCACATACAGTTCGA
Organism: Bacteroidales bacterium UBA2714; assembly: GCA_002354035.1. Classification (GTDB taxonomy): domain Bacteria; phylum Bacteroidota; class Bacteroidia; order Bacteroidales; family P3; genus Colimorpha. Next base: position 47,175 of record DEKU01000043.1, read on the forward strand.
GGGGATAAACAAACGGCAGGGTGTTCCATGCGCCAAGGTTCTGGTTCACGTCATACACATTCCACACAAAAGCCTGCACCGTACCTTCGTCAAACACGCGGTCCGTGATGGCCGGCACATCCAGTGTGCAATAGAGATAATTATCCGAACTGGGCTCATTGTTTCCCTGCGCCACTTTCCACTGCGACGGTGTGACATTAAACCTGAAGGTCTCAATCTGCGACCCATAGTTGGAGGTATAAGTTACATACTCTTTTGTGCAGCCCGACAGCAACAGCACCGCTGTCAACATCGGCAGGAACAATCTTTTTAGTTTCATGGTCTTAAGGTATTAAATTAATATTCATTTGTTTTCTTTTACAAGTGCAAAGATACAAAGATTTTTCTTATAAAATTCCCTTGTCCTTACATATTTTTCCCGCGCCGCCTATTTCAACTGAACTACCGTAATGCCGTCGCCGCCCAACTCTAACCTTTCCGAATGGAACGACCGCACATCGCGATTCGATTGCAAAAAGTCTCGGATTATCTGTTTCAATATCCCGTAGCCCTTGCCGTGCAGTATGCGCAGCTCTTTCTCGCTCAACAGCTGTGCGTCGTCCAGAAAATGCTGGAGATTGTCGAGTGCCTCATCGGCTCGCTGGCCGCGCAAGTCGAGGGTGGGATTAAAGGTCTTACGCTTTTCATTAATGTCGTCATATATGGACTGGAAGCGGCTGTTCTGTCGGCTCAGTTTCTCCACAGGCAACACTTTCTTGCGTGTACCTGTCAGACGGTTCAGGGCAATCGTCATGCGGATGCTGTTGCTCTCCACCACCGCCTTCTTGCCTTTCATCTCCACCACCTGAGCAAAAGTGTCCTGCCCGTCAATCCGAACAATACTTCCCACACCTATCGGAGCCTCCTGGCCCTCGTCGTCGGCCTTGCTGGCTGGCTCAGGGGCTGGAGCGGCCACGGAGGTCTCGCGCTTGGCCTTGGCATGCTCCTCGTCGTGGCGTTCCTGGTCCAGGGCTATCCGTTCGGCCTCGGCCTTCATGCGCTGCCTTGCCTTCAGGGTGGACTCTCGTTCGGCCTGAGCCTCCTTGATGCTGCTGATGGTCTGCTCCACCGTGCGGTTGGCATCGGCCAGTATCTGCTGCGCCTCCTTTCGGGCGGCGCTCAGTATGTCATACTTCTTGTCCTGCAACTGCTGGGTAAGCTTCTGATACTTCTCCGTCACCTCCGCCAGGAATTGGTCGGCCACTTCCAGCTCGGTCTGTTTGCGTTGCACCTCCTGCTTGTCCAGCTCTATCTGCTGCAGCTGATGCTCAAAATTCAGCATCTCCCCTCCCACCTTGCCTGCGGCAGCCTTCAACACCTCGGGCGGGAACCCGATATTCTGTGCTATCTCGAATGCGAACGAACTGCCCGGATGCCCTATCGAAAGGCGGTACAGCGGCTTCATTTGTTCGGTGTCGAAAAGCATGGCCCCGTTCACGATGCCCGGACAGCGGTCTGCCAGCAACTTCAGGTCGGCGAAATGGGTGGTCACCACCCCGAAGGCATGGCGGCGGTGCAACTCCTCCAGCAGAGCCTCGGCTATGGCACATCCCGATCGAGGCTCGGTGCCTCCACCAAGCTCGTCGAGCAGAAAGAGCGTGTTGCCATCCGCCGTCTCCAGCAGTTGTTTCATGTTCTGCAAGTGCGAAGTGTAGGTGCTGAGGTCATTGTCTATCGACTGCTGGTCGCCGATGTCGATAAACACCGAGTCGAAAATACCAAACTCCGATGTCTCGCGGCAGGGCACCAGCATGCCGCACTGCAACATATATTGAATCAACCCCACTGCTTTCAGGCACACCGATTTTCCTCCCGCGTTGGGTCCCGACACAATAAGTATGTGCCGGTCGTCGTCCAAACTGATGTCAAACGGCACCACCTCATCCTTGCGGTTCAGGTAAAGCAGCGGATGGCGGGCCTCCAGCCAGTTGATTTTTGTGATATTGTCCACAATGGGGCGGCCGCAGCGCAGCGTCAAGGCCAGCCGCGCCTTGGCGCGGATAAAATCAATCCGTGCCAGAAACCAATAGGCATTCACCAGCGCGTCGAGGCGTGGGCGTAGCAGCTCTGTGAACTGAGCCAGAATGCGCCGTATCTCGTGCTGCTCGGCAAACTCCAGTTCGCGCAAGTCGTTGTTCAGTTCCACCACCTCCGACGGCTCCAAGAAAGCCGTCTGACGGGTAGCCGACTCGTCGTGTATCAGGCCTTTGATTTTCCGGCGGTGGGTGTCCAGCATCGGTATCACCATCCGCCCGTTGCGGATGGTCACCTCGGCCCCGTCGGGAGCCCAGCCCTCGTGCTTGGCCCGGGCCAGCTGTCGGTTGATCTGCACATCCACCTCGTTGCGTTTGCGCGCCATCTGGCGGCGTATGTCGAGCAAAGTGGGTGAGGCGTTATCGTATATCTCGCCCTTGTCATCCACAATCTTGCTGATAGCCTTGGTGATGGCGGGGTCTATCTCCACCCGCTTTGCCAACTCGTAGAGCAAAGGGTAGCGCACCGGATCGTCGCGCAACAGAAATCGCAGGCAATCCCCTATCGTGTGCAACGAGCAGCGCAAGTCGAACAGGGCCTCCTGCTCAATCACCGTGTTGCCCACCCGCAGCCGTACCAGCTCGTCGGTCAGGTCGATAAAATCCTGCGACGGAAACGAGTTCTCCAGCACCAATATCTGGCGGAACTCCTCGGTTTGCTGCAACTCGCGCACCACTCGGCCGTAGCTGCTCGAAAAAGCCATCTCGCCCACCATGCGCTCGGCAAGCGCATTCGTACACTCGGCTGCAAGCAGCTCCCTAATCTTCGTAAAACCCAGTTTATCTTCTAATGTCATAATAGCCATTCTTAGTCAAAGTCGAGAAAAAAAGGCCAATGCTGACGGAAGGCGGCCAACGGGCCGCTGCCCAGCGTGGCCTTCACCACACCCGCCTGTCCGGGGGCAAGCGTGGCCATGTCCTGGCCCTTGAAGTCCACCACAGCACTGTAGCCCTCATAGGGTATGCCCACCCCATCGGTACCCACTCGGTTCACACCCACCACATAGCACAAATTCTCTATGGCGCGGGCGCGCAGCAGCGTGCTCCACGCCTCATGGCGCGACCCGGGCCAGTTGGCACACAGCAGCAACAGGTCGTAGTCAGGCGGATTGGCCGTGCGCAGCCATTTGGGAAAGCGCAAGTCGTAGCACACAGCCGGCTTTATGCGCCAGCCGCGCCACTCGAAAATCTCGCGCCGCGTACCCCGTGCCAGCTGCGACGCCTCGCTGCTCATGCGGAACGTGTGGGCCTTGTCGTAGTAGCCGTAACTCCCGTCGGGCCTCACCCAGTGCAAGCGGTTCACCACCTCGCGGTCCCTGTTGCCCGTGACCACAGTCCATGTACCCACAAACAGCGCGTTGTGACGGCGGGCCATGCTGTGGGCAAAACGGTAGGTCTCGCCCTCTGGCGGCTCGGCCATGGCGGCCATATTGTCCGAGAAACCCGTTGTGAACGTCTCCGGCACCACCAACACGTCGGCCTCCGTGCCCATAGGCGCGAAAGCCTCTTCCACCATACGGCGGTTGGCATCGGGCTGCTCCCATGCTATATCCTGTTGCAGACAAGCTATCGTCAAATGCTCTTGCATCATCTTCTATTCCTCTTTAATCGGGACAATTACAAGCATAGTCCCACAATTTCTTGACCGAAGGCAGCAGCCGCTCAATGGCTTCCTGCTCGTCGAGCAGAAGATGGCAGCTCCGCAGGTCGATGAGCTGCAGCGTCGCATCCAGCGCGGCAAACTCCTTGGGCAACGACCGGACCTTCGTATCCCACAGCACCAGTTCCCGCAGCCCACTCATTTCGGCCATTGCAGACGGCAGCGTGTCAATCGGATTGCGGCTCAGCTCCAGGCGTTGCAGACTGCTGAGCAGGGCCACACTGTCCGGCAAAGCCGTAATGCGGTTGCCCCGCAAATCAAGCTCGCGCAAATTGGTCATGCCATACACCGCTGGCGGAATGGTCTTGAGCCGCTTGTGGCGTAGCCGCAGGACATAGACCTGCTCAGGGTCTTTCACCTCGGACAGGGATTTATACACCCTGTCCGGCTGGGCATACATCGCCGCCGGCAGAACCACAAGCAATATCAGCAACACTTTGCGCATAAGGCATCAATCTTCGGCGGCGCTTTTCAACCCTTCAGCCAGCAGCCGCCGGGCAGCGGCTCGGTCGGCCTCAAGCTGGTCCACTAACGACGGCACATCATCGAAACGGCAGATGTCGCGCAACCGTGGTCCGAACTCCACCGTAAGCACCGTGCCGTACAGGTCGGCGTCGAAATCAAATATATTCACTTCAAACACAGGCTTGTCGAGCCCAAAAGTGGGCTGGGCGCCAAAATTGGCCATGCCCTTCAGCCCCGTCGTGCCATCGGCCAGCGACACCCACACGGCATAAACTCCATCGGCGGGCCACACCTTCGGTACTCCCTCCAGCGACACATTGGCCGTCGGAAACCCCAGTCGGCGACCCAGCTGGCGGCCTTTTTCCACAGGCCCCCAAAGCCGATAGCCCCGGCCCAGCATGGCATAGGCGCGGTCGGTCTGGCCCTGTTGCAAAGCTTTGCGTATACGAGTGGAGCTCACCTCGCCGCCACAATAGTAGACCGCACTGTCCACATGGACCGACACCCCGAGCCTTTCGGCCACCGAAGGCAAACGGTCGAAATCGTTGCGCCCACGGCTACCAAACATATTGTCGAACCCCAGCACCAGCGCGCGGGCATCAAGCCTGCCCACCAGCACCTGCTCCAAGAACTCGCAAGCCGACATGCCAGCCAGCTCGGGCGTAAACGCCACTTCCACCACCACCTCCATACCGCAGTCGGCAAGCAAATCGTAGCGCTCCTCGTTGGTGGTTACGCGGAAATGGTTGTCCACATCCGTAGTCAACACTTGGCGCGGATGGCGGTCGAAAGTCACCACCACGGGTGACAGCCCTTTTTGCACCGCCACACTCTTCAAAAGCGACAATATGTGCTGGTGTCCGATGTGTACGCCGTCAAACATGCCCACCGTCACCGCAGTTCCAGGGGCATCTAACTGTCTAATATCATCTAATTTATATATATTCATCTATACGTCAATAACGCTGCAAAGTTACGAAAAAAGTAACAACTATCGGCAAAATAAATCAACTCCCCCAACGTCAGGTACTCGACACCTCTGCTTCCAGTGCAACTACCATCCCTTATTCTCCTCTTTCTCATCCACGTAGTACAACATAAACCCTACGAAGGGAAGAACGATGAGGGTATTACGGAAAACATAGCCTCAACGTGTCAACCAAGGTCCTCCCTTCAACGGACACTGAAGTGGGAAAAAGCCTCCATTCGAAAAAAAATTTGTCCAGTCCAAAAAAAGTGCGTATCTTTGCAGTCCAAAACAATTAAACAATTTTATTAATAACATCTTAAACAACAAACATTTATGCCTACAAGAATCAGATTACAGCGTCATGGTAAAAAGAATCAACCTTTCTATCATATCGTTGTTGCGGACGGTCGTGTACCTCGGGATGGTAAATTTATCGAGAAATTAGGCACGTACAATCCGCTGACCAACCCTGCCACCATCGAACTCAATGTTGAGCGCGCAGTCTATTGGATCGGCACCGGCGCCCAGCCCAGCGAGACCGCCCGCCGCATCCTTTCCTACAAAGGCGTGCTGCTGAAACACCACCTGCAAGTGGGTGTGCAGAAAAACGCCATCAGCCAGGAGCAGGCCGATGTAAAGTTCAACGAGTGGCTGCAAGCCAAAGAGGCTAAAATAGCCAATGCCAAGAGCGAGAACGACAACAAGGAGCGCACCGTGAAGAAAGAGCGCCTCGAAGCCGAGAAGAAGCACAACGAGACCGTTGCCGCCGCCGTTGAGGCTAAGCGCAAAGCCGCTGCCGAAGCTGAGGCTGCCGCCAAGGCTGAGGCCGAAGCAGCCGCCAATGCCGAGGAGGCTCCCGCCGCTGAAGAGACCCCTGCTGCCGAGTAACCCTCGACAAGGCTACTTTGTAGATGCAAAAGTAATGTTTTCATTGACGGTAGTAAGCGTGTTCGACCTATGGACACGCTTTTTTACTTGTCAATGCCCCAAAGGCTACAGGGGAACGCAAGGGCGAAGATGTCTACTTAGTCCTTTGTCGGCGCAAACCTCGTGCCGTCGGCACAGGAGCAAACCACTTATGCCCACCGCGCCATCTCAGGCCTGAGAAACAACAAGCTACAACCCTAAACCTATGACAAAAGAAGAATGCTACCGCTTGGGAAACATCACAAAACCCTTTGGTATTAAGGGTCAGATGGTGTTTTATCTCGATGTGGACTGCCCGGAAGATTATGCCGAGCTTGACTCGGCTTTTGTAGAAGTGAAAGGCAGTCTGGTGCCTTATTTTTTCAAAGTGGACAACATCAACGGCAACAAGGCCGTGGTGACCTTCGAGGACCTGACGGCCCAACAGGCGCAGGCCTTGGCGGGCCATGACTTGTACCTCCCACTGGAGCTGCTGCCTAAACTCACTGGCAACCAGTTTTATTTCCATGAGGTGACTGGATTCAGGGTAATCGATGTCGAAAAGGGCGACATCGGCATTGTTCAGAGTATCATCGAATACCCCGCGCAGCCCTTGTTCCAGATTATGAAGGGCGACACCGAGATACTGGTTCCCGTCATCGACCCGGTGATAAAAAAGGTGGACCGCGACGCCCGCACCATCACCATCGAAGCCCCCAAAGGTTTGATAGACCTTTATTTGGGGAGTTAATAACACGGTGTTAATATCTTTTTTGCCGTATATGCAAAAGTATATGTACTTTTGCAGCACGAATTTTAGTGTGAAAACCAAAGGAAATATTTAGTTGCTTTATGGAGAAAAAAGACACAACACCTGAGAAGACATGCTATTCGGCAGAAGAGTTACAATTCTTTAAAGAATTGATATTGAAAAAACGCGAAGAGGCCATCAGAAGCCTTGAACTTTTGAACGAGGCTGTGGCCGGAAGCCAGAACGACGCATCGGACACCGCCCCCACCTTCAAGACCCTTGAGGAGGGGAGCAATGTGCTTTCCAAGGAGGAGAACTCCCGTCTGGCTGCCCGCCAGCAAAAGTTCATCCAGGACCTTGATGCCGCCCTCATCCGTATCGAAAACAAGACCTACGGCATTTGCCGCGTAACCGGCAAGCTTATTCCCAAGGAACGCCTCATGATTGTGCCGCACGCCACAATGACCATCGAGGCTAAAATGCAGGAAAAGAAAAAAAGATAATACTGGAATAAACCTTTTCAAATAAGGCAGGGGAAAACCCTGCCTATTTTTTTTACTTATCCCCAAGACGGAGGCCACTGTCGTGACCTAAGGAGCTAACGTGTGGACAATATGTTCACCGCGGGTCTTGAATGTACCTGTATCCATTAAGATGAAAAGAAATTCTGTCCTCGGACCAAAGACAGTGAGTGATTCGGTCGTAGAGTGGAACTACGCTGCACAAGGACAGAGATGGCTGCCGTGACAGCTACTCAAAGACTGGCAATCTCGTCCTGAGACAGACCTGTTGCCTGAACAATAGTTTCGATTGGCAGTCCTAATTGTTTCATGCTCTTTGCCACTTGCTGCACACCCGCCGCCATTCCTTCGGTTCGACCTTCAGCTATACCCTCTGCTCGGCCCTCTGCTCGGCCTTCGGCTATACCCTCTGCTCGACCCTCTGCTCGACCTTCGACTATACCCTCTGCTCGGCCCTCGGCACGACCCTCGGCACGACCTTCGGCTATTCCCTCTGCTCGGCCCTCTGCACGCCCCTCGATACGGGCGGTGTCGAGAACGTCGTTTTCCACCATTTGGTTTTCGATATGGTGTTCATAGATGCGCTTTTCTTTGTCGCTCATATTCATATAGAGCAGCTTCTGGCGTGCCTCTTGCAGACCTGGGGCTTTGGTGTCGGATTTTATCTTGCCGTTTTTAAGATAGTCTATCCATTCCTCCAACGGTGTGGTGGCCACCTGGTTGAATTCATTGACACGGATGATGAAGTACTCGGGAAAGACCTGTTGGGGCGTCCGCATCCGGAGCGTGTCGGCCTCGTAGTCGGTGATTTCAAGCGTGTCGTTAGTGTGTACACCCGTGAACGTCGTGACCCCATGGTAGAGATAGTCCTTACCCTTGCCCATCGGGAAGTAAATGATGTTGATAGAGTACACCTTCCGCACCTTCTCATAGCGGTCGCCCAGATGCATGTTGTCGGTGATGACTTTGGACACTCCATAGAGTATGCGCTCGAGATAATACCGTTCGCGTGAAAGCTGAACCTCAACGATGATGTATTCGCCTTTGCTGTTGCGAGCCATTACGTCCACTCGGTTGTATTTGTCGGTTTCAGACTCCTGGTTGCCTTCGCTTTCAAGGATTTCTTCGATGGTGACTTTTTCGCCTATAAGCACAGTCATCAAGCCTTCGAGGACATCGAAGTTGGCTTTGTCGCGGAGCATGCGCTTGGCGGCCCAATCGAAACGGATATATTTTTCATTAATCATGGTATTTTTATAACGGATTTTGTGGTGGATTATTGTGTATGGATGAAATTGTTGCCGCTACAGGCGTGGTAGGGCTGCAAGAAGATGTTGCGTGTAGGGATGCTGGGGGTTGGCGAAGAGCTGGTCCGAGGGGCCTTGCTCGACGATGCGGCCTTGCTGCATGACCATGATGCGGTCGGAGAAGAACTTGACAACGGAGAGGTCGTGGGTGATGAACAGATAGGTGTAGCCGTACTGATCCTTAAGGTCATTGAGGAGGTTGAGCACCTGTGCCTGGACGGAGACGTCGAGGGCTGAGACGCTTTCGTCGCAGACCACGAGTTCGGGCTGCAAAGCCAAGGCTCGGGCTATACAAACCCGCTGGCGCTGCCCGCCGCTGAACTCGTGCGGGTAGCGGTTGAACCAGCTGGCATCCAGCCCCACTTGCTGCATGAGCTGAAGGGTACGGTCGCGACGTTCGTGGTCGGAGGCATATAGACCATGACAGCGGAGTGGTTCCATGATGGCCTGCCCCACGGTGATGCGAGGGTTGAGAGAGGAATACGGGTCTTGGAATACAATCTGCATTTTGCGGCGCAACAGTTTGCGGTCAGCGCGCGACAGACGGTCGAGTGGTCGGCCTTCAAACTCGACTGTGCCGGCACTGCGCTCAATGAGCTGAAGGATGGCTCGGCCAAGCGTGCTTTTGCCACAGCCCGACTCACCGACAAGACCCACAGTCTCGCCGCGATAGATGTCGAAAGAAAGTCCGTCGACAGCTCTGAGTTCCTTCTTTACTTTGCCGAAAAGGGTTGTTTGAAGGGGGTAGGTGACTTGTAGGTCGCGGACGCGAAGGAGCGGAGACTGCTGAGAGTCTGTTGCTTGTCGGTAAGCACTCGGGCAGTCTTCTCCCTCATCCTTGCTGCAGGGAACGGCTTGTTCAGAACCCCCTGCACAAGCTTCCTCGTCCTTGCAATCACCTTTATCCTGATCAGGCACATCTGACAAGTGACCCTCGAGAAAATCACTGACCGTGGGGAGCCGCCGTGGACGGCTGTCGAGAGGCGGCCTACAGGCCAAAAGGCCTTGGGTATAGGGATGGCAGGGGTGGTAAAGCACCTGCTGGGCTGGCCCTTGCTCGACTATGTGTCCCTTGTACATGACGGCGACGTCGTCGGCTATTTGGGCGATGACACCAAGGTCGTGAGTAATGAAAATGATGCCGATATTATATTTACGCTGTAGCGAGCGCAGCAATTCAAGTATGGCCTTTTGGACTGTGACATCGAGAGCCGTGGTGGGCTCGTCGGCAACAACTAAAGCCGGATGGCAAATCAAGGCCATGGCAATCATGACACGTTGCTTCTGTCCACCGCTGATTTCGTGAGGGTAGCTGTCGAAAATCTTCTCGGGTCGTGGGAGCATCACTTCCTCAAACAGCTCGAGCACCCGTCGGCGAGCTTCGGAGCGCGACACTTTTTCGTGGGCCAAGAGCATTTCCATAACCTGATGGCCGCAGCGATGGACAGGATTGAGGCTTGTCATCGGTTCTTGGAAAATCATAGAGATACGATGACCACGCATTCTGTGGAAACCCTCTTCATCCAGTGTCAACAACTCTGTGCCGTCCAACTTCGCACTCCCCGCCACCGATGCCTGTCTGGGGAGCAACCCCATCAACGCCATCGTACTCACACTTTTGCCGCTGCCGCTCTCACCCACAATACCCAATGTTCTGCCCCGCCGTAAAGTGTAGGAGACATCCTCCACCACACGCCGCCCGTCGAAAGCCACACTCAGGCCCTCCACTCGCAATAGAATATCGGTCACTTCATTCATTACAAGTTCGATAACGACCGCCTCGTCCTGATAGTATGCACCCTGACAAAAAAATTTGCAAAATGCAAAATATATTCGTAACTTTGCAAAACGAAGGCCAAACAACTACTATTCAAAACAATCAGTAAAACAAAAATATATGATTATCAAAGAGAGCAAACAACGTAAAGACAAGGTGAGAACTCAAACCGAAGATTCCCAGCTATCTCATAATCGCCGAAGCCCAAAGGCTCAAATGCCATATACCGAAAACGACAAATTACGCTCAGTGTATGCTGCATACCTTAATATGGCACGGATGAATCTATACAACACCCTCCGCTTTATCGGTCATTTGTACGGTATGGATGACAATATCCAAGAGGGCGAAATGGACAAGATGAAAGTTGCCAACTTCGCAAATCATCCTCATCTCGAAAAAAGACTGAGTGTTAGAAAGGCCTTGCTCAAACACCTACCTTTCCTTCACTGCATGGCCCAAGCCTATGTAAACACCGAACACAAATATACTGATGATAATGATCTTCAAAAAGTCTTACTTAACATTATTAACGTTGTCAGCAATCAACGCGACCATCTCACTCATGCCAACCCGTACAATAATGATGCCGACTGGGCAAAGCAGAAAGAAATCGAAAAGCAGCTTCTTGAGCCATTGGAAAAAGCTTTCATGTTCTCAAAGCACAAGGTAGAGACAATCTTTGACTATTCCAAAAGTGACATGTCTTTCATTGATCGGCTTGAGCGGATGATGGATACTGGCGATACTATTATTGTAAAAGAGAATAATAAAGAGCGAGAGCTGAGAGACAACCAGGATCATTCTGATTACTATTTCCGACTGCGTACTCCTGAAGGTGATGCACTGTCAACTGTAGGTTTGACATTCCTTATCTGCAAACTGCTTCACAAGAAGCATGCCACCATTTTTGCTCAGCGCACAGGGCTCTTTCTTGAACAGAGCCATCTTGATGGCTACAGCCCTTTCAGTAAAAGAGAAAACGAGATAATGTTCAACATCTTTTGTCATGAACGTATACGTCTGCCAAAGGGCCGACTGGAAAGTACCACCGATCCCATGGCTCTTGGCCTTGACATGCTCGCAGAACTTCAAAAATGCCCAGCGGAACTGTTCAACACTTTTGGACCGAGCGACCGTAAACTCTTTGAAGTAAGGAATGAAGATTTTTCAACAGATTCCTCCACTGAAGATATTATTCTTATGCGTCGATATGGTGACCGTTTCGCAAGATTAGCCATGCAATACATAGACTCCTTCAACGCCGATCCCAACCACAGAAATAAACGTGATTCGGCCCCATTGCCGGGCATGGCTTTCCAGGTAAGCGTAGGCAAATTCCGACATACTTTCTACGAACGCGCTCCTTTCCATGAAGGTGTAAAGGACAGAGTTCGCGTTCTTCAGAAGGAGATAAACGGTTTTGGACCCTTAACAAAAATCGAAGATCTGCGACAAACGGACTATGCCCTCTTTATCAGACAAGTTAATGACGATTCAAGCGACCGTCTTTACGACCCTGATACAGCCCAAACTCGACCCTACATTACCGACCATCATGCCTCCTACGCTATTACGGGCGACCGCATCGGCCTGATGTGGAATGATGAGAATGTGCAAGTCCTAAACAATGATACCCTCTGTTACCTTCCAGAGCTACCTATACCCACAGCTACAGACGACTCCAAAAAGCCTTGGAATGTAGATTTGACCGTTTTCAACCGCAGCAATGGGGGCCATCCAAAAGGCAACATTGCCCCTCGAGCATGGCTTAGCATCTACGACCTTCCAGCTCTAATCTTCCTTCATTTCCTTGGAGGCAAACCCGCCTCGGTCATCAAAGACACATACAACAGCCTCATGAAACTTTTTGACGATATAGCCGAAGGCCGGCGTGACCCATACTTCAAAGGTCAAATACCTCAAGATCCTAATAGTCGTAAAAAAGTTATATTATCACTCCGAGAGCAGCTTACACCACATCTTATGACAGATTACGGCCTCCATACCCGCGATATTCCAGACAAAATTGTCGAATACCTTATCGGTGAGGGTCTCGCTGCCAATGAACAAACAGCCATACTGCATGCCGAAGAAAGGTTCCGAAAGTGGTGCGACATAAAGGTTAAAGCCATGAAGAAAGACCTTGACCTCCGAATCGAACACTTCAATAAGGATAAAGAGCAGATTGGCAATAGCTCCAACCGTATTGGCAGCAAAAGATATGTAGACCTCCGACCGGGCTCATTAGCTCGCTATCTTGCCAAAGACATGATAGCCATGGTTGATCCAAAAGATGGAGCCAAACCAAGCGGACTGGACTTTACCCTGCTACAGGCAGCAATTGCCACCTATCAAGGTAACGGTTGTCCTCTTGAAAAGACCGAGCTCGGTGCTACAATCAAAAAAGCCTTCGCTTGGCAAGCCCACCCTTTCCTTCCCAAAATCATGAATCTCACAGTCTCCGACACTATCGACCTATACTCTCGCTATCAGAATGAAAAAACAAAATATTTAGACCGCTTACTGCAATCACACAAGTACTCCGACACATACTTCCTGCGCAATGCTCATCGCAACATGATGGCTAAAACCCGATCCTACATGCGCGACCAAAAGGGCCAAGATGGCACACTTATTGAAGGTCTCGCCCACAGATACCGTAAAACCCTCCAATTACCCGATGGACTCTTCACGAATGCCATCCGCGAGCAATTGGCCAAAATCAACAACTCTGATATTCAGGACGCTCTTAACAATCCCCAATTCGGACACAGCGCTGCCTATCTACTTAATCTATGGTTCACAAAAATTATTGGTGACCAATCTCAACCATTCTACCGCAGCGACACCCACGGCCACTACAAACGTCATTATAAACTGCTTGAAACGCTCTATCCCCAAAAAACACCTCTTGACGACGCTACACTATCCGCCAAACTAAAAGGAGGTAAGAACTCCGAAATCAAGCAAGAAATAGACAAACAAGCCCCAGTGGCAAAGAAAGAAGCAGAACATCAGAAACTAATGCACCTATTGCGCGACCTCCAGCGCAACGAACGCACCATTCGACGTTACCGAAACCAGGACATGGTGCTTTTCCTTATGGCCAAAAAGTTGCTACTGTCTGGCGGGGCTCCATTCATGAATCGTGCCGAATCTGATGGCTCTCGCCAATTCCTTCTGCAAAACATTGTACCTATTGGAGTCAATCACGGTGAAGAGAACAACCTACTCAACCAAAAAGTATCCCTCTCCACCCGCATCACCCTGCTTGATGACAAGAACAAACCCATTAAGGACAGTGAAAAGCATCCCATGAAAAGAACCATCCATCAAAAAGAGATAAAAATGAAAAACTATGGCGACTTCTTCCGTTTCCTCTACGACTCGCGCATCGGCATCCTTTTATCTCAACTGCCGGACGATGAAGCCGGCATCGCTCGCGAAAAACTGGAAAAAGAGCTCGATACTTATGACAATTCGCGGACTGATATCTTCAAAGTCATCCACAAGATAGAACGGCAAATAATTGAAGAACACCCCGAACTAAAGAATCCCAACTCGGGCCACTTTACAAATGACAAAGGCACTCCTTATCGGAACAATTTTACCTTACTTCTTACCCTATCAGCCTTATTCAGCGAGGCTGACCACAATCTAAACCAGAAAGGCAAGTTACTCAAAGATATACGTGATGCATTTTGTCACAATAAATATATTGAAAATATCGAACGGGCAATAAAGGAGAAAGAAGAACGTGAGTTACCTAAAATAGCTGAGAATCTCACTAAGTGGATGAAAGAATTCGGCGAGCAATCGTAATCTGTATTTGTCTGTATTTGTTATTTAATACCATCTACTGAGTATCAACTTTAATATTTCATCTGTCATGCCAAAATAAAAGCATACTATTGCCTATGAGAGCAAGCTGACACCTCCAGCTTACTCTTGCTAAAGAACCTCCTGCACCCTGGCGGGAGAGGCCTTCGCCAAAAGAAGGAGAGAACATTGAAATATTATCATAGGTCCGTAGAAACATAAAATACCCCCATTTGCGGCACCAACGAACACCACCCAAAGCAAAAAGGCTGAAGCGTCAATCCATCGTCTAATCAGATAAACAATGCCTTCCGCCAAGTTCGTTGTAGAAGCCGTTCATTTGGAATGGTATGACAACGCACAGGAGCCACCACAGCGGCACCAGAGCGTTGTAGAAGCCGTTCATTTGGAATGGTATGACAACAGTTCGATACGATATGCATCCTTAACATAAGTTGTAGAAGCCGTTCATTTGGAATGGTATGACAACTCTTGAGGAACATTCTGGTGTAAGCAGCCTGTTGTAGAAGCCGTTCATTTGGAATGGTATGACAACTTGGATATGACAGCAGCCTTGATTCGCTACGTTGTAGAAGCCGTTCATTTGGAATGGTATGACAACTAATTTTGGCAGAAACTACGACTTCCTCAGGTTGTAGAAGCCGTTCATTTGGAATGGTATGACAACCCGTTCTCTCATTGAAAAAGGTGGAAATGGGTTGTAGAAGCCGTTCATTTGG
>DEKU01000043.1:62223-62426 GCA_002354035.1 Bacteroidales bacterium UBA2714
CATTTGGAATGGTATGACAACCAGATGTCCTTTTTAACGTCTTCCAGAATGGTTGTAGAAGCCGTTCATTTGGAATGGTATGACAACTATTACCTTGTCAGCCTTGCGGTGGCGTATGTTGTAGAAGCCGTTCATTTGGAATGGTATGACAACTCCTGCCATCATAGATGCTCCGCGACATGTGTTGTAGAAGCCGTTCATTT
>DEKU01000016.1:0-51328 GCA_002354035.1 Bacteroidales bacterium UBA2714
CCGCTGACGCTGATGGTGGTGGCGTTGCTGGTGGGGTTGGGGAAGATGGTGCAGGTGGCGCTGGTGGCGTTGTCGATGCCGAGGGGTTCGGTGGTGAAGGTGCTGACGGTGCTCCAGGCGCTGTAGTGGTCGGTGCCGCAGATGCCGCGCACGTAGAGGTCGTACTGGGTATTGTAGTCGAGGCCGTTGATGGTGGTGTTGGGCTGGTCGGTGCTGACGATGGTGCCGGTGCCGTGGCTGAAGCCGCGGGTGCCGTATTCGACTTCGAAGGCGGTGTTGCCTTCGGCGGGGGTCCAGCTTACGGCCACGCTGTTGCCGGTGACGGTGGCGATGATGCCGTAGGGGGCGTCGCAGGGTTGGGCGCATTCGGCTGTGGTGGCGTTGATGGATGACCAGTTCTCGCTCAGCCAGTCGGTGCCGCACACGGCTTTGACGTAGAAGTCGTAGCCAGTCTCGCATTCCAGGCCGGTGATGGTGATGGAGGAGTTAGTGGAGTTGAGGGTGGTGCCGGTGCCTTGGTCAAAGCCTGTGTAGCCGTATTCAATGGTCCAGCTGTGGGCAGCGGGGTCGGCAGACCAGCTGAGGTTGACGCTGCTGGCGGTGATGTCGTTGATGGCGAGGCCGGTGACGCTGGGGCAGGTGGCAGTGGTGAAGTTGATGGTGTCGCTCCAGAGACCGGGGATGAGGCTTTCGCCACAGAGGGGCTGGACGGCGGCGTAGTAGCTGACGCCGGCTATCATGCCGCCGAGGGTGGCGGGATGGGCGGTGCAGTGGTAGACGCTGTCGAGGTTGGAGGTGTTCCAGATGTGGACATTCCAGTTGCTTTCACTGCCGAGGGGAGTCCAGTCGAACTGGGCTTCGGCGTTGGTGATGTTGCTGACGAGGAGGTTTTGGGGTGCTATGCAGCCCAGACTGTCGGTGGTGACCACGGTGGTGGACCAGATGGAGGTCATGCCGTCGCCGCAGTGCTGGCGCACGCCGACGGTGTAGAGTGTGGCGGGGGCCAGGCCGTTGAAGGTGTAGTTGTGGGCGGCGGTGGTGGCGAGGGGTGCCACGGTGGAGGTCCAGGCGCCGGGAGTGATGGCCACGTCGAAGGTGTCGGCTGCCGAGGCCCAGGCAAGGTTGATGCTTTCGTAGTTGTGGGTGACGCTGACGATGGACGGAGCGGGGCAGGATACGGAGGAGGTGACTTGGATGTTGTCGAGGCAGCAGGAGTAGAATGTGGAGTTGTGGTACCACTTGAAGGCAAGGTAGCGGGCAGTGGCGGGGACGCTGTCGAAGGTGACGGTGTCGAAGACGCCGCGGCCGGTCTGGAGGCCGCTGCCGCTATGCTGTGTGGCGGAGGAGGCGGCGATGTCGTGGACGGATACGAAGTCGGTTTCGTAGTTGTCGCCCGTCATGTAGCCCACGGAGAGGGTGCCTTGTGAGCTGCCCTCGGTGCACATCCAGTAGGAGAGGGTAAGGGTGTTGATGGGTTCGGCGGTCATGGGCATGCGGAGAATCTTGGTGTTGCCGTAAGCGGCGCCGCTGCCGGAGGTGAGGATGACGCTGCCGTTGCCCTCAAGGGTGTACCAGTAGGTGCCGGAGCCTACGACATGGGGGGTGTAGACTGCGTTGGTGCCGTTGGTGTAGCCTTGCCAGCAGGGGGGCAGTGTGCCTTCGGAGTTGTAGGCGACGGCGGTGAAGCCTTCGAAGCCTTCACGGATGGTGTCGTAGGCGGACATGTAGCCGCAGACGGTTTGGAAGAGGAGTCCGTTGGAATAGTCGCTGCGGTGGTCGGCATCGCAGATGCGGCGCACCCAGAAATAGTATTCGGTGTTACTGTTAAGGCCGTAGAGGGTGGTGTGGTTGGTGAGTACGGTGTCGTAGCGGTTGGTGGAGGCGGCGGCATCGGCTTGGCGGTAGGCCACAATGTAGGTGGTGCCGGAGGCGGGACCCGCCCATGTGATGTCGGCTGAGCTCTCGGTGACGGAGGCCACGCTGAGGTCGTAGGGACGGGCGCAGGGCTGGTCGTAGACGTGGATGCTGTCGATGGCCGGAGCCTGGCCTACGAAGTCGGCTGCGCCGGTGGACTGGTTGAACCAGTAGAAGACGAGGCGCTGCACGCCGCTGACGTTGTCGAGAGGCACGGTGACGGTCTGCCAGCCGGAGGTGCGGCGGGTGAGGTTGAGGAAGACATCGTTGACGTGGCCCCAAGGAGTGGTGAGGCGTGTGTTGGACGACTGGACGAGGACGGAGGGGTCGGCCAGGATGAGGGCTACGCCGTCGTAGTTGCCGGCCTGGCTGCCGCCCACATTGATGCGGAAGGTGACGTTGCAGCTGCGCGGGTCGGGACCGAAGTCGATGTCGCGATAGGCGCAGGCGTTGACGATGGACTGCATGTCGGTGCCGATGGTGGAGCCGCCGTCGGCCGAGATGTAGATGCCGTGGTGGCCATCGGTGTAGGGAGCGGTGCCGCGGTACCAGTTCACGGATGTGTTGCTGGTGGTTTGCCATGCAGCCCACTGGGCGGTGTCTTCAAAGTCGTAGAGGATGGGCACGGTGTCAGGTATCTGTGCGGTGGAGAAGAGTCCCTCTTCGAGCGACACGTCGCTGAGGTCGGACGAGGTGGGGCAGTAGGCCTGCACACGGAAGGTGTAGACGGTGGAGGGGTTGAGGCCAGTGATGGTGGCCGTGTCGGAGAGGACGGTTTCGTAGTAGACAGCGGAGGAGCCGACGGGCTGGTAGACTATCTGCCACTGGGTGGAGCCAATGGTGTCAGTCCAGGTGATGGTGGCCGTGGTGGCGGTGGAGGAGAGTGACTGCAGGTTGTATGGACGCGGGCAGGGTGAGAGTTGGGCTATGGTCACATCGTCGATGTAGGCATAGCCGGAGGTGGTGCCACGGTTTTTGCGGAAAGCGGGATAGGAACCATGTCCGGTGTAGCCGGCAAAGGAGACTTGGTAGAAGCTGACGGTGGTATTCATGGTGATGGTCTGGACGGGGACGAAGGTGGTCTGGTCGGTGGGGTCGGTCATCATGCCAAGGATGATGCTGTTGTCCGTCGAGGAGGAGGAGCCACGGCCCCAGAAGGAGATTTCGAGGGTGTTGGCGGGATAGACCAGTGTGTCGATTTCGGGGAGGACGGCTAAGGCGTAGTCGCCATAGGTGCCGGTGGTGGTGGACATGTACCAGTAGAGGACGTTGGAGCCGCTGTGGGCATAGGTGGTGGAGGAGTAGGGGTAGGGATAGTAGCCGTTGGTGGTGCCGTTGTTGATATGGTTCCAGCAGACGGGGAGGGGTGCGGTGGTGCCTGTTTGCAGGCCCTCGAAGTCGAAGGTGACGGGCAGCATGTCGATGGGGACGCAGAGGGTGGTGAAGTTGGCCGGGAAGGACCAGTTGCCGGTGTCGGCACCGCCACAGATGGCACGGACGTAGACGTCGTAGTGTGTGCCAGGTGTGAGACCGGTGAGGGTGGCGCTGGTGGTGGTGGAGGTGGCGCTTGTGCCCGAGCCGGGAGTGAAGCCTTCGGGGCCGTATTCTAATTCATAGCCGACTGAGGCGGCACGGTTGGTCCAACTGACCAGTGCGGTGGTGGTGGTGACGTTGGTGTCGGCCACGGTGACGTTGATGGGCGAGGGGCAGGAGGGTATGTAGTCGACGGTGATGTCGTCGATGTAGACATAGCTGTAAGCGGTGGTGGAGCCGGCATATAATTCGGGTGTCTCGTTGTAGAGGGCTATGTATTGGCCGCTATTGGGGAATCCGGCAAAGGGAACTTCGATGCCACGGATGGAGAGGGGCTCGTCGTCGTGCATGTCAATGGTGTCGACGGGGGTGAAGGTGGCGATGTCGGAGGGGTCGGTCATCAGTCCCACCACTATGCGAGAGGTGTAGTTGGTGCTGGTGGAGTTGTAGCGGCGCATGTTGAAGGTGATTTGCAGGCTGTCGGCGGGTGCTGCCATGAGCGGCAGTGCGGCATAGCTGTAGTAGTTGGTGGTGGAGGAGCGGTAGGCATAGAAATAAAGGCTTATGTTGCCGTTGATGGCGTTGGTGGAGTAGGGGTAGGGATAGGCGGTGGAGGAGTTGGTGCCTTTGCGCCAGCAGGAGTTGAGGGGATTGGAGGAGCCGGAACTGTAACTTTCAAAGTTCTCGGTGAAGGGTAGCGAGGCCGGATTGCAGGGGGTGCGGAAGGTGAGGGGTATAGACCAGTCGCTGGTATCGCCGGAGCTGCAGTAAGAGCGGATGTAGAAGTCGTATTCGGTGTTGCTGTTGAGAGCAGTGAGGTTGATGTGTGTGCTGTCGGTGAACTGGTGGAGACCAGCCAGCGAGGCTATGGTGTCGGGGTTGAAGCCGGCGGGTCCGACGGCGGTCTCGTAGCGAACGGCAGTGCCTTGCCATGCAAAGGCGGCTTCGGTGTTGGTGAGGTTGGTGAGGGTGATGTTGGTGGGCCACTCGCACGAGGGAACTTCGGAGCAGATGTTGAACATTATGTTGGTGCGGTTGTAGGTGCGTGTGGCAGAGTTGTTGACAGTGGATGCAGAGGAGCGGTAGCCGTAGCAGGAGCGGTAGTCAGGGCTGGTGGAGGTGTAGCGGAAGGTGATGGAAGCTGAGGAGGTGCTTTGGCGGGCAAGAAGGAGCATGAGGTTGCGTGTGCCGGAGAATTGGAAGACGGTGTCGAAGGGGATTTCAATCCACTGGCCCGGAGTGCACACCACGTTGCCGGAATAGAGGAGCGTCATGTCGGTGCGGCTGAGCGTGTCGTTGGCGGCTGTGGAGCTGAAACCTTCCAAGTCGGTTTCGGCGGCGTAGATTCTCACATCGTTGATTGTGCCGCCGGTGGAGCCGCAGTGGAGGGAGATGCTGTTGATACGGTTGTTGGAGTAGATGCCCATTGCGGCAAGTTCTTCGACGGTGAAGATGTTGCGTGAGTAGGCGGTGGGATAGGAGGTGGAAGGATACATGGTGTAGATGGAGGAGGTAGAGGTGCCGTGGCCTATGGTGTCGATGATGTTGACGAAGTTGGGGCCGCAGTCGAGGAGTGTGGTGAAGGAGGCGACGCTGGACCATGCGCCAGTGTCGGAGGAGCAGAGGGCACGGACAGCCCAGTAGTAGGTGGTGTAGTCGGTGAGGCCGGTGAGGGTGGCGGCGGTGTCGTAGACGGTGACGGTCTGGGTGGCAGTGGCGGGGTTGAAGTCGGGCGAGGTGCCGTAGGCTATGATGAAACTTGAGGGCGAGAGGCTACTGTTGTGCCAGGTGAGGTCGGCGGAGTTGTGGGTGATGTTGGAGGCGCGGAGACCATCGCTGCGGCGGCAGTCGGGGATGAGCGAGACGCGGACATTGTCGAGATTGGAATAGTTGCTGGAGTCGTTGGGAGCCAAGAAGGCGATGTAGCCTGATGTGCCTTGGTAGGAGTCGAACAAGACTTCGAATGATGCAGAGTCGCCAGCGGAAAGGTTGCCGGGGTAGCAGGTGGCAATGGGGGTGAAGGTGGAGAGGTCGTAGGGGTTGGTCATTACGCCAACGGTGAGTTTGCTGGTGTAAGAGGTGCTGTAGCGGACTATGTCGAAGTTGACTTGCAGTTGGTGGATATCGGTTTCGAAAAGGGGAAGGGCAGCATAGGAGTAGTAGGTGGTGCTGCTGTAGAAGCGGAGTGAGTTGGGCGAGGAAACGCTGTAGGAGGAGTAGAGGTAGGGATAGTCGGAAGAATAGTTGGTGCCTTTAATCCAGCAGGGGTCTAATTCCTGACCGGCAGTAACAGCAGTGGTGGCAGGATAGCTGTCGAAATTCTCGAAATAGGGGAGACTGTCGGCCGGGATGGGCAGGCAGGAGGTGCGGAAGGCAAGGGGGAAAGCGGGGTTGGAGAGGTCGCCATCGCAGGAGGCAACCACGATGCATTCGTAAGAAGTATTGGGCAGAAGGCCGGTGATGGTGGCGAAGGTGTCGGTGGTGGTGATGAAGAGAGCGGTGTCGATGCTGAAACCGGGCTGGCCGTAATAGAGGGTCCAGTCGGAGGCCAGGGTGTCGGCGCTCCAGGTGAGGGTGACACTGTCGGCAGCGATTTGTGCCACTGTTATGTTTTGCGGAGTGGGACATGAGGAGCGGAGGGAGACGGAAATGTTGTCGAGTTGTGCGTATGCTGTGATGCTGTCGGGCAACATGAAAGCGAGATAGCGGGCTGCACCTTCATAGTCGGGGAAAGAGAGTTGGAAACGCTCCCATGTGGAGGTGGCCGAGGGCTGCACGTAGGCCAGGGTGGTGAAAGTGGAGATGTCGTTGGGGTTGGTCATGGCGCCTATTCTCATGCGGCCGTAGTTGGCACTGGTTTTGAAGAGATCGAAGGAGAGTTCGAGCTGGTTGATGTCGGCCTCAAAGGCGGGGAGTGCAAGATAGGAGTAGTAGTTGGTTGTGGCATAGAAGTACATGCTGTTGGGTTCGGAGTTGTGCTGGGTGGTGTAGACGTATGGGTAGTCGGTGGTGTAGTTGGTGCCTTTGGTCCAGCAGGGGTTGATGGTTTGGCCGGCGGCAACAGTGGTGGAGGCTGGGTAGGAGTCGAAGTCTTCGAGATAGGGGAGGCTGTCGATGGGGATATAATCGCAAGAGGTGGAGACGGCTATGGTGCGGGGGTCGGAGATGTCGTCGCCACCGCAGTCAGCATATACAGAGATATTGTAGAGCGTGGAGGAAGTGAGACCAGTGATGGTAAGCGTGGAGTCGAAGGTGGTGATGGTGGTGGGGGTATCGTCGTCGGAGCCGGAAGCAGTGTATTCCACGATGAATCCACCCGCGGGGTGCGAGCTGCGGCCGTCGGGAGTCCAGGCGAGGGCTATCGAGTCGGGAGCGAGGGCAGTGACAGCCACATCAGTGGGACGATAGCAGGTGGGGATGCGCATCAGGGTGATGTCGTCGAGATAGATGTAGTTGTAGTGGGAGGTAGAGCTGGGTGAGGGGCAATAGAGGACGATATAGCGACCCGTGTCGGTATAGGTATTGAAGGACACTTCGATACTATGCACGGAACTGGCTGCCTGAGCGGTGAGGTCAATTGTGTCGATGGCGACCAACGAGCCGATGCTGTCTGGGCTGCTTGCTACGCCCACCACAACCATGGAATGATAAGTAGTGGAAGTGGAAGAATAGCGTTTGGCTGAGAACTGAAGCATCAGTGAAGAGACAGGGATGTCGGTGGAGACGGGAGGCAGCACGGCATAGCAGTAGTTGTTGACCGAGGAGGTGCGGTAGCCATAGCAATAAAGACCCCGCGAACCGTTGATGGCTGCTGTGGCGCTGGGGTAGGGATATGCCGTCGCGGAGCTGGAATACTTAGTCCAGCACGGGCTTATCGGATAGGAGGAACCGTTGCCGTAAGCCTCGAAATCCTCCACGTAGGGCAGGTCGTCCATCGTGATGGGAGCGCAGCCCGTGAACAGGGTCTCGCTATTCCAAGTGGAAGTGTCGGAACCACAAATGGCCCGCACATAAAAGTCGTAGCCATAGCCCATTACCAGATTGTCGACGAAGAGGGAAGTGTCGTAGGCGGTGACCATGGTGCCAGTGCCTTGCTCAAAACCCTGGCGCCCGTATTCAACCTGATACTCGTAAGCAAAAGCCTCGCTGTGCCAGGTGAAGGTGAACGAGTGGGCATCGACGTTCTCAGCCGCTAAGCGCTCGGGACGCGGGCAGGCAGGAGCCAGGTCGACGGTGATGTCGTCGAGGTAGGTGTAGCTGGCTGTGGAGGCAGTAGAGATGAAAGCGAGGTAGCGGCCAGAACCGGTGTAGTTATAAAGCGGTACCTCGAAGTATTCCCATGTGCTGGTGGCGTTGACCTGGATGGAGGTGAGCGTGTCGAAGGTGGTGAGGTCGCTCGGGTCGGTCATGACACCGATGGTGAGGTTACCATAGTTGGCAGAGGTCTTATAGGCCCAGAAAGAGAGCTGGAGCTGGGAGATGGCGTCCTCAAAACGCGGAAGAGTGGCCCATGAAAAGTTGGCTGAATTGGCAGAGTTGTAGAAATAGAGAGCGTAGGAGCCGGAGTGGTGCTGGGAGGAGGAGGGATAGGGATAGTGCGAAGAAGGTGTGAACTCGTAGCGGTTCCAGCAAGGCGAAATCACACCCGTAGAGCCGGACCCTGTGGCATCCTCGAAGCCATAAGTGTAGGGCAGGCTGTCGGTGGGGATAGCATAACAGGGAGTTTTGAAAGTGGTGTACCACGATGGGTTGCTGAAGGTGAGGTCGGCACACTGCGAAGCGACGTAGCACTGATACTCTGTGCCGGGGGTCAGGCCCGTAATGGTGGCGGGATTGGTGTAGACGTCGATGCTGTCGAGCGTATCGGCAATGGTGGGTGTGCCATAATAGATGCGCCATGCTGAGGAGACCGAGTCGGTCCAGGACACGAGTACGGAAGTCTCGTCAATGGGTTGGCCGTGGGGATTGGAGGGGTCAGGGCAAGAGCCTTCTTCAACAATGTAGACATCGTCGAGGTAACAGTAGGCTGTGGAGGAGGAACGACTCATCTTCCATGCCAAGCGACGGTTGGTACCAGTGTAGTTGGCAAAACTGACCGTGT
This sequence comes from Bacteroidales bacterium UBA2714, assembly GCA_002354035.1. Taxonomy (GTDB): domain Bacteria; phylum Bacteroidota; class Bacteroidia; order Bacteroidales; family P3; genus Colimorpha. Next base: position 8,549 of record DEKU01000016.1, read on the forward strand.
ATTGCTGATAGGTTTGGGTGAGGTCGATGGAGTCGACTACTTGGAAAGACGACGCCTGGGCATCGTCGTTGATGACGCCGATGTAGAGACGGGCATCGTTAGTGCTGCGTTTGGCCCAAAACGACATGCGTATGTTGGCCATAGAGTGTGTGGACGCAACAGCGGGCAGCACCATGTATTCGTTGTTGGCGTATGAGGAGGTGGTAGAAAGGTAGAAGTAGAGATACTTGGAGCCACTGTGGGCAGACGAGGTGCCAGAGTTGACATAAGGGTAGTAGTTGTAGGTGCCGGTGGCGTCGTTGATGCGTGTCCAGCCCTCTGGCAGCTGGGCTGAAGTACCTGTGGCGTCACCCTCAAAGTCGTGGATGTAGGGCAGGCTGAGGGTTGTTTGAGCCTGTGAGACTACAATGGTCATGAATAGGATGACCAGCAAGAGTAATGATTTCTTTTGCATATTATTGTGTTTTTTGATTTTATTCCATCTGATATGATTTGGGTTGCAAAGATACTTCTTTTAAATGAATTGGTGAAAAAGTTAGGGGTGTTTTAACTATTTTTTTTATTCAGGGAGAGTTGTGCATGAGATTAATAGCGGGAAGTACAGGATTGATTGGACCCATAAAAAAAGCCCATGGCTTTTAGACCATAGGCTTTTAGCGTATAGATGTCGAAAGGGGCTATCGGGTGCGTCCGGGGTAGACTTTGAGAGCCTCGGAGAGGCACTTGATAGCTGCCTTGAGGTCTTCGATGCAGAGACAGTAGGTGATGCGCACTTGGTGGCGTCCGTTCTCCGGGTTGGCATAGAAACCGGTGGCAGGAGCAAGCATGACGGTGGCACCGTTGTACTGGAAGTCGGTGAGCAACCATTGGCAGAAGTGGTCGCTGTCGTCGATGGGGAGCTCACAGACGGTGTAGAATGCACCTTTGGGCATGGGGCAGAAGCATCCGGGGATGGAATTAATGCCCTCAACCACAACATTGCGGCGGGCCACATATTCAGCTTCGACGGCATCGAAGTATTCTTGTGGGGTGTCGATGGCGGCCTCGGCGAAAATCTGGCCGAAACTGGGAGGCGACAAACGGGCCTGAGCCAGGCGCATGAGGTATGAGAAGACTTCGCTGTTGCGGGTGATGAGGCAACCCACGCGGGCACCGCAAGCGCTGTAGCGTTTGGATACGGAGTCGAAAAGGACAACGTTGTTCTCGCATCCGGGGAGGTTGAGCACGCTGAAGTGTTCTGCTCCATCGTAGCAGAATTCGCGGTACACCTCGTCGGCAAAGAGGAAGAGGTCATATTTCTTGACCAATGCACCAACGGCATAGAGGTCCTCGCGCGAGTAGAGATAACCTGTGGGGTTGTTGGGGTTGCATATCATGATGGCCCGGGTGCGCGGGGTGATGGCTTTTTCAAACTCTTCGACATGAGGGAGGGCAAATCCGCTGTGGATGTCGCTGGGGATGGTGACAATCTTGGCGTCGCAGAGCTTGGCGAAGGTGTTGTAGTTGGTGTAGTAGGGTTCGGGGATGATGATTTCGTCGCCGGGGTTGAGGCAGACGGTGAAGGCCATCTGGAGAGCCTCGCTGCCGCCAGTGGTGACGAGGATGCGCTCGGGGGTGATGTCAATGCCGTTGCGTTTGTAATATTCGCAAAGCTTTTGACGATAGCTCAGAATGCCGGCGCTGGGGCTGTATTCGAGCACCTTGATTTTGGTTTCGGCCAAGGCTTTGAGAGCCCCCTGAGGGGTTTCGATGTCGGGCTGTCCGATGTTGAGGTGATAGACGTGGATGCCGTGGGCTTTGGTGGCATCGGCAAAAGGCACCAGCTTACGGATTGCGGACTGTGGCAGTTCAAGTCCTTTTTTTGAGATGGAGGGCATGGCTTTTGGAATGTGTTAATGTGACTATTTGGTATTATGTTAGAACGATAATGTGTTAATGTGAGAGTAGCTGACGCTAAGGCTCTGACACATTAACACATTATCGCTGCAGCACAAAATGTTTAATTCTTTTCCTGAACAACGTTGCCTTTGATCTTGACCACTACGCGGGCTTCGTTGACAGCGTTGGAGGTGATGGTGACAGTCTTGGTGAATCCGCCAGTGTTGTTGGTGTTGTAGCGAACACCGATTTCACCGGTTTTGCCGGGCATGACAGGCTTCTGGGTCCATTTGGGGGTGGTGCAGCCACAGCTGGCACGCACACTGCTGAGAATCAGAGGTTCGTCGCCGGTGTTGGTGAAGGTGAAAACACAATTGCCGTCGCCACCCTTTTGGATGGTACCATAGTTGTGTTCACGTTCAGCGAAGACAATCTTGGGACCATGGGTGGCCTCGTTGGCTTCGCTCTTTTGTTCTTGTGCATTTGCTGCGCCAATCGACATGATGCCGATGAGGCATGCTAAAAACAGTTTTTTCATGTTATTGAGTTTTTTGTTTGTTTTGTCTTTTAGTATCAGCCGGATGCCAAATATTGCTCCGAGGGCTGTTTTTGTGTTGTCAGTAACTGCGATTCAGTTTTTTTATTGTGCCTGGTCTGTTAATAATCAATAAAAAGCCTTGGCCTTGATGCCCGTGTGGAGGTTTATTGTTTTTTCGTGTTGTCGAGTTGGGCAAAGATACTGTTCTGGCTGATAAACTCAGGCACGATTTGTTTCATCTTGGCCACCAGTTTCATCTCGTCGAATGTGGGCATGAGCTCATGCAGCTGCTGGTAGAGGGCGTCGATGTCGGCAGTGGCGTATTTGCGCACCTGCGCCCGCAGAATCTTTGGGTGGTAGGTGGGGAGGGTGTTCTCCTTGGTGGCAAGGAGCTCTTCATACAGCTTCTCGCCAGGACGGAGGCCGATTTCCTTGATTTCAATATTTTTCAGGCCGGAGAGCTGAATCATCTTGCTGGCAAGGTCGTAAATCTTCACGGGAGCGCCCATGTCGAAAACAAAGATGTCTCCACCGCCGCCCATGGCTCCGGCTTCGAGCACCAGGTTGCAGGCTTCGGGAATAGTCATGAAGTAGCGGACAATGTCGCGGTGGGTGACGGTGAGGGGACCGCCAGCGGCCAGCTGTTTCTTAAATAGAGGTATCACACTGCCGTTGGAGCCGAGGACATTCCCGAATCGAGTGGTGACGAAATGCGTATCGGCCGACGAACGGCTCTGGATGTAAATCTCAGCCATGCGTTTGGTGGCACCCATCACGTTGGTCGGGTTCACGGCCTTGTCGGTGGAGATCATCACAAATTTCTCCGAATGATATTGCATGGCGAGGTCAGCTATGTTCTTGGTGCCAAAGACATTGACGAGCAGTGCCTCATAGGGATTCTCCTCCATGAAGGGGACGTGCTTGTAAGCTGCCGCGTGATAGATGATTTGGGGCTTGTGCTGTCGGAACACCTGTTCCATGCGGGGCTTGTCCTTGATGTTGGCAATCACGAAAACCATGCTGTCGATGGCTTTGTTGTATGGAGCCGTGTTGCGAAGCTCAAACTGAAGGTCGTACATGGGTGATTCGGCTTGGTCCACCATGATGATTTTCGATGGATGGTATTGGGTGAGTTGGCGGCATATCTCGCTACCGATCGACCCTGCGGCACCCGTCACCATGACCACCTTGTCATACACCTGGCGGACGATATTGACGTTGTCCAGTTTTATGCTTTCGCGCTCAAGGAGGTCCTCAATCTTGATGTCCTGAATCTGATTGGCGGTGAACGAGTCGTTTATCCACTTGCTGATATGAGGCACCGACTTGACCTGAAGGCCGAGGTCCAGCGCCTGATTGGTGATTTCTTGCTTATAGGATATCTTGATGGATGGGATGGCAATGAGAAGGATGGAAATCTTGTTCTTCTTGATGAAGTCGGGATTGAGCACCGCATTGCGTGGCATGATGTGGACTCCGTTCAGGGCTGCATCTTTCTTCTGCCGGGCATCGTCGATGTAGGCAACAATGCGGTAGTTGTGGTTGGGATCCTGTGTAAGTGCGTTGTAGGCAATGGTTCCTGCGCTTCCTGCGCCATAGATGGCGATGTTCAAAGTGGGCCGGTGGCGGCGGATATAGTCGTTGTAAATGTTCTGTAGGATAAGCCGTACGCTGATCATGAACGCCACCTGCAGGGCAAAGGTCATGAGTATCTCGCTATATGCTGGCGTATAGCGGTTGGCCACGATGGGGTGGTTGTTGTTTATCAGGTTGAAAAGAATCAGCACGACGACGGCCGCAAAGTTGGATACGACCACTTTGTAGATGTCGTACATGCCCGAGTGGCGGATAATGCTGCGGTGGGTGCCCACCAGAATATAGCAAACAGTGGCAATAAGTCCGAAGGCGCAGAGCTTGACTACGAGCGATGGCCAATCGATAAAGGCAGCGCTCCGCAACCTGAACAGGTCGGTGACGGCAAAGGCGACTACCAATGTGAAGAGGTCGATAATCAATATTGTCCAGCGCGAGGCGGGCATGTGGCGGTATCGTAGTATAAGGTTGGAAACGATGTTCCTCACTGATATTTTTCTATTTTTCTTCATAGTAGTCAGTATTTATATTCCTTGTATATTCTTTGTTTATTCTTCATAAGAAACAAAAGGCAAACGGTCGAGGGCTGAAGCGGAGGTCATGTTGCGGGTTTGGCTGCACTACGCAGGTTCCGCAACGATGAGCGGTGTATCGTCAGGTCTTCCGTTAGTACCAAATTGCAAAAATACAACTTTTTTTTTATTCAGCATAAAAATATTTGATATGAGGAGTGGTTAGCCACTATCATACAGGACAAAAAAGAGGGCTTTCCGCATCGGAAAGCCCTCTTTTTATATTTATAGTGGTATGACAGGTGTCGGCGGGTGGGATGGCTATGCTTGGTTCAGCTGGTTTTGCAGGGATTCGGCGTCGGTGAACACAATTCCTGTCATGCCGAGGCTGATGGCCGCGCTGACGTTGTCAGGGTTGTCGTCGATGAAGGTGGTCTGCTCCGGGCGAAGGCCGAACCGGTCGAGGACAAGGTGGAAGATAGCGGGGTCGGGTTTCACCAGCCCCACATCGCCCGAAACCACGTAGTTGTCTATCATCTGCAGTATTTCGAATTTCTCGCGGGCTAAGGGGAATGTTTCCATTGACCAGTTCGTCAGACCGAAGATGCTGAAGCGGGGGTCGGCTTTGAGCCGGAGCAGGAGCTCTCTCATGCCGGGCATTTCGCCCGGGAGGGTCTCCGGCCAATGGGTGATGAACATGTCCAAAGGCTCAGCGTAGTCGGGGAAGGTTTTTTTCTGGCTGTCGATGCATTGTTGCTGGTCTTGTCCGGCGTCGATGCGGTTGCGCAGCTCGGGGCTGCACACGTGGCGCCAGAAGTACCAGTATCGCGCTTCGTCGCCGCCGAAATAGGGCAGGTAGAGGCGTTGGGGTTCCCATCGCACCAGCACGTTGCCGAAGTCGAATATCACGTTGCGGTGTGGCTGCATGGCGGCGGCGCTATCGGTTGGAGTACATGTCGTCGTAGTATTTCAGGTAGTCGCCGCTGGTCACGTTGTCCATCCATTGTTGGTTGTCCAGATACCAGCGCACGGTGCGTTCGATTCCTTCTTCGAACTGGAGGGAGGGTTCCCAGCCCAGTTCGCGCTGTAGTTTGCGGCTGTCGATGGCGTAGCGCATGTCGTGGCCGGCGCGGTCGGTGACGAATGTTATCAGGTCGTCGTCGGCACCCTCGGGACGGCCCAGCATGCGGTCGGTGGTGCGGATGAGGAGGTGGATGATGTCGATGTTTTTCCATTCGTTGAACCCGCCGATGTTGTAGGTCTCGGCCACACGGCCATTGTGGAATATGGTGTCGATGGCGCGTGCGTGGTCTTCGACGTAGAGCCAGTCGCGCACGTTCAGCCCTTGGCCGTAGACGGGGAGGGGTCGGCGGTGGCGGATGTTGTTGATGAAGAGGGGTATGAGCTTTTCGGGGAATTGGTATGGGCCGTAGTTGTTGCTACAGTTTGTGACGATGGTGGGCATGCCGTAGGTGTCGTGGAAGGCGCGCACGAAGTGGTCGCTGGAGGCTTTGGCAGCGCTGTAGGGGCTGTGGGGCTGGTATTTCAGCTCTTCGGTGAAGAAGGTGTCGCCGTAGGCCAGGTGGTGGCGTCCGCTGGAGGCCTGGGTGCTGAAGGGGGGCTCGATGCCGTCGGGGTGGGTGAGCTCGAGGGCTCCGTACACTTCGTCGGTGCTGATGTGGTAGAAGAGTTTGCCTTCCCATTTCTCGGGCAGGGACTCCCAGTAGAGTTTGGCGGCCTGGAGGAGCGAGAGGGTGCCCATGACGTTGGTGCGGGCAAAGGTGAAGGGGTCTTTGATGCTGCGGTCCACATGGCTTTCGGCGGCCAGATGGATGATGCCGTCCACTTGCTGGCTCTGCATGAGTTGCAGCACGCCGTCAAAGTCGCAGATGTCCATTTTGACAAACTGGTAGTTGGGCTTGCTTTCCACGTCTTTGAGGTTGGCAAGGTTGCCGGCGTAGGTCAGTTTGTCGAGGTTGATGATGTTGTATTGGGGGTATTTGTTTACGAACAGGCGCACGACGTGACTGCCGATGAAGCCTGCACCTCCGGTGATGATGATATTGCGTTTCATGGGTCGTTTCTTTTTGGTGCGTAACGTGGTGGACGGGGTTTTATTGTGCGGGGGTGTGATTATTGGGTTTTGTGGGGTTGGGTGCGGGCGGCGGGTGGCGTGCTGTGTGGAGGCTTGGGGGCAGCCTCGAGGGGGCGCGACTATCGGTGCTGAGAGGGGCGGCTGGTTTGGAAATATGCGTCGGTTTGGGTGATAATTGCGCTTTTTTATGTATCTTTGCAGGTGTCGCAGTGTGGGGGATATGTAGGCAAAAGCCTTATGGCTATGGGCTTTACGTTTGCTGACGGGGTGGGGGCGGAGCGGCTTTTATTGTAATGCTTAATACTGAACTACGATGATAAAGATTCATGGCGCGAGGGTCAACAACCTTAAAAACGTATCTGTCGACATACCGCAGGGGAAGCTGGTGGTGGTCACCGGCTTGAGCGGCTCGGGCAAGTCGAGCTTAGCTTTCGACACGCTTTATGCCGAAGGCCAGCGGCGCTATGTGGAGAGCCTTTCGAGCTATGCCCGCCAGTTTTTGGGCCGTATGTCGAAGCCGGAGGTAGACTTGATTGAGAATATCTCGCCCGCTGTGGCTATCGAGCAGAAGGTGAACACGAACAATCCCCGTTCGACGGTGGGCACTTCGACCGAGCTTTATGAATACTTGAAGCTGATGTTTGCCCGCATCGGGCGAACCTTTTCCCCGGTCTCGGGGGTGGAGGTGAAGCGCCACTCGGTGAGCGATGTGGTGGACTATGTCTACAGCTTTGCCGACGGCACCCGCATCACGCTCTATGCCCCCCTGCTTAGGGACGAGGACCACGCCCTGCGTCCCCAGTTAGAGATGCTCCATCAGGAGGGTTTTGTGCGCATCGCAGTGAAGGGCACTATTGTGCGCATTGAGGATTTTCTGGCCTCCGGTGCCGATGACGAGGAGGATGTCACGTTGCTGGTGGACCGTATACAGGTGCGTCATGGCGACGACGACCAGCTGGCCCGCATTTCTGAGTCGGTCCAGACAGCTTTTTTCGAGGGCCGCGGCAGCTGTCTCGTCCATTCCGAAGAGCCCCAAGGCGCCAACCCCCATACTGCCCAGTTCAGCAATCGTTTTGAGGCCGACGGCATCACGTTCGAGAAACCGAACCCCAACTTTTTCAGTTTCAACAACCCCTACGGTGCCTGCCCCACATGTGGCGGCTATGGCAATGTTATGGGGATTAGCGAGGACCTCGTAGTGCCAAACAAGAGCCTTTCGGTCTACGACGATGCCGTCATGTGTTGGCGGGGAGAGAAGATGAGCGAATGGAAGAGCCATCTTATCCGTCTGTCGCCAGCGCTCAACTTCCCCATCCACACCCCCTACTGCCAGCTCACCGCCGCCCAGCGTGCGGTGCTGTGGCATGGCAAAGGCTCGTGGGAGGGTATCGACGGGTTCTTCAAGTGGCTTGAAAGCCAGAGTTTCAAGATACAGTACCGCGTCATGCTGTCCCGCTATAGGGGCAAGACCACTTGCCCCGACTGCAACGGCACCCGTCTGCGCAAGGATGCCTCATACGTGAAGGTCTGCGGCCGCTCCATCACTGAGCTGCTCGACATGCCAGTGTCCGACTTTGCCCAATGGATAGACAGCATCAACCAGCCTTCCAGCGGTCCCGACAGCCAAGTCCTTTCCGAGCACGAGCAAAAGGTGGTTGCCCGTCTGATTAAGGAGTTGAAAAGCCGGGTGGCTTATCTTCTCGATGTGGGCTTGGGCTACCTCACGCTGGGCCGTCTCTCCAACAGCCTGAGCGGCGGCGAATCGCAGCGTATCAATCTTGCCACCTCGTTAGGCAGTTCGCTGGTGGGCAGCATGTACATCCTCGACGAGCCCTCCATCGGCCTCCACAGCCGCGACACCGACCGCCTCATCCGTGTGCTCAAGCAGCTGCGTGATCTTGGCAACACGGTCATCGTGGTGGAACACGACGAGGACATCATGCGTGCCGCCGACTACATTATTGACATCGGGCCTGGTGCCGGTCGGCTTGGCGGAGAAGTGGTCTTTGCCGGCACTCCCCAGCAGATGGTCGACAACCCTCCGGCCCAGTCGCTCACTGCCCAATATCTGCTGGGCAAGCTGACCATCCCTGTGCCCTCCTCCCGACGCCCATGGCGCGACCGTATCAGTGTCCATGGAGCCTACTGCAACAACCTCAACCTTGTCGATGTCGACTTCCCGCTGGGTGTCCTCACCGTCGTCACTGGTGTCAGCGGCTCGGGCAAGACCTCCCTTGTCAAACAGGTTCTTTATGATGTGCTGCAAAAACGTTTCGACGGAGCCACCGACTATATAGGCAAGTGTGCAGGCATCAGCGGCGACCTGAACCGCATCTCGGGTGTCGAGTTGGTGGACCAAAACCCCATAGGCCGCTCCACCCGCAGCAACCCCGCCACCTACATGAAAGCCTACGACGAAATCCGTCAGCTTTATGCCCAGCAGCCGCTGGCTAAAGCCCGTGGCTACAAGCCCGGCTATTTCTCCTTCAACACCGAGGGGGGCCGCTGCGAAGTGTGTGAAGGCGAAGGCTACGTCACTGTGGGCATGCAGTTCATGGCCGACCTCCATCTGGTGTGCGAGGAGTGCCATGGCACCCGTTTCAAAGAGGAAACCCTCGAAGTGCTTTACAACGGCACCAACATCTCGCAGGTGCTCGACATGACTGTCGACCAGGCCATCGAGTTCTTCAGCCAGCACCCCTCCATCCTTGCCCGGCTCAAACCCCTCCAGGACGTGGGCCTCGGCTATCTCAAGTTGGGGCAGTCCTCCAGCTCACTCAGCGGTGGTGAAGCCCAGCGAGTCAAACTGGCATCCTATCTCATCCGTGGCGAAGCCACCTCGCCCAAGCTCTTTATCTTCGACGAACCTTCCACCGGCCTCCATTTCCACGATATCCAGAAACTTATCTCTGCCTTCAACAGTCTCATCGAGCGCGGCCACAGCATCGTCGTCATCGAACACCACCCCGACATCATCAAGGTGGCCGACTGGGTCATCGACATGGGACCCGACGGGGGTCGCGACGGTGGCCGTGTAGTCTTTGCCGGAACTCCGGAAAATCTGGCCCAATGCCCCGACTCCTACACCGCCCAGTTCCTCAAAGACAAGCTGCCACACTAATCGTACCTCCAGCCCACTGTCCACCACTCTCAATAAACATATTTACGAATTAACACATACACAAATACCATGCAAAACCTCATCCGCAAAATCCGCCGCACAGCCAACTGGGGCCTTTATGGCTCCATCGCCGCCGTGCTGCTCGTAGTCATTTTCCATTTCAGCCCCTGGCACATCACCTATCAAAGCCCACAGGTGTCGCGCTGGATGCTCATTGCCGGCGCCATCCTGGCTGTCTTGGCCGTAGTCATGGCACTTATGACCATACGAAAAACCACTCCTCGTCTGCGCCAGCTCTCCGACCTCAACCAGAAACTCACCGGCTACACCACCTACATCACCAATCTCTACCGAGGCTCCCTCTCCATCGTCATCATCGAGTGTGTCCTCATCCTCCTCATGTCGGACACCTCGCTCCTCATGATCACCATCCTGCTCATCCTCCTCCTCTTCCTGGCCTACCCCAACATGTACAAGATGAAAAACGACCTCGGACTGACCGAGGACGAGATGACATCCCTTTTTGGCTCCGACTACATCCGCGACCCCTTCGCCAACAACTCCAAATAGCTACGTCCCCACATGTCCACCTACTCCCCCCACCGCACCATTGCTGCCATCTCCACCCCTTCAGGCGTCGGAGGCATAGCGGTCGTCCGGCTCTCCGGCCCCGACGCCTTCCGCATAGCCGCGTGCCACGTAGCCCTTCCGTCCGACAGCCGCTCCCATCGCCTGTCCCCCTTCCGCATCGGCGATTCCCTCCTCGACGAAGTCGTCGTCACCCTCTTCCCGGCTCCCCATTCCTACACCGGTCTCGACACCGTCGAGTTCTCCTGCCACGGCTCGCTCTATATCCAGCAGACACTGCTCCAAGCCCTCCTCGACAGTGGGGCTTCCATGGCCGAACCCGGCGAGTTCACTCGCCAGGCCTTCCTCAGTGGCCGTCTCAACCTCAGTCAGGCCGAGGCCGTGGCCGACCTCATCGACTCCACCAACGCCTCTGCCCACCGCTTGGCCATCAGCCAACTGCGGGGCGGATATGCCAGCCTCCTTGCCCAGCTGAGGCAACAACTGGTCGACCTCACCGCCCTCCTCGAACTGGAACTGGACTTCAGCGATGAGGATGTCGAATTTGCCGACCGCCACCAGCTGAGCTCCCTCGTGGCCGAGCTCCAGCGCAATGTGTCGCAACTGATCGACTCCTTCTCGCTCGGCAACGCCATCAAGCGCGGCATCCCTGTGGCCATAGTGGGCAAACCCAACGTGGGCAAATCCTCCCTGCTCAATGCCCTCTTGGCTGACGACCGTGCCATCGTGAGCCCCATACCCGGCACCACTCGCGACACCATCGAGGAGACCCTCACCCTCGAAGGCCTCACCTTCCGTTTCATCGACACCGCCGGTCTGCGCCAGACCGACGACCCCATCGAAGCCATCGGCCGCGACCGCGCCATACAATCCGTCCGCAACGCGACCGTCATACTTTTTGTCCGCGACGCAACCGAACCCTACTCCGGCACCTTCCTTGACGAGGTCAGCCAGATGCTCGATGGCATATCGCAAAAGGAGAAAATCATGTTCTTCGTCCACAACAAAGCCGATCTTGTCCCACCGCCCTATCCTCCTGGCCACGCCATCTCCGCCCGCACCGGACAGGGGCTCGACCAGTTGAAGCAGAGCATCATACAGGCAGTCCGCCAGCGTATGGACCACACCGAAGGCGTGATGCTCACCAACCTGCGCCACCGCGAGGCCCTCAGCCATGTGCAACAAGCCCTCGACCACGTAGAGCAAGGCCTTGTCGACAATCTTCCTGCCGACCTCGTGGCCATAGACCTTCGCGACGCCCTTCACCACCTCGGCACCATCACCGGCCAAGTCACCTCCGACGAAGTGCTGGGAACCATCTTTTCCCGTTTCTGCATCGGGAAATGAGCGCCGCATCCATCCTTTCGGCACACTCCGTTGCCCAATAGACCAATCCGGGTGTAACATCAAAAGTTATCACACCCGAACCACAATTCCCATTCCAGGGGGCCAGGTGCAACCTCCGAAGGGAGTACCACACACGGTTGAGGCTGTTCCATTCGCCACGGGGTTGCACAGAGTTTCACCCCATTGTCGCCCACCAACATCTGCACAAATAAAAAAAAATGTGTATCTTTGCCGTTTGAACAAAACAAACATACAATGCTGCAACTGCAATATATCAAGGAACATACAGAGGAAATAATCGAACGCCTCAAAATCAAGAATGTCGAAAACGTCGAAGAACGCATAGCCGAAATCATCCGTCTCGACGCCGAGCGTCGCGCCCTCCAGCAAAAAGCCGACGCCGTCAAGGCCGAGCAGAACGCCATCGCCAAGGAGATAGGCATGCTTTTCAAACAAGGCAAACGCGACGAAGCCGAAGCCAAGAAAGCTCTCACCGCCGACCTCAAGGCACAGGAGAAAGCCCTCGACGAACAGCAATCCGCCGTCGACGCCGACCTCAACGCCAAGCTCATCTCCCTGCCCAACGCCCCGCACATCACCGTGCCCCGCGGCAAGAACGAGGCCGACAACGTGGTGGTGGCCGAATTCGGCACCAAGCCCACCCTGCCCGACGGGGCCCTGCCCCACTGGGAGCTCTGCGCCAAATACAACCTGGTGGACTTTGAGCTGGGCAACAAGATAACCGGAGCCGGATTCCCCGTCTACAAAGGCAAGGGAGCCCGTCTGCAACGCGCCCTCATCAACTTCTTCCTCAACGAGGCCATCGCCGCCGGCTATGAGGAAATCATGCCCCCCCTCATGGTCAACGAAGCCTCCGGCCTCGGCACTGGCCAGCTGCCCGACAAAGAGGGACAAATGTATGCCATACCCCTCGACGGCTTCTACATGATTCCCACCGCCGAGGTGCCCATCACCAACCTCTACCGCAACGTGATTGTCAACCCCGACCAGTTCCCCATCCGCCACGTAGGCTACAGCGAGTGTTTCCGCCGCGAGGCCGGCAGCTATGGCAAGGACGTGCGCGGTCTGAACCGTCTGCACGAGTTCAGCAAAGTGGAAATCGTGGTCATCGAGCACCCCGACCGCAGCTACGACACCCTCGAAGTGATGAAACACCATGTGGGCGGACTGCTCGACAAGCTGGGGCTGCCCTACCACATCCTCAAACTGTGCGGCGGCGACATCAGCTTCACCTCCGCCATGACCTTCGACTTCGAAGTGTGGAGCGCCGCCCAGCAAAAATGGCTCGAAGTGTCGTCCGTGTCCAATTTCGAGACCTTCCAGGCCAACCGCATGAAACTGCGCTTCAAGGACAGCGACGGCAAGACCAAACTGGCCCACACCCTCAACGGCAGTGCCCTGGCCCTGCCCCGCATCGTGGCCGCACTGTTGGAAAACAACCAGACGCCCGACGGCATCGTCATGCCCGAATGTCTGCGTCCCTACCTCGGATTCGACATCATCGACTGACCCCGCAGCCGTCCCCACACCCTACCGCAGAGCCCCGCGCCGACCGCTGTCAGCGAGGCTCTGCGTCGTTTTGCACCTCAGCGTTTGGCCTCTCATTGGTCGTTCCATTATTAGTAGTTCCCCGTTCCTTCTTCGATTATTTATCGAAGAAGGAACGGGGAACTGGCATCCAAAGTGCGGCTATAGGGCGAGGGCTATTGCTTGCTGTAGCGGCCTCCCAGCTCGGGGTCGTCGAAAATGGAGAGGTAGGTCTTGCCGTCGGCAGTGGTCTCAATTTCAATGCGGTGCCAGTCGCCTTCGTAGAAATCGGCCATCAGGGTGTAGCCCATCTGGTCGCCCAGGAGTTGGTACTTGTATTGGGTGGTGACGGGGTGGCCGTGTTTGTGCGAGAGGGTTTTGAGTGTGCCGTATTGCGAGAAGTCCAGCTCTATCTCCGACACCTCGACCGGGGTCCAGTGGCCGATGATGGACTCGGTGTAGTCCACCCGGCGGTTGGCGTTGGCTTGGTAGGCCGGTGCTTCGGCCTCGGATTGCGAGGGGGTGGCGGCGGGTTGCTCGACGGCCTCGTCGGTGTGACGGGCAGGGCTTTTGGCGGCGGGCAGCACCACAAGGTAGATAAAGAGCCACAACAGGGAGGTGACAAGGAATGTGGTCAGGATGGCGATAAATGTTTCTTTTTTCATAATGTTATGAAGGCCAGAGGCCAGGGGGTTGTGCAGGCTTGGAGCGTGCGGATGGATAACTATTTGTCGGTAATGATACCGCGTCGGCGGCAGTAGTTGAAAAACAGGCCATAGGCCACCACTAAGCAGAGGGCAACGACGAAAGTGTAGAGATTCTTGTCGGCCACGGCCAGGTAGCCCGCTGTGATGGCCACCTGTAGGAGCGCATAGGCGGCGGCCACGAGCAGGTGGGGTACGTGGAGGTCGTTGACGAGGGTTTCGTAGAGGTGCTCGCGGTGGGCCTCAAGGATGTTGCGGCCAGTGAGGAACCGTTTGGCAATGGTAAGCAGTCCATCGGCCAGAAAGACGATGATGAAGCAAAGGAAGCTGACGTTTTGCCCCTGGTCGGGCAGGGAGGCATCGTAGCGCACGAGGAGGTAGACCACGGTGAGGCCCATTACGATACTGCCTACGTCGCCTGAGAAACAGCGGGCATGGGTGCGGAAGTTGAAGAAGCCGAAGATGAGAATGGCCAGCAGGATGGTGGCCAGCAGCAGGGTGTCGGTAAAGGGGTGGATGAAGAGGTTGATGGCCAGAAATGCGCCTACGACGGCAAAAGAGTAGGCCGCCAGCATGCCGTTGATGCCGTCCATGAAGTTGTAGACGTTGAGGATGGCGGCAAAGACGATGACCAGCAGAATGATCTGCCAGGCATGGAGGGTGGAGATGGAAGTGTGGAAGGCAAGGACGATGGCCCCGAACTGTGCCAACAGGCGCAGCCAGCTGGGGAGTGGCCGGAGGTCGTCGGCATAGCTCACCACGGCTAACAGCAGTGCGCCGCATAGGAAGGGGATGAACCCGGCTCCGGGGTGGTTCCGGGCTGCCAGATGCAGCAGGATGCCGTTGTCGGGGTTGAAGAGGGCATAGTGCAAGAGGGCAAGGATAAAAATAATGCCCGCACCGAGAAGCACTACGCGGTGGTGGGAGCTGCGCTCGTTGGGGCGGTCGACAATGTGCAGGCGCTTGGCGAGGGCGAAGTAGAGCAGCTCGTAGACTGTCAGTGCTATGAATGTGATTATAAGATATATGGCCATTGTAGCAGGAGAATAGTGAGAGTGCAAAGATACGATTTTTTTTTAAAAGATTCGTTTTATGCTTTGATGAAGTGCCAATGGAATGAGATGTCTTCGTTCAGGGGGCTTGGCCTGAGGGTGCCGAGGGGTTTGGCGTCCGCCGCTGAGCCTGTACAGCCTTGGGCGGGGTTGGGCATGGTGGCCGTGGCTGGAGGTTCGTCCGTTGATGATGGATTGCCACTGCCTTGGGCGTGAGTTGAAAGTGAGGTTTCCTTTTTCCCTCCCCGTAGGGAGACTGCCTCATTGTTACCCCGACAATGGGAGTGACAAGCGTTTGGGAACAGGAGACCGATGCTGGAGTGTTAGGCCTGTCTGGTTTTTGAAAGGAGGGGAGAGGCATGAGGCAAAGAAAAAGCATCGGTCCCGGACAGGGGGTCGATGCTTTTGGTTGCCGGGGTGAGACCCCGGACTATCGAATATAGGTCAAATCATTTCCGTGCTGCGTTTGACAAACTGTGTGAGGGCTTCGCCTTTCAGCAGGCCGTTGGCCAGAAGTGCCAAGTCTGTGAGCTGGTGCACCAGTTGTTTCTGCTTGTCGGCATCGGTCTCATTCAGTACCTTCTCGATCAAGGGGTGGTTCACGTTCACCACAAGGTTGTAGCTTTCGGGCAGCTCGCCATAGAAGCCCATACCGCCGCCACTGGTGGCCGCCATCTCTTTGTACCTCCTCATAAATTCGCTCTGGGTGATAACCATGGGCTGGTCGTCGCTCTCCATGCTCTCAAGCTGCACGGTGTATTTCTGCTTGTCCACCTCGGCCTCTATGATGGGTTTCAACTTCTCCTGATCCTCCTTGCTCATCTTTTCGGGAATCTTGTCGTCGTGGGCAATCAGTTTCTCAACCGTGTCGGCGTCGACGCGCACAAAACGGCTCTTGTCCTTCTTCTGTTCCAGCAGGTTCACCCAGTGGGGCGTCAGCACACTGTCCATCAGCAGCACATCGTAGCCTTTGGCCTTGGCCTTGGCTATGTAGGCGTGCTGTTCCTCGGCGTCGTTGGCATAGAGGTAGCACACATTCTTGTCCTTGTCGGTCTGTAGGGGGGCTATCTTCTCGCGGTAGTCGTCAAGACTGAAATACTTCCCTTCGGTGTTTTTCAGGAGGGCGAACTTCATGGCGCGGTCGCAGAACTTCTCGTCGGTCAGCATGCCGTACTCCACGAAAATCTTTATGTCGTCCCACTTGTCCTCGAAGTCCTTACGGTCGTTCTTGAACATCTCTTCCAGCTTGTCTGCCACCTTCTTGCTGATGTGGGTGGAGATTTTCTTGACGTTGGAGTCGCTTTGCAGGTAGCTGCGGCTCACGTTCAGGGGGATGTCGGGGCTGTCCAGCACACCGTGCAAGAGCATCAGATAGTCGGGCACCACACCCTCCACGCTGTCGGTGACGAACACCTGATTGCAGTAGAGNNTGAATCTTGTTGCGGGTGGGGTCGATGGTCTTGCGCACTTTGGGGAAATAAAGGATACCCGTCAGGTTGAAGGGGTAGTCCACGTTAAGATGAATCTGGAACAGGGGGTCCTCGAAATTCATCGGGTACAGCTCATGATAGAACTTCTTGTAGTCCTCGTCTGTCAGATTGGCAGGGCTTTTCTTCCATGCCGGCTCTGTGTCGTTGATGATGCGAGGCTGTTTCTTCTCCACGCGTTTGGGCTGTTTCTTCTTGCCGCCGTTGCCGTCGTCCACCTCGTCAAACTCTGTCTCGCTGTCCACCCAAACGCTCTCCTCGCCAAAGCGGATGGCGATGGGCATGAAGCGGCAGTATTTGCGCAACAGCTGAAGCACCTGCTGCTCGTCGAGGAACTCCTTGCAGTCGTCAGCAATGTGCAGGACGATGTTGGTGCCGCGGTCGGTGTGCTTTTTGTCCTCCTCCATGGTGAACTCCGGGTTGCCCTCGCAGCTCCAGTGAATGGCGGGCTCGTCCTTATAAGACTTGGAGAAAATCTCCACCTTGTCGGCCACCATGAAGGCCGAGTAGAACCCGAGGCCGAAATGGCCTATCAAGTTCTCCTGCACATCCTTGTATTTATCGAGGAAGTCGGTGGCGCCGCTGAAGGCTATCTGGTTGATGTATTTCTCCACCTCGTCGGCGGTCATGCCGATGCCGCGGTCCTTCACCGTGAGGGTCTTCTTCTTGCTGTCCACCTCCACTTCTACGGTCAGGTCGCCCGTGTCGCCCTTCAGCTCGCCGCGCGAAGCGAGGGCTTTCAGTTTCTGGGTGGCGTCGATGGCGTTCGACACCAGTTCGCGCAGAAAAATCTCGTGGTCCGAATAGAGGAATTTCTTAATCACCGGGAAGATATTCTCGGTCTGTACGTTCAAATTACCGTTCATATTGTATTGTCATTTTTATTTTCCATTAGTCAGGCTGAAATGCCATGCCCAAGGCTTTCAATTATTGTGCCACCGTTGGCGGGTGTCATTTTGTCAGCCCTCCCTGGGCAGGTGCGGTCTCTGTTGCCTATTCGGTTGGATGTTTCGCGTTTTACCCTTTCAGCCCAATGAACGGGAATCAATCAGCAGGAGATGCAGAAATGGAGGAGGGTTGGGGCTGGCGGGGCAGATTTTATTTGCATGTGGAAAAAAATGTGTATCTTTGCAGCTGATTTATTAACCCAGGGGTACTTGCTAACCCCCTTTAACAAAACAAGATAATGAATAATAAGACTCAACCGGTGAGTGTGTTGTTCTGCTTATTGGCAATACTCTTCACCACCTGCCTGGTGGCAGCAAACCTTTTTGCGTTAAAACAATTTTCTGTGGGTCCGGCCCATTTCACTGGAGCGCTGTTGGTGTTTCCCATCAGCTACATCATCAACGATGTGGTGGCCGAAGTGTGGGGTTTCCGCAGGGCTCGGCTGTTGATTTGGATGGCTTTCGGGATGAACTTTTTGTTTGTCCTGCTGGCTGCGCTGGTCGATGTGTTGCCCGGCGAAGGGATGAATGTGGATGCCTTCCACTCGGTTTTCGGCCTTGCGCCGAGGGTGGCGGTGGCGTCGTTCCTGGCCTTTCTGGTGGGCTCGTTTGTCAACGCCATGGTGATGTCGAAGATGAAGGTGCGGACGCAGGGCAGCCGTTTCGCGCAGCGGGCGGTGCTGAGCACTCTGGCAGGCGAGGCATGCGACTCGGTCATCTTCTTTCCCATCGCGCTGGCGGGGCTGGTGCCGTGGTCCATGATGCCCACTTTCGTGCTTTGGCAGGTTGGGCTGAAGACGTTGTATGAATTGTTGATTTTGCCCCTTACTGTGCGCGTGGTACGTGTAGTGAAACGCCTGGAGGGCGTGGATGTGTATGACAGGGGCATCCGCTATAACATCTTTAATTGAAGCATTAGAATGGACAGAAAAGCCGATCATTTGCAGCAGCTGGGGCACAAAGTGCCCTACCGCACCGACTATTCACCCGAAGTGCTGGAGGCTTTTGAGAACCAGCACCCCGATCATGACTACTGGGTGGAGTTCCTCTGCCCGGAATTCACCTCTCTCTGTCCCATCACGGGGCAGCCGGACTTTGCCGAAATCCGGATTATGTATATCCCCGACCGCCGCATGGTGGAGAGTAAGAGCCTGAAGCTGTATTTGTTCTCGTTCCGCAATCACGGTGATTTCCATGAGGATTGTGTCAACATCATACTGAAAGACTTGGTGAAGCTGATGGACCCTCGCTATATCGAGGTGACGGGCATTTTCACGCCCCGCGGGGGCATAGCCATTCATCCGTATGTGAACTATGGTCGGCCGGGCACGCAGTATGAGCGCATGGCCGAGCACAGGCGGATGAACTACCGGCTGCCGTAGAAGTTTTTTGCGTCGGATTGAAGAAAAAGTTTGCTATGTCGGAAAAAGTTCGTATCTTTGCAAACTCAAAATGGTACTGCAAAGTGCCCTCACAGCAAAAGAAAAAGTAAGATAAAATTAATATTAACAATCGTTTACGAGCCACTGCTTAAAACGGCAAAAAGAACCCAAAAAGATGAAAAAAGGTATCCATCCCGAGAATTACAGACTGGTTGTGTTTAAGGACATGTCCAACGACAACATGATTTTGACCAGAAGTTGCGCTGCAACGAAAGAGACCGTCACCTATACCGACGGCAATGAGTATCCCGTTGTCAAGTTGGAAATTTCCAACACTTCCCATCCTTTCTTTACTGGCAAGCTGAAACTGGTTGACACCGCCGGACGCGTCGATAAGTTCATGAGCAAGTACAAGAAATATGCTAAGAAGTAATTTGTTTTAGGTTTTTAGATTAAAGCCCCTGCCTTTTGGCGGGGGCTTTTCGTTTAGTGTGCCGCGGGTTGAGGCTGTAGCCAGCGATAGAGGATTTCGATGGGGTGGACGGCGTGGATGCCTGTGCCGTCGAGGATTTGTTGGCGGCAGGAGGTGCCGGGTGCGGCCACGAGGGTGATGTGCTGTTTGTCGGGGTCGGAAGAGTGGGCCATGGCCTTGCGAACGGCGGGGAAGAGAACCATCTCGCCTATGGCCAGCGAGGTGCGGTAGTGTTCTTTCTCGTAGCCGAAAGAGCCGGCCATGCCACAACAGCTGGAGGGGATGACGTGCAAATGGCAGCCTTTGAGCAGCCGCAACATGGCGGCGGTTTTTTCTATACCCACAAGGGCTTTTTGATGGCAGTGGCCGTGGAGCCATATTTCGACCGCCTGGGTGCTGAATTGGTCGGAGCGAATGTTGCCGCGAGCCACTTCGCGCATGATAAACTCGTCGTAGAGCAAGCAGTTTTGGGCCAGTTGCTCGGCTTGGTGGCGCATGGCGGGCGGCACCAGGTCGGGGTACTCGTCGCGGAAGGAGAGGATGCAGCTGGGGTCGATGCCGATGAGGGGTGAGTCGTCGGTGATGAGGTTGCGAAGCAGCTCGACGTTGCGACGGGCAAACCGTGAGGCCAGGTGCAGACAGCCTTTGGAGATGGCGGCACGGCCGCTTTCCACATGGCGGGGTATGACCACTTGGTAGCCCAGGGCCGAGAGCAGGCGGGCAAAGGTCAGTCCCAGCTCGGCTTCTTGCAGGTTGGTGAACTCGTCGGCAAAAAGATATACTTTCCGTCCGCCAGGGTTTTGGGGGATGTTGGCTTTGACCAAGCGGCGCATGGACCGTGGCGAGAGGGTGGGGATGCGCCTTTCGGGAGCGAACGAGACGATGTGTTTGATTATTTGCGACGACCAGCAGGCTGAGGCCAGATAGTTGTAGATGGGGTAGACGAGGTGTCCCAGTTGTTGGACCATGTCCATTCGGGCCACCATCCAGGAACGGAAGGGAGTGCCGTGGCGGTCGTAGAGCATTTGCAGCACTTGGGCCCGGATGCGAGTCATGTCGACGTTTGAGGGGCATTCGCCTTTGCATCCTTTGCAGGCCAGGCAGCTGTAGAGGACTTCTTTCAGCAGTGGAGAGGGGTCGGCATTGTCGGGCAGGCCGCGGGTGAGCACTTCGCGCAGTATGTTGGCGCGGCCCCGGGTGGACTGCAGTTCGTCGTGCGACTGCTTGAAGGTGGGGCAGAGGGTGCCTCCGATGGCATTGCTTTTGCGGCAGTCGCCCGCGCCGTTGCACTGCTCGATGCTGCACATGAGGTCGGCATTGTGGCAGCGGTACGACTGGTTGACGTCGTAGCGGAGGGAGAGGTCCATGGGCGGTGCGTCGACGATTTTGTTCATGTTGAAAACACCATCGGGGTCCCAGCATTGCTTTACTTGGCGCATGAGCTGGTAGACTTCGTCGCCGTACATGAGGGGGATGAATTCGCCTCGGAGACGGCCATCGCCATGTTCGCCACTGAGGCTGCCCCGATGTTTCCTGACCAGGAGGGCTGACTCTTCGGCCACTTGTCGGAATAGCTGACGGCCACGGGGTTCTTTGATGTTGATGATGGGTCGCAGGTGCAGCTCGCCAGTGCTGATGTGGCCATAGTAGACGCATTGCAGCCCGAGCCGTTGCATCATCTGTTCGAATTCATCAAGGTATTGGGGCAACCGTTCGGGGGCAACGGCGGTGTCCTCCACCACGCCAATGGGTTTGTTGTCGCCTTTCTCGCCGGTGAGCACACCCAGACCTGCTTTGCGGAGGGCCCAGACGCGTGCTATGTCGTCGCCGTAGACACGGCTGCAGTGGTAGGCGAGATTTTGTTGCAGGAGTTCTTGTTCGAGGGCGTCGGCATGGATGTCCATGTCCGGGCCGTTGAATTCGGCAATGAGGAGGGCGGCAGGCTCACCTTGGATGAAAAAACGGTTGCGGTCCTGAGTGCGGTTGTTGCGGCAGAGCTGAAGGATTTTTCCATCCATGAGTTCGATGGCCACGGGGCTGTGGCGCAGGGCCACAAGGTTGGCTTGGTAGCTGAGAGGAAGGGAATGGCAGTGGGCGCAGAGCACCATTTTTTGCTGCGGGGGCAGAGGGTCGAGGGAGAGTTTGATGGCGGTGATGAAGCAGAGGGTACCCTCACTGCCGCAAATGAGTTTGCAGAGGTCAATACCCTCGGGCTGGAGCGGGGAGTTGTCGAGGGCGTTGAGATTGGGCGAGAGGGCTTCGTCGATGGCATAGCCGCAGCTGCGGCGGCGGAGAGAGGGGTCGGGGAAATGGTCGTTGATGAGCTGTCGTGTGGCAGGGTCGGCGGCCCAGCCTTCCAGTTGGGCATATATTTGTTGCAACAGAGGGCTGCCCGTGCGGCTGGCTGTGGAGAAGGGGGTGCCGTCGCTGAGCAGACCTTTTATTTCGAGAACATGATGGCGGGTGCTTCCATAGACGAGAGAATGGGTGCCACACGAGTTGTTGCCCACCATGCCACCGATGCAGCAACGGTTGCTGGTGGATGTTTCGGGGCTGAAGAAAAGCCCGTGGGGTTTGAGAAAGAGGTTGAGCTCGTCGCGCACCACGCCCGGCTCGACCCAGACCCACCGTTCGTCGGCGTTGAACTCAAGGATGCGGTTGAGGTGGCGGCTGATGTCTACAACAATGCCGTTGCCCACAACCTGACCGGCAATGCTGGTGCCTCCGGCGCGGGGGATAAGATGTGTGCCACGGCGGCGGGCTTCGGCTATGAGCTCTTTGATGTCGTCCTCGTTTTGCGGATAGGCCACGGCAAGGGGCATCTCGCGGTAGGCGGAGGCGTCAGTGGCATAGGCTATGCGGTGCAGAACATCGGTGTGGAGGTTCATGGTGCGGGATATTTAGGTGGGTTCTTTGATGATATTCTTACGATTAACCCTTTGGGGAGAACAAGGGTGATGACGATGGCGAGGGCACTCCGTTCGGCGGGACCTCCAGGTTCTGGACGTTTTATTTAGTAGTCCAGTATGGTTTGGAGGATTTTTTCGGCGGCGTGGGCATCGCCGAAAAGGTGTGGGAAATGGACGGGGTGGTCAATCAATTGCCGATAGGCGTTGACGATGCGGTCGTAGTCGGCATCGGCAATGATGCCGGCGCCGTGGTCCACAATCTCGACCCATTCGGTTTCGGGCCGGAGTATGACACAGGGCTTTTCGAAAAAGAAGGCCTCTTTCTGCACACCGCCGCTGTCGGTCATGACCAGCTTGGCATTTTGTTCGAGCATGCTGATGTCGAAGAAACTGGCAGGAGGGATGATGGTGAGGCTGTCGGAGTGCTGGGACAGGAGGTCGGGGTTGGTGTCGAGAATTTTGCGTGTGCGGGGATGGAGAGGCAGTACGATGCGGATATTATCCTGCCGGGCTATGTCGGTCAGCGCACGGAGGATGGCTCCGAGGCGGACGGGGTCGTCGGTGTTGTGGTCGCGGTGGATGGTGGCGAGGATGTAGTTGTTGGGCTGCAGGCCGAGTTGCTGCATGATGGAGCTGTGTTTCTGGGCGATGGAGGCGAAGTGCATGCTGTTGTCGTACATGACATCACCGCAGTTGCACACACGCCGGTGTTTGCCGTTGCGGAAGGTGGCAGGGCTGTCCATGAAGCCCTCGCGCCGCAGGTTGTCGACGGCGGTCTGGGTGGGGGCGAAACAGATGCTGGAGAGTTGGTCGCAGACAATGCGGTTCACCTCTTCGGGCATGGCCATATTGAATGAGCGCAAGCCTGCTTCGATGTGGAACACGGGTATGTGGATTTTGGAGGCGGCCACGGCTCCGGCCAGGGTGGAGTTGGTGTCGCCATAGAGTATGATGCCGTTGTAGGAGTTGTTGAGGAGTACCTCTTCTATGCCCTGAATCATGCGGGCGGTCTGTGTGCCGTGTGAGCCGGAGCCTACACCCAGATTGAAATGGGGTTGGGGAATGCCCAGCTGGTCGAAAAACACTTGCGACATGTTTGTGTCGTAGTGTTGACCAGTGTGGAGGATGTCCTCTTCGATTTGGGACGGATAGTACTGTTTCACCGCACGGCTGACGGCGGCGGCTTTGATGATTTGAGGGCGGGCCCCGATGATGGTGAGTATTTTCATGATTGGGATTTGGAGACGGCGTCGATGAATCGTTGAGAGAGGGTGGCATAGTCGAGGTTTTGCAAAGCATAGTCTCGGCCTTTTTCGCCCATGGCACTGCGCTCGGAGGGAGTCATGTCGGCCATGCGGGCAATAGCGTGCGCCACTTGTTGGGCATTCTCAGCCTCGACCTGTATGCCGCAGCCCACCCTCTCAATAAGGCTGCCGGGTTCGTCGACTGAGTTTACAATGGGTTTGCCGGCCACCATGTAGTCGGTTATCTTGTTGAAAGATGTACCGTATTGGTGGAGGGAGCTGTGGACACCTCCCGCATAGCAGATGTCAAAATGGTTGAGGAGCTGTGGGATGGCCTCTTTGTGGACAGGTGGAAGGAAATGCACGTTGGTTAGTCCGTATTGACGTGATAGCGCTTGGAGCTCTTCTTTTTGGGGACCTTGGCCAACGAGCACAAATACCAGGTTGGGACGGTCGCTCAGCAGCTTTGCGGCTTCGATAAACACATGCATGGCTGTGGATTGAGTGTGTCCACCAGCAAAACCGACTATGGTTTTGCCTTCGCCCCGTAGCTGTCGGAGCAGGGCGAGGTGTTGGTCGGGGAGGGGAGCGATGTTGTCTGGCAGCCATTCCTCGCTCACAAAGCCGTTGGGTATGCAACAAAAACGGTCGGGGCTCAGTCCGTGTGCTTGCATGTGTGGAAAAGCTTTGTCGAGGATGGACACCACCATATCGCAGTGGCGGTAGGCGTAGTTCTCACCTCGCTGCAGCAGAAAAATGAAGGGGTGCCACTGAGAGTAGCCGCCTATAATCATGGGCGAGAGAGGCCAGAGGTCGTGGACTTCGTAGACCAGTCGGGCATGGCAGCGGCGCGCTATGTGCCGGCAGGGGTATATGTCGAACGTATAGACCGATGAGGCAATCACCATGTCCGGATGGAAAGCCTCGAGTTCGGCGGCATGGCGGTAGACCTGATGCACGAACTGGAACATGGTGATTACCCTTGCCACCCCGTTGCCTTGATAGTGGCGAGTGGGGAGCCATAGGTAGTCAATCCCTTCCAGATTCTCATGCCCTACGTTGGGCTGATGCTTGCGGAGATGAGAAAAGGCCGCGCCCACTATCATCACCTTATGCCCTTTCTTAACCCATTCGCGGGCCATGTAGAAAGAGCGGAACTCCATGCCGTACTGCGGGGCTCCAGCATAGTGGCTTATCATCAGTATGTTCATGACGCAGTGGCCTTAGTGAGGGGGAGGCGTACTATAAGTTGCTTATCAGTTGCTCGGCCACCATGCGGATTTCTTCCCGTGTCAGATAAGGGTGCATGGGGAGGGACAGCACACTTTTGGAGAGCCGCTGTGCCTGGGGGGTGAGGGCAAAACTGTGCACCTCTTTGAAGGCAGTCTGTCCACTCATGGGGGTAGGGTAGTACACCATAGTGGGTATACCCTTGGCTTTCAGCTTGGCTTGAAGAACGTCCCTGTTGAAAGTTCCGTTGCCCGATGGCACACTGAGTTGTATCGTATACTGCGCCCAGCTGCTGGTGTAGCCGTCGGGGATATAGGGTGGGGTAATCTGGATTTCTTTTTTGATGAAACGGGTCATGCCGCTGATGAGCTGGGTGTAGTATTCGGCAACCTTGTTCACATCCGCCAGCTCATGTTCTTTGAAAGCCTTGAATTTCACTTTCAGGATGGCTGCCTGGAGCGTGTCGAGACGCGAGTTGAGCCCGATGCGGACGTTGTCGTACTTGTAGCTCCCTTTGCCATGAACGCGATAGGATTCTATCAGCGATGCCCATTCGTCGTTGTCGGTGAAGACTGCCCCGCCATCACCATAGCACCCCAAGGGTTTGGCCGGGAAGAATGAGGTTGTGGCAATATCGCCGAAACTGCAAGCCCGGTGCAGCTCAAAGCCCTCGCCGTTGGGCTTGGGAAGTTTGACGCTTCCGCCAAACCCTTGTGCCCCGTCCTCTATCAGGTACATACCCTCGCGTTTGGTAATGGCGCGCAAGGCTGCAAAGTCGGCCGGAAGGCCGAAGAGGTCGACAGCTATCACGGCCTTGGGCCGCAGGGTCATGTGGTCGTGGACCGAGCGGATGGCGTCGTCCAGACTTTTGGCATCCATGTTGAATGTGCGGGGGTCGACATCAACAAAAACGGGTGTGGCCCCTTCCAACGACACCACTTCGGCACTGGCAAAAAAGGTGAAATCGGGCACAAACACCGCGTCCCCTTTTCCCACACCAAGAGCTTTCAGGGCCAGAGTCAGCGCATCAGTTCCGTTGGCGCAGGTCAGACAATGCTTCACCCCCACATATTGAGCCAGCTCTTGTTCCAGCTCTTTTACAGGGGTTCCCATAATGAATGCCCCGGAGGCTGCCACCTCGGCCATGGCCTGGTCGAGGTCTTGCTTCAGGGCGGCGTACTGTTTCTTTAAATCTCTAAATTCCATAATTATTCCCTTTGTCTATCCTATCTCGTCTATTGTTTAGTGTATATTAGCAATCAAAGAGTCGTACAAACCGAAAAGAACATGCTCCTGAGTGGCCCAGTTGTACTTTCGGCGCACGGCCTGCCTGCCGTTCTCACCCATCTGCCGTGCCTCGTCGGGATGGTCGAGCAGATGGTTTATTGCGTCGGCTATGGCGTGGACATCGTGCGGGTCGACACAGATGCCGCACTTTTCCCCCTCGACAATCTCCTTCCACAAATCGAAGTCGGTAGCCACCACAGGTATTCCGGCCATCATATATTCAAACAGCTTCAGCACACCCAATGTGCCCTTTCTGTATCCCACGTTGGGCAGATAGTCCAGCAGAACCAGCCCGATGTCGGCCCGGTCATAGATTTCGGACACTCGCTCGGGAGGCACAACTCCCAGATAGTCCACCTTCGCCCACGTGTCCATACTCTTCAGCTTGTCCATGTAGGATGGGAAGAACGATTTTCCGGCAAGCAGATAGCGCGCACGCGTATAGCGCAGGCTCTCGATAATCTTGTCGTGCATATACCGCTCGTCCACACCTCCGGCAAAACACACATACCGCTCCGGGCGGTCCTCCCACCGGTGGGGCCTGTCAATGAATACGGGGAAATTGGTCACCATCACGCATCGACTGTTGGCGCTCCGCAGCCGGTCGGCAATCAGAGGCGTCACCGTCACCACAGCGTCAAACCGCTTAATCTTCTCCCGTTCCATGATAGCATAAAGCTTCGACAACGGTTTGCGGCTCCACCGGGGCAGATACTCCTTAGTGAGCAGCTGGGCGGGGACATCCTCGTGCGAGTCGAAAACGACCTTTTTCCCGCATCGCTTCAGCCTCAGGCCCAAATCGAGCAGTTCTGGGTCGTGGAGATGATACAGGAAAGCATCCACCTCGACCGCCTTTCGGAACACCCTGTCCAGAAACAGCTGCCTCTGCAGCCTTGCGGTGGGCAGTTCCACCCCTCGAATATTCACCCCCTCGAGGCAACCGTCCTCCACATTGGGCGCCACGAGAAAGACCTCATAGCAGCTTTCTCCCGCCTCGTCATGTCGGCGAGCCAACGAGACGCACTCCCGATGGAAGATGCGCACATCGCCCGCAGGGTGCACACTCGTGACATGACACACTCTCACCCCCATAGCGCTAATATCTCATGTCGGTCCACCCAAAAGGATGCGGAGCCAGAGGCAATTTGGCCAGCGGGTGATAGTCGCCCTTCAGCCCGATGGGGGTGGAGTGGCGAATGTCGCTCACCATCTGGATGCAGGGACGGGCTTCGCTGATGCGGAAACCCCGTCCGGCTAAAATCTCCTCATAACTGCGAGTGTGCAACTCGGTGAAGCCCTGGCTGAATTCAAACTCGTCGCCATCAATCATGATGGTGCGATAAGTGCGCTTCTCGCCCTGCACGGCGTTCTCGGGAAGGCACGCAGCGTTGATGCTCAGAAAATAACGCACCCGGGCCTGCTTCAGCTCCAAATAGCCCGCCACCCGGTCGTGAGACATCACATGCACCACACTCTTCTCCACAGGCCCGAAAACCCATTGCAGCATATCGTAGAAATGCACACCGATATTGGTAGCCACGCCGCCGCTCTTGTGCACATCCCCCTTCCACGAAGAGTAGTACCATTTGCCCCGGGAAGTGATGTATGTCAGGTCGACATCATACACCTTGTCGCGAGGGCCCTGCTCCACCTTTTTCTTCAAAGCCACGATACTGTCGTGCAGTCGCAGCTGGAGAATGGTGTAGGCCTTGTGGCCGGTCTCTTCCTCCATGCCCAACAGGTTGTCGATATTGTAAGGGTTCAGCACAAGAGGTTTCTCGCAAATCACGTCGCACCCCAGCCGGAGGCCATAGCGGATAAAAGCGTCGTGGGTATAGTTGGGCGTGCAAATCGACACCCAGTGCAGCGGAGAGTCCGTGTGCTGCTGTTTCGAGCAGAAACGGTCGAACTGCTCCTGCTCCGTGAAAAACGAACAGTCGGGGAAATAGCTGTCCAGCCGTCCCACACTGTCGAACTTATCGTATGCCGCCACCAGCCTGTTGCCTGTGTCGGCTATAGCTTTCAGATGTCGTGGTGCTATATATCCCGCAGCACCTATCAATGCAAAATTCTTCATACTCGTTTATTGTGTATTTCTTGCATAGACATGCCTTTGCGCAGGCCTCAAAGTCTGCCGTCCACCAGTTCGCGTGGCATTATGGCCTTCACGTCGTATATGACGTGGTTCGGCTCAAGCAAAGAGTCGAAATCAATCTCCATCTCGCGGAACTGGCGGTGAGCCACGGCGATGATGGCTGCCGCAAACATCTCTTTGGGAAGCTCGTTCACAATGTCGATGCCATACTCATGTTTCACCCTCTCTGGCGATGCCCACGGGTCGAACACCGTGATGTCGGCGTTATACTCCTGCAGGGCGTGGTAAATATCTATCACACGTGTGTTGCGCACATCGGGGCAGTTCTCTTTGAAAGTAAATCCCATGATGATAATCTTTGAGTGCAACACTTGAATACCTTTCTTCAGCATCAGTTTCACGGTCTGGTCTGCCACGTAGGCGCCCATGCCGTCGTTCATGCGGCGGCCGGCCAGAATAATCTCAGGGTTGTAGCCCAGTCGCTGGGCGCACTGTGCCAGATAGTAGGGGTCTACCGAAATGCAGTGTCCTCCCACCAATCCAGGGTTCATCTTGATGAAATTCCATTTCGTACCAGCGGCTTCGAGAACATCCTGTGTGTCTATGCCCATCAGGGTGAAAATCTTTGACAGCTCGTTCACAAATGCTATGTTGATGTCGCGCTGGCTGTTTTCTATCACCTTGGCGGCCTCTGCAACCTTGATGCTCGAAGCCCGGTGAGTGCCGTTTTCCAGCACCGAGGCATACACCCTGTCCACCAGGTCTGCCGTCTCAGGTGTCGAGCCGGATGTGATCTTCTTTATTTTCTCCACGGTATGAACCTTGTCGCCAGGGTTGATGCGTTCAGGGCTGTAACCGGCAAAGAAGTCAACGTTGAACTTCAGACCCGACACACGCTCCACTACAGGTAGGCACTCGTCCTCGGTAACGCCCGGATATACAGTCGACTCATAAACAACTGTGTCGCCCTTTGCAATCACCTTGCCCACCACTTCGCTGGCGCCATATAGGGGGGTCAAGTCGGGATTGTTGTTCTTGTCCACAGGGGTGGGAACAGCCACCACATAGAAATTGCAGTCCCGGATATCCTCGATATTGCTCGAACATAGCAGCCCATGCTTATGAATGGCATCCTGCAGCAGCTCGTCGCTCACCTCCAGGGTGGCATCATGTCCAGCCATTAAGGCTTCCACGCGGGCCTTGCTCAAATCATATCCAACAGTTTTGTACTTTGTAGAAAAAAGTCTTGCCAAAGGCAGACCGACATATCCCAGTCCTATGACCGCAATTCTAATCTCTTGCATAAGATATTGTTATATTGTTTCTTATTACTATATAATGTGTTTTTTTTCTTTTCGAGGCCACAATATTTCAAATTGCAAAGATACATTTTTTTTTTGGTTTAGCAATAAAAGCGTTTCCTTGCAGCATGTCCGCAGCTTCGGCTGGGACATTAGCCGGTATCACTCCGTGGCCGAGCCTGTCAGCTCAACCTGTCGCCGAGTGCTGCATGTCAGCAGTGCGCCATACCAAAAACATATAAACAAGAGTCCCATCTGCCGTCCAAACATTACCTCAAACACCAAAAATCCGCCGTACACAATCGTGAAAAAAGCCATGGGCAAGTTGCGCCTCGGTTTCTGCAACGATGCCACAACCGGCACCACCACCATCATCAGCAGCAATGCAAGCCCTACGGCGCCTGTCATCAGCAGGGTCTCAACATACATGTTGTGCGTGTTGTACCTTTCGGGTTCATAGCCTTCGGCAAAATCGTGAGCCCTGTATCGCTCCCTCAATTCAGGCCAGTAGCCGTCGCAGCCCCATCCCCATAACGGACGCTCTTTCACCAATTCCAAGCCGCATTGCCACATCACCTGACGGCCGTCGCCTGGCTCTCCGGCCAGCATCTTCTCGGCCGAGTACACGATGCGCCAATACAGTTTCGGCGCAGCCAGATAAGTTGTGCCAACACCCACCACCAGCAGGCCCCCTATCACACCGGCCACCGCCCATCGGCGCCTCACAAAAGCCAGATGGGCCAGACAGCCCGCGGCCAGCAACGCCATGATCACCAGCCCCGACCGCGAACCCATCACCACCATATATCCCGACAGCATCACCATGTCTGCCACCACCACCCATCGCCTTTTCCTCCATCCGGCAGCACGCCAGTGCCGCTCCACGGTGGCATACAGCAGGCCTATAGCTGCTATCAAATACATCGATAGATAGTTGTGATGCAGAGGGTCGAAGTTGATGTCCACCAGCATCGAAGGCGGCACTCCTTGGAAAAAACGCACCGCAGCCCTCGTCCCCATCACGCCAAATCGCACACTCAACACCCCGGCCAGTACGGCTATCAGCAGTTCGATATGCCGTCTTTTCAAATGGCTCAGATCGCTCACTAAAAACACACAGGGCAGCGCAGCCATGGGCAGCATCGTCATGGCTCGGCCCCAGGCCTCGCCGGGTTGGCTGCTCCATAATGCCGATGCGGCACACAGTGCATAGTATGCCACCATCAGCCATAGTCCGGCTTTGGCCCATGCGCTCAGCCCCCGGCTTCCAACCCTCCGGCTTGCCACACACTTCACCACCGTCGCCACACACAGCAACACCAGACTCCAAACACCCACTTTCCAGCCGATTGGAACAGAACCAGCCATCAGCATTGCAGCCACATACCACACAGCGTCATACCACTGCATATCCGCAAAAAATCGCTTTATCAGATTTTTCATCATGCCATCTTTTTTGATTTGCAAAAGTACGCTTTTTTTGCGACATAACAATTATTCCTCTTTCCAAATGCCCGACCACACGGCAGGTTATCGCTCGCGTCGCCCGTGCCTTATACGTTATTATTATTAAAAAAGCAACTTTTATAGTGATGGTATCACCCTATTTGAAAAAAAATGTGTATATTTGCAATCAATTTCTAATATTTATAAAAAAAGCCTGTACGTCAATGCCAACAATAAATGTAACAACAATACGGTTTGCTAATCTGTTGAATCACGCAGAGATATCGTTCTTTCGTGGGGCGATGATTGAAACAGCGTCCATGCATGATGCTTCGCTTTTCCACAATCATACCGACGAGGGTCTTCGTTATGATTATCCTCTAATCCAGTATAAAATACTACAGGGCCGCGTTGCATTGGTCGGAGTAGGGCAAGGCGCCAACGAGCTATTGTGGTTGCGTCCATACCTTAGTCGAGACCTGCACATTGGATACAAGAACATACCCTTCGAGATATTGTCTATTGAAAACGCAGAGTCCCAAATAGGTATTTCCCGTCGCACAATGCGGTACAGACTCATTAATTGGATGCCCCTCAACCAGAAAAACGATCGACTTTTTCATGCGACTCATGACGAAAGGGAGAGAACTATCCTGCTCGAAGGAATACTCACTAACAATATTATTGCTTTTTTCCACAGCTTTGACTATTCTCCTTCACAACAGATACACTGCCACATTGAGCAACGAGGACCAATACAGAAAGTAATGTTTAAAGACGTGCCTATGCGAACTACTGATATTGAATTCCACACCAATGCGCTCCTGCCGCTGAATATCGGTATCGGCAAGGGCAGCAGTTTGGGGCACGGAATTGTAGAATCTATATAGCGGTAATGTTATGAAGAAGATATTCTTTTTGGGTGGTCACGATTTGGAGATGGTTGAAATAAAAAAGCTGCTCCTTAGGCATGGTTGCGAAGTGTACGACGCCAACCTACGATGGGACAATGCCGTGCTCGAGGTTTATTCTGATGTTCTGGAGCAGAATCCTGATGCCGAATTCGTGGGAATAGAACTTCGTGACCCACAAAACCTGTCAGCAAAATACAACTACACCAACATCGACCACCACAACGAGAATAGTGCCTTTCCGGCATCCATCCTTCAGGTTGCATCTTTAGTCGGCGAAAGCCCCGACCGCAGGATGGAACTGGTGGCTGCTAACGACAGTGGCTACATCCCTGCAATGAAAGCAATGGGTGCTTCCGACGCAGAGATTGCCCTGATACGGCAAGAAGACCGCTTTGCCCAAGGAGTCACAGCAGAAGACGAGTTTCTTGCCGAGCAGTCTGTCAAAAATCATATATGCCAGGTGGGCAATACCGTCACCGTCCGAGCTCTCACTCCCTGCTTCTCGGCCATCAGCGACCGGTTGTACCCTTACCGCAGTCTGCTCATCTATAGCACCGAAGCATGGGTGTTCTATGGTGAGGGTAAAAGCGACATACTTGCCCGTTCGCACCGGGAAATTGACAATGGACTTATCTATCATGGAGGTGGTGCCAATGGATATATCGGTGCAGCCAAGGGCGCATTCTCTTACCAAAAAATATTAGAATTCGTTTCATCTTTCAATCAATAAGCCGACAAAAATGAGTACTTTTAGTTTCCACACTTTCATGTTCCCCTTCCAATGGAGAATACGGGACTTCGACGACAGGCCTTTCTCTGAGCAGATTAACCTGAATAATATCCAATACAACTGCTCTCCCCACTGGGATCGCATAACGGCGATAGCCAATGAAAAGGAGAACGACGACCTCTACAACGAGCGCAACTATTTCTATGAGTTTGTCCACCCGGCTCTCTATGACGATGGCTCTCCGAAGACTCTCATTCGCCATTTCGAGCGACGGGAGCCCAAACACGGAAGTGTTACCTACACTATCGTATGTGGTAACAGTCAGAAGGAATACGTCTTGAATGTCACGTCCATCAACCTTAATCTCTACTCTACAGGTGTTGGCGTTCTCACCATCTATCTCGAAAACAATCGTTACCCCAGTTTCGAGGATGTCCTCGCCATCAATCAGTATGGGCGGCGCGTTTTCCCCGCCTTTATCGGTGATGTGAATGTCCGTACGGAATTGGCCCACAGGATTGGTTTTGACGGACTTGATGGGGTATACTCCGAGGATTTTTGCAGGTACACTAACCAGGCAAAGAGCAATACCCCTGCATCATTTATCCCCAAGATGGTGCATGAGGTGGCCGGAAATGTGCGGATGCAGCCCGTGATTGACGACCGCATGTTTGTGCTGTGCTGGTGCAAGAACGATGAGCTGACACGCGCTTTCGAAACCAATTACGAGGACTTCATCTTACATAATGAAGACTGGTATAAATTTGTTTTTGTTGACAAACACGACAGCCTTTCCTGCCAAAACGATGCCATGCGACAAACTCTCATCCGGCAGGCTACTTACGAACGCTGGCAGAAAAACTGCTCGCTCTATGGCGTCTCACGCTACTCCATGGTGTTCCTGACCAACTCCGCCACCGACATTTATGCCCCCTTCCTCTTCCCCTATTTCGAAACTGAGTATGCCCGCATGGCCGAACTTGTTTTGATGCAGCGGGCCACGGTGCTGCGCTTCTCCTCTGAAGTGACCAAGATAAGCAACATGGAAGACCGTAAGGGCTTCGGCACTCGCGTCAGCTCTCTCTATAAGGAGTATATCCGCTTCGAGAACCAGATCTATTTCCGCGAAATATCGGCCCAAGACCAAGGCATTGAGATGTACCAGAAGCTATACGATGCCATGAACCTTGAAAAACAGGTGGAAAAACTTGACGAAGAGATAGAGGAGCTGTACAACTATGTCTCCTTGCGTGAAGACCGTCGCACCAACCGCACGATGTCCCTCCTTACTTGGATTACCACCATCTTCCTGCCGGTCACACTGATCACAGGATTCTTCAGCATGGGTGGATATGCCTTCGGAGGCGACACCAAAGGTGTGCACCTTTTTGTTCAAGTGGTCATCCTGATAGTATTCTCACTGATAGTTATAACGACAATATTCACCATTTATAAAAAGAAAATCAAATGAAAACACAAACCCTTATGCTATGTTGTCAGCACCACCAGTCCCCACAAGTGGACTGGCAACCAGTTATTGATGCCATCCCCTGCCTATGCTGGGGCATATTGGGGCTCTTGGCCTTCTATTTCTTGCTGCGTTTTGTAATAGCGCCTATTATCACCAATTGCCATGAACGGGAAGAGAAAGAATCTGTTCATCAGCGGGAACTGGAGTGGGCAGACAAAAAGAAAACGGCCGATGATTCAGCTCTGGATCGTAAGAGAAGAGAATTTGAGGAAATTACCATCCAACAAAAAATTCTCGACAAAGTCCTCAATGCGAATACCGACCAAGAGTTGTCCACTTTGAAGCAGTCGGTCGAATCACTGAAGTCTCAGTTCGAAAACTACAAAGGAGAGATAGAGGCCATAATAATCAAAAAGAAATAATATGACACACCCTTTTACATGGCAGATAGAGCTTAAACAGCACACTCCAATCCTGCATTTTCAAGGACAATATGCAAGCAGTGGAGCAACCCTTCGCGCCACTGAACTAAAACCCAAGCTGGATAGATATATTATGGCCAACTTAGGGATGAAGGTTCCTTCCGACTGGAAAATCGGTAGCACCGATGCTCTCAATTACAAGCTGAAAATCCATATACATGGGAATGCCATCAGATGTACAAGGAATAATATACCCATGTTTTTCGGCAAAGGGAAAACTCCTATCTTGGTGGACAACAGTTCGAATCTGGAACAAGGAGATGTAACACTTGAGTTTTTCTGTTTAAACGAATCGCTGAGAAAATGCTTGAGCGAGATTGATTGGAATAATTTCTTTCTTGTCACCAACTTTGGAACCCGACAAAGCAAGGGATATGGCTCATTCTTCCCTAACATAAAGGCGATTGACCCTACCAGTCTCGTGGGTCTTGAAATAATGGCAGATGATGATCATTCTTACCGCATAGATAGTTTTTTCTCACCAGATTATGGCGACCAGACTGTAACTTGGAACGATATTATGGATTGCATAAGTGATGTCTATAAATGTCTTCGATCCGGAATCAATGAAAAAGGCCTTTATTTCAAGTCACTCATGTTCGCCTATGCTAAGCAACATGGCCAATGGTGGGACAAGAGAACCATCAAGGAACAATGTTTCCCTGCCAAATTGGAAGAGCACCGTCATAAACATTGGAGTCGCACAAACCCTGACCCTTTGGCCGAACAACCAATTATAGTGCAGGGCCAAACTCCTTATCCGATGTTTCGAGACAATCTTGGACTATCTACGATTGAAAGATGGGACGATTATGGGATTACTGTTAATAGAACGTCGGGCAGTATCAAACGTTTTAAATCTCCGATTCTTTTTAAACCGATGATGTCAGATGGAAGGTGGTATGTTTTTCTTCTACATCGTGAGATACCACAGAAATATAAAAATACCACTTTCACTGTTAGAGTAAATAGGTCAGAATTACCATTCAAAACTTATAATGACTTTTCCATGAGCGACTATATGAATTTCGTATGGAGTATCGACAACTATGAAAAGTATGTTGAGACTGAGGACGACGAAGCCAAAGATAGAGCAAATGGTATCTTAAATGACTTAGAAGAAATTAGAGCCAATTACAAAAAATAAGCAACCCATGAGCAATTATATAGCAATCACCTTCGGACCGATCACCCGTGTCATTTCCCTTGCCCAAACAACCCGTGGCATGTGGGCGGCAAGCTACTTTTTTTCTTATCTTGCCAAACAAATCATCGTGGCATTTAAGGACCATCATTTTATTCTCCCTTACATGGACGATTCTTTCTTCAGTGAGAAATTCAAAGGGGCGGGAGTCTTTCCCGACCGTTACATTTTCAAATCACAAAGTGGCGACTTCGACCGTCTGGCTGATAAGGCAGAGGAGGCTATAAAGAATATGGCAGGGAAAATCGCCCCCAACGACAAGGACAACGCGTCCCAAATGCTGAAACAATACCTTAAAGTCTATTTCTTTGAAACCTCACGCGGCGACAATGAAGAGGAACGTAAATTTGTGGAACGCTGCGAAAAGCAGCTGGCACTGCTTGAGCAGAACGACTCCCTCATACCTTCCATTCCTCAGTCCGAACGATACCTTTCCCAGTTCATCAATAGCAAGAAACTTCAACCGATGGAATTTCTGATGAAAGACGCAGACATCGGCAAATTCAGCAGTATCGTCAATATCTCCTCAGGTGATGATGACTATGGTAAAGAGGAGCTACCAGTATTTCCATACCAACGATACATAGCCATAGTCTATGCTGACGGCGATTCCATGGGTAAAGCATTTGCCCAAGCGGCGTCCAGTAGTGACCTTAGCCGACGCTTGTTCGAATTCAACAAGAAGGCCATCCAAGCCATTAATGAGTTTGAAGGCCAACCCGTTTTTATCGGTGGCGACGACCTCTTTTTCTTTGCACCGGTATATAGTCCCGCCAAGCGAACATCCGTCTTCTCCCTCCTCAACAGCCTTGACCAGGAGTTCCGCTCCACCACGGGCAATTCTTGCCCAGCCACACTCTCTTTCGGAGTATCCATCACCTACATTAAATACCCCATGTCCGAAGCTGTCCGCCTTTCAAGAGAACTGCTGTCAAAAGCCAAAGGTGACAACCCTCCGAAGAATGAGGTTGTTCTCAAAAACAATGTGGTCTTTGCATTGCAAAAACACAGTGGACAGACCCACGAAGCTCTGCTGCACAAAGGATGTACCGAAACAGTCAAAGCCATGAACAACCTCTTGAACGCTTATGCTTTAGTCGACGACAGCAAAGATCAGCTCCTGATTACCTCCGTCATGCACAATCTGCGTGCCCATGAACCCGTTCTGCTCAATGCCATCACCGACAAGAACCTGCTGACATACTATTTTGCCAACAACTATAACGAACCTGTGCATACTCAGTTCAGAGGATTTTTCGCTGATGTAAGCAACTTCCTTTTCACGGCCTATAGCGAATTCTGTGGCAAGACCGACCGTTTGAAACGCTCGCTCCCGTCACATTTCGAACACCGCCCCAAAGGCTATGACGCCGAATTCGCTGCCATCGACCTCTGCTTTGCCACGCTCCAGTTTATCCATCTCATAAATGCCAAAAACAATGAATAGATACAAGATAACACTCACACCCATCGACTGGTTCTTTTTCGGTGGTGAGCAAACTTTCGACAATGGCGAAACCCAGAGCTTTATCGCCCGCTCCAATCCTTTCCCCCAACAGACGGCTCTGCTCGGCATGGTGCGTTACCAGTTGCTTAAGCAAAAGGGACTGCTGCTCACCGACGACGATAAAACCAACCAAAACAACAAGCAAGAGGTTCAGAATCTTATCGGCCAGTGCAGTTTCAATAATGATGCCCCCGAAGTGCAAACATTCGGCAAAATCAAGTCCCTCTCGCCAGTATTCATACAGCGGGGCTGCCGTCGTCTGGTGCCGATGCCGCTGACACATGGCTTTGACATCTCTTTCACCCAGGGCGATGTCTGGCTCAGCGGCAAACGGTGCAAGTCCATCATTCAGGCCCCGTCATTCAACGAGAAAACATACGGAAACTTCGCACGCTATATAGACGACCAGGGCAACGCCTACGGCTACGGTGATATATTCACCTCGGCCATGCAAATCGGAATTACCAAGACAACGGGAGTCGACAATAAAGACGGGTTCTTCAATCAAGAGACATTGCGTTTCCGCGACCCCGCCACCTCCTTCGCTTTCTATCTTGAGCTGGAAGATGGCGCGACAATCCGTACGGACCAATACGTCTTTCTCGGAGCCCAACGCTCCTGTTTCTTCCTTCGGGCTGAGTTCAGTGATGAACAACCATTCCTCCCCGGCCATCCCGATAGGAGCATTCTCCTGTGCAGCCCGGCCTATATAGCCGATGTCGATAAGCTTGCTGCCAACTGTCTTCAGCATTGGAGTGGCACTTGCCACTTCCGCAACTTGCAGCAGTCACCAAAGGGCAACCTCAATTCAGGTCTCGTCCGCTACCAGCGCCACCACTCTTTAATCACTTTCCTTACTGCGGGGTCGGTGATTTTCTATGAAAACGACGGCCAGCTGAAAAAACTTCAAGAACTGCTGAACAACAAAAACCTGCAAAATATCGGATACAATCAATACGACATAAAATAAAAACAATAACAACATGAAAACAGAACTTTTTTTCATCAACGCATTGAGCAACCTGCATGTGGGCAGCGGCGATGTCAACTACGGCCTTGTCGACAATCTCATCCAGCGCGACCCCGTCACCCACTTGCCCACCATTCATTCCTCATCCCTCAAAGGCGCCTTGCGCGACCATTTCGAGAACGTCACCGACATTAAAGTCGACATCAAACACATTTTCGGCAGCAAACCCAAGGACAAAGACCAGGATCGTGCCCAGGGCAATGTGCGCTTCTTCGAGGCCGATCTCGTCGCTATCCCAGCGCGTTGCACCGGAGACACCTTCCCCTATGTCATGGTCACTGCACAGAATCACCTCCAGCGCCTGTCCCGTCGACTCGAAATCCTCGGCATCAATGCCCAGTTCTTGACCAGCCTGCCCACCCAGCAGCAATCCCGCACCCAAGTCAAAATCGAGGACATCGACACGCCTGTGCCCGTCACCAACATTCCCAAAGAAAAGCAGCCTTATCTCGACGAACACATAGCCATTGTTGACGAGTCTATAATGGACCGCCTCTGCGACGATGAACACCTGCCTGTCATCTCGCGCAACTGCCTCGAGGACGGGCAAAGCACCAACCTCTTCTACGAGCAAGTCCTGCCCCGCTACTCCCGTCTCTGCACCATCCTGATGGGCGAAGGCACTGCGTTCAATTCCTTCTGCGAATCCCTCAACGGCCAGCTGGTGCAGATTGGTGGCAATGCCACCATCGGCTATGGCTACTGCCTTTTCACACGTTTCACCCCCAACAATACCCCCAAGCAATGAAAACCACAACAGACGAAATCCTGACAGCAAAAGATGCGTTGGTGCAAAGCGGAATAGTACGCA
Organism: Bacteroidales bacterium UBA2714; assembly: GCA_002354035.1. GTDB lineage: Bacteria > Bacteroidota > Bacteroidia > Bacteroidales > P3 > Colimorpha. The sequence goes on from DEKU01000016.1 coordinate 47,474, forward strand.
ATGGTGAATATTCCTCCGTCTTTGGCGGCTATATCTCAAGTTTTGGAGCGTCGCTGGTCCAGGCCGGACTCCTCCCCACCATCATCTTCTTCGAAGGAGACTCCGAAGCCAAAGACCGCCCCCTGGTCATCAAGGCACTAAAGAAGATGATGAATCTTCCCGACAACACAAAAATGTCCGAATACATCCTAATCAAAGAACAGGGCGAATCCCTACGCCGCTGCGATTCCCCTGCATTTATCAGCCGGGTTGTCAGGTGCATGACCGCCATGAAGCTGGCCCTCCGAATGTACAACAAGATAAAAGTAAAAGACTAACCGCTATGCCAGACAATAATAACAGACGCAATAATTATGGCCATTCCCAGCGCCCCAATCAAAGGAGCCAGGGCAACGGACAAAGGCACAACAACGACACTCCTGTACCCAATCCCTATAGCGGTTACCGTCTTAAAGGCAACCTCGGATTGCTCTACACGCGCCGCTACTACAGTGGTATCAACCAGTCAGTGCTCAACAAAGACAAAATAACGATAGTGACTTCCAATTCTTCCAAGCCCAGGAAAACAAATCATCAGGAGATATACTATGCATCCCGCAACGACAACATAATCGCCCAAGCCAAAGTCGCCTCACTTCCCAAGTCAGGACTCATACGTGATTCCCAGACATTGGAACTGACCACCACCTACCCCGGCCTGATAACCGGCATCGGCATCCCCCACAGCGCCGGACATACCAACGAGTCCATTCTCGGTTTGGTCTTCGACCACACCACCGGCCTGCCCTACATCCCTGGCTCGTCCGTCAAGGGACTGCTCCGCTCCGCCTTCCCCATGCAGGATGACGCCTTGGCCAAAAAGTGCGACCAGGATGCTAAAGCCCAAAGGCAAAAAGGCGAGACTGCCGAGGCCGCCAAGCTCGAAGCCAAAGCAGAAAAACTGCACAATCAAGCCGAGCAAAAAAGACTTTTTATAGCCCAAACTATAGGTTCTGGATTCCCCAAGGAACAAGTGGATGAACTGGGATTCTCCATCTTCGGCAAAACTGAAAAATCAGCCGACCCGCCTGAAGAACAAGGGTACCCTTTGGCCTCTCGCGACATCTTCTTCGACGCCTTCCCCTCAGCCATGGGCCAGGCCGGTCTGCTCGGACTCGACTTTATCGCTCCGCACACTAACGGCGAATTCAAAGACCCCAACCTCATCCAGTTCATGCGCATAGAACCAGGAGTCACATTCCGCTTCGAATTCCGTCTTCACGACAGCATGCTCCAGAAAGACAAACTGCGACTCGATGCCGATGCCAAACTCGACCTCTTCAGCACCATCCTCACCACCCTGGGCATCGGTGCAAAAACCAACGTAGGCTATGGACAGCTCAATACAAATAAGAATGAGCCAATACTATAGTACGTTTGGGCACACCAACAAGGGAGTGGGGGAGTGGCTGACGCCATCAAGCACCATCACATCCAATAGCCACTAACCACCACTCCCCCTGCCCTATGAACACCAAACACCCCGGCAAAACTAAAGACGAAAGCCGCCGCAAGATAGAATACCACCGCAAAGAGGCCGAGTCCTCCGAACTGGTCGTCAACACCATGGGCGCCTACATTGAAGTATCTGACGGCTACCTCACCATCCGGGTGCAGAAAAAGCTCGTCGGCAAACACAGGCTTGCCTCCTTGCGCCATATCACCCTCCTGTCTCATGGCATTAGCCTTTCCTCCAACGCTGTCGACCAATGCGTCGAACGCAAAATCCCCATTGACTTCTTCGACTCCCACGGCAAACACAAAGCCACCATCCTCTCGCCCCGCACCATCGACTCCGACTGCTGGGCGGCTCAGGCCTCACTGCCCGACCCCGACCGGTTCATCCTGGCCAAGAAAATCCTCTTCGGCAAAGTCCGCAACCAAGTCAACCTCATCAAATACTTCCACAAATACCACTCCAAAGCTATGCCTCAGCTTGCCCAAGCAGGCCTCGACGCGATAAACCAACTGACACTCCTGTCCCTCAAAATCAAAGACTCACCCTTCTCCTCTCCCTACCGCGAAACCCTCATGGCGCTCGAAGCCCAGGCTGCCGTCGTCTACTGGGCCTACGTGCGCACCCTCCTCGCCGACGACAAAATCGAGTTCCTTCAGCGCCAACACCAAGGTGCCTCCGACCTCTTCAACGCCATGCTCAACTATGGCTACGCCCTCCTCTACGCGCGCGTGTGGCAAGCCGTCCTTGCCGCCCGTCTCAACCCCGCCGACAGCGTCCTCCACGTGCGCCAGCCGGGAAAACCCACACTCGTCTTCGACATTGTCGAAATCTTCCGCGCCCAGTCCGTCGACCGCATCGTTATAGCCATGGTGCAAAAACACCTTCCCCTCGCCATCGAGGACGGCCGCCTCAGCCACGACACCCGCGCCACCCTCGCAGCCGCCATCCTCGAACGACTCAACCGCTACGAGAAATTCAGAGGCGAAGAGATCCGCTTCGAACAGATAATCCAAAAACAAACCGCCGAAATAGCACTTTTCATCACCCAACACAAAACCTTCAGACCCTATCTCGCCAAATGGTAAAAAACTACACCTCCCGTACCCGCAAACACCTCACCGTCGTGGTCTACGACATCGCCGACGACAAACGGCGCGCCAAAATAGTAAAACTTCTCCAGCCCCTCGGCGACCGGATAAACTACAGCGTCTTCGAATGCATGCTCACCCGCCGCCAGCGGCAAGAGCTGCAAGCCGCTCTCCAGGCCATTATAAACCCCGCCGAAGACCAAGTGGCACTATACAACATCTGTGTAGACTGCTATGCCAAAACCGTCTACCTCCCTAACCACAGGCCAGAACCCCGTATAGTGGTCGTCACATGACCCTTCCACCGATTCTTTTGCGAAAAAACACAATTGCTGCCATCAGTGTGTATATCAGTTTTATGGATTCCTTTTCTATGACCTATCACCCTTTCCGAACTTTCGTAACTCCATTCCCATGCCACAAAACCTTCAAGTCTTGCGAAAAAATCACCAACTCACACCCAAAGCACCCCTCAAAAACAGCCTGTTGCAGCATCCCGCCACACCCTTTTTTTCGAAAACCTCGCCCGTCATCGCTCGTCCCCCGTCTCTTGCGAATTTTTTATCACACAATTAATCAGCGTCTTATTCTATTTGTACCCCTTTTTAGAATAAAAAAATGTATCCATGTCAAAAAAAAAACGTACTTTTGCGAAAAATTCAAGGGTGATTCCCAACCCCATTCCGGAAGAGCAACTTACCACCATTGCGAAAACAATCAGATTCCAGTCCCACTGATTATTATTTTGATAATCAGACTGGAATCACCCTTTCCAACACAACAAGGATTAAGACATCCGAAAGGGGGATTCCGGCAAAAGCTCTTTATGGAATCACCCTTTCCAACACAACAAGGATTAAGACCAAAGTCCGCTTAAAAGGTCATTAAGTTCATCTTGAGGAATCACCCTTTCCAACACAACAAGGATTAAGACGACGTATATTTCGTAATAACTCCACTACCGTTATGGTGGAATCACCCTTTCCAACACAACAAGGATTAAGACAGTTTTAAAAATTCTCAAAAATTCTCAAAATTTTGGAATCACCCTTTCCAACACAACAAGGATTAAGACTTCAAATCCGTCCATATTTTCTGGCAGATTGTGAGGAATCACCCTTTCCAACACAACAAGGATTAAGACAATAATGATTGTTCTTGTACTCCTTGCCAAGTCCAGGAATCACCCTTTCCAACACAACAAGGATTAAGACGGAGGCTTCCAGCTCCGACACGGCAGGTGACAAAGGAATCACCCTTTCCAACACA
>DEKU01000016.1:51367-52987 GCA_002354035.1 Bacteroidales bacterium UBA2714
AACACAACAAGGATTAAGACTTGTTTTTTGTAGGTTGTTGTGCCACTGATAATCGAGGAATCACCCTTTCCAACACAACAAGGATTAAGACATCTTCTCCAACCGGCTCTCCGCCGCTATCTGCTCGGAATCACCCTTTCCAACACAACAAGGATTAAGACCAGTACTGCCACTTGATGATGGCGATTACTTCTGGAATCACCCTTTCCAACACAACAAGGATTAAGACGGCTTGATAAGGGGTGTGACCCCATCCACTAATAGGAATCACCCTTTCCAACACAACAAGGATTAAGACAACGACCATTGCGCACAGAGCGCAAAAAAATGTGGAATCACCCTTTCCAACACAACAAGGATTAAGACATTTGGACATTTTGCAGATTTCCCAAAGAACGGAATCACCCTTTCCAACACAACAAGGATTAAGACTTAGCAGCTTCTAATATTTCTTGTTCTGTTGTCATGGAATCACCCTTTCCAACACAACAAGGATTAAGACACTGGATTTTATACTACTCCAATGATTAGAATACGGAATCACCCTTTCCAACACAACAAGGATTAAGACGTTACTCCATACCCATATCGGTACTTCATGTCATTGGAATCACCCTTTCCAACACAACAAGGATTAAGACATTTGGATATCCTGAAGATTCCCCAAAGAACAAGGAATCACCCTTTCCAACACAACAAGGATTAAGACTTGAATGCTCTTTCTAAGTCACTGATTTGATACTGTGGAATCACCCTTTCCAACACAACAAGGATTAAGACTATTAAATGCGGCACACGGTCTGACGAATAAGGAGGAATCACCCTTTCCAACACAACAAGGATTAAGACTTGCCATAGTAATTTTTTTTTATTAATAATAAAAAGGGAATCACCCTTTCCAACACAACAAGGATTAAGACAAATGTAAATAGTACTGCGATACATACTATCACTATGGAATCACCCTTTCCAACACAACAAGGATTAAGACGTTTTCATATTCCTCTTCGGCCGCCTCTAAGTTGGAATCACCCTTTCCAACACAACAAGGATTAAGACTTACTTTTCCACCATGAATTGCTTTAAACTTTACTGGAATCACCCTTTCCAACACAACAAGGATTAAGACTATAACGTCACCTGCTTATAAATTATATCGTGTGTCATTATGGAATCACCCTTTCCAACACAACAAGGATTAAGACGCCATTCGCGCAACTGCGCCAGTTCATTCGAATGGAATCACCCTTTCCAACACAACAAGGATTAAGACCCTGGCTGGTCGCCGGCGACGGAATACTTTTGGTGGAATCACCCTTTCCAACACAACAAGGATTAAGACTGAGTCTCGGCAACAGTCTTTTCGGTGCTGAGGAGGAATCACCCTTTCCAACACAACAAGGATTAAGACTGTACCTCGATACTCCGGACATCGAATTCGTCTAAGGGAATCACCCTTTCCAACACAACAAGGATTAAGACTCAACGTAGTTGATGTTGCGGGTGATGGTGGTAACAACGGAATCACCCTTTCCAACACAACAAGGATTAAGACTTTTTACCTTTCTTTATTTTTGTTAATAATTTTGGAGTCACCCTTTCCAACACAACAAGGATTAA
>DEKU01000016.1:53098-53242 GCA_002354035.1 Bacteroidales bacterium UBA2714
AACACAACAAGGATTAAGACAAACTGCCTTCTATGGCGTAGACTAATAATTCTTTGGAATCACTCTTTCCAACACAACAAGGATTAAGACTGAACTTCCCGAAGCCTTTGATGACATCATCCATGGAATCACCCTTTCCAACAC
>DEKU01000019.1 GCA_002354035.1 Bacteroidales bacterium UBA2714
AGCCCTTACGGGCTGCGGAACGGTTGGGAGGCCGGGTGGGGCCTATTGCTTCGTCGCGGTGGGGATGGGCGGTGGTTACTCCTCCACCTCGGTGGGGACGAGGGTGTTGTAGAGCTCGTAGAGTTGGGACACTACGCGGTGCTGGCTGAACTTCTCGCGCTGCTGTCGGCCTTTCTCTATCATCTGACGACGGAGGTCGGGGTTTTCGATCACCTGTTTCAGGCGGTCGGCAATCTCGTCGACGTTGAGCGGATCGGCGTAGAGGGCTGCGTCGCCGCCTGCCTCGGGCATGGACGACAGGTTGGAGGTCACCACGGGAGTGTCGCAGCACATGGATTCGAGAATGGGGATGCCGAAGCCTTCGAAGAGCGACATGTAGGCCGAGGCGATGGCGCAGGAGTAGAGGGCGGGGAAGTCGTCGAAGTCGGCATTGCGCAGGAAGTGCACACGGTCGGTGAGGCGCAAGTTGCGGACCACCCCCATCAGCGAGCCGTAGTAGCCGCCGTGGTTTTTGCCCACGATGACGAGATGCACGTCGTCGGGCAGCTTGGCCAGGGCGCGGACTATGTTGGCCTGGTTTTTGCGTTCCTCGATGGAGCCCACGGAGATGATGTATTTTTCGGGCAGGTGGTAGGTTTCGCGCACGTATTCGCGGTCGCTGTCGTTGACGGGTTTCCAGAATATGGGGTCGCATGTTTGGTAGATGACCTTGATTTTGGATTCTGGCACATGGAGGAAGTTCATCAGATCCTGTTTGGTCTGCTCGCTGATGGCCACCACTACGTCGGCGATTTTGCAGGAGTGGCGCTGTTTCATGCGGTGCACCATGCGGTCGAAGGGTTTGTAGAAACCGGGGTAGCGCCACACGATGAGGTCGTGCATGGTGACCACACGTTTGATGGAATGGGGTATGCCGTGGGGCAGCTCGTGGCTCAGGCCGTGGAATATTTTGACGTTGTCGCCTTTGAGGTGGACGGTGACACCGAACCGGCGCCAGATGTCGGGGAAGAAGCGGTCAATACTGGATGGCATGCGGGTGGAAATGTTGGCATAGCCAGTGAAGTAGCGGGAGTATTCTCCATTCATTTGAGGGGAATAGAGAAAGGCGCGGATGTCCTGATGTTCCTGGGCCAGACCGCAGATGAGGATGCGGCTGTAGTTGCCCAGGCCTGTACTATTTTGAAACGCACGCTTTGCGTCGAAACCGATAACCATAAGTCAATCCTTTTTGAAAATGCAAAAATACAAAAAAAAAATGTATCTTTGCATTTTCAATCGAAAAAAATATATGACTACTATAACTGCTGTAATAATTACTCAGAACGAGGAGCGCAACATAGAGCGATGTCTCAACTCGCTGGATGGGGTTGCGGACGAGGTGGTGGTGGTGGACTCGGGGTCTACGGACCGCACGGAGGAGATATGCTCACGCCGTGGCGTCCGGTTCGTCAGCCACGCATGGGAGGGCTATTCGGGGCAGAAGAACTTTGCCGACGGCCTGGCCACGCACCCTTGGACGTTGAGCATCGATGCCGACGAGGCGCTGTCGGTGGGGCTGCGGCGGTCGCTGCTGCGGCTGAAGCGAAAGGGGATGGCGCCGGACGCGGTGTATGCCGTGAACCGCCTCACTAATTTCTGCGGCCGGTGGATCAACCATTGCGGGTGGTATCCGGACCGCAAGGTGCGGCTGTGGCCCACGGGGTCGGCCCGCTGGGAGGGGGAGATACACGAGGAGGTGCGGTTTGAGGGGACGCGGCGCACAGAGGTGCTGGAGGGGGACCTGCTGCACTTTTCGTACAACGAGATTGACGACCTGGCCCGGCGCCAACCGCGCTATTACCGACTGGCGGCCGCGGAAGCGGCGGCCGCAGGCCGCCGCGCTGGCATTGCCGACATTATGCTGAAACCCTTGTGGACCTTTGTGCGCGACTATGTGATGCGCGGCGGATTTCGGGATGGACTGGCCGGATTTGTGGTTTGCCGCATGAATGCCCACTACACATTTATGAAATACACCACCCTGCGCGAGATGCAGTCGTGCCTCCAGGAGGAGCGGCAGGGCGAGGACTAACCCTTTATATTATGCCTGAAATAAACGATAGCAACCGGGAACTGTTCGCCCGCTACAGTTTCGAACAGAAAGAGCAACTCTATCAGGCCGCCGCCGAGTTGTTCAGTCAAAACAAGCGCGACCTCTTTGACCGTTTGGTGCTGAACCGCACGCGCCATATCTGCGTGGTGCTGGAGGATATTTTCCAGGCCCACAACGCGAGCGCGGTGCTGCGCAGCTGCGACTGTTTCGGGGTGCAGGACATACACGTGGTGGAGAATCGCAACCACTATGCCCCGAACTCGGACGTGTCGATGGGGTCGGACAAGTGGGTGGACTACTACAAACACCCTTCCATCGTGCAAACGTATGACGAGCTGCGGGCGCGGGGCTACCGCATCGTGGCCACACTGCCCCACGAGAACGACACACTCATCACCGAGCTGGACATTTCACAGCCGGTGGCGCTGGTGTTCGGCACGGAGCTGACGGGCCTGACCGAGGAGGCCATCAGTCATGCCGACGGGTATGTGAAGGTGCCGATGTATGGCTTTACGGAGAGTTTCAACATCAGTGTGTGCGCGGCGTTGTCGCTGTTTTGCCTGACGGAGAAGATGCGCTCCGACCCTTCGATCGGGTGGCGACTGAGCCCCGAGGAGCAAATCACACTGAAGCTGTACTGGGCGATGCAGGTGATCCGCGACGGGCGGAACGTGATGGACCATTTGCGGGAAAGCCTTTTCGGCAAGTAGTGGCGCCGACAGGGCTGCGCGGACTCACACCCTTTTCAGCACGGATATGAACATTTTGATAGACCTCAGCATTTTGCGTCATCCCCATTGCGGGCTGGGGCAGATAGCGCTGAATTATGGGCGCTGGTATGGGCGCCACGCCGACGGGCTGGGCCGCCAAGAGCGGGTCACCCTGCTGGTGCCTGCGGAGTATGTGGGTGCCTTCGGCACGGGGGTGGACTATCTGCCGGCGCGGACGGTTTACCGCTATATGCCGTGGCTGCTTCCGGGCTTTGACGTGTGGCACTCCATCCATCAGCTCTCCCCTTTCCGTCCCCGGCGGGGAGCGCGACGCATCCTCACCATCCACGACCTCAATTTCCTTTACGAAAAGCATGGGGCCAAGCAACGCCGCTATCTGAACCGCCTGCAAAGGGAGTGCGACAGCGCAACGGAGGTGTGTTTCATTTCGCAGTTTGCCCGCAGCGAGGCCGTAAGCCATCTGGACCTGCAGGGCAAGCGTCTGCACACTATCTACAACGGGGTGGAGGACATGACCGCAGGGCCGTTGCAGAGGCCACAGGGGGTGGACGAGACGAAGCCCTTCCTGCTGTGCATGGGAGTGGTGAAGGCCAAAAAGAATGTGCACACGCTGCTGCCCATGATGGACCTCCTGCCTGAATACAACCTGGTGGTGGCGGGGCCGGACGGCGACCCCTATGCACAGAGGTTGCGGCACGAGCTGGGGATGCACCCCAATGTGACGATGACCGGCACGGTGAGCGACGAGGAACGGCGCTGGCTGTATGCGCACTGCGTGGGGCTGGTGATGCCGTCGGTGGCGGAAGGGTTTGGGCTGCCGGTGATCGAAGCCATGCAGTGGGGCAAAGCGGTGTTTGCGTCGCGGTGCACCAGTCTGCCTGAGATAGGGGCCGAGTGTGCCGCTTATTTCCCTGATTTCAGTCCCGAAGCCATGGCCGCCACGGTGAGACAGGGGCTGGCAAACCTAACGGCGGACGACACGCAAGCCGCCATACGGCACGCAGCCCAGTTTGACTATGAGAGCCACATGCGGCAATACTGGCAGTTGTATCGGCACTGCGGGGCAGAGCATGCGGAACCTAAAAACAGCTCACGGTTGAAAAAAAATCAAAACAAAACTAAGCAAGTAACAAAAAAATAGTATCTTTGTAGGTCGAACTAAAAAGGTAACAAACATTATAAACATCACAATATGAAAAAAATACTCATCATTGCAGCACTCGTGGCCATGAGTCATAGCATGCTCTACGCCCAAAAAGAGCTCTCAATCAAAGAAGCTGATGTACCCGTAAGGTACGTAAAAGATTTCCAGAATCAAAACAAAGAAGCCAAGAATGTGTCGTGGACGGTCACTTCGGACAGCGTATACTACATGGCCACTTTTACTAACACCGACGGAGATTTGCAGGCTCAACGGTTTTCGAACCACGGCACAGAGACCCGCTACTTTATCGACCCCCAATATTATCCCCATGCCATTAAGGACACCGTTGCCTCACGCTACCCGTCGCATAAAATCACCTGTGTATATATTCGCAACCTGAAAGGCAAGATGACCTATCAGGCCCGCATAGCACGCCGTGCCGGTTTCCTGTTCTGGCGGCACGACACAGAGGTGAAGACCGTGTCGTTCGAGACCGACGGCAAGATGATTGAGGTTGTCGACGAGAAGTAAGAATCACGATCCACACAACAAATAAGTGGCATAGCCTGACGGTTATGCCACTTATTTGTTATGTCGCGAATGGGATGGCAGCGGGCGGGATAGAGAGTCCATTCCCTCTCCATCATTTCAAATACAGGCCTGAAAATAAGCATCACCGATTGACCCAAGCACAATAATTCAGACAGAGAGATTTGTGTCGGTGAGTCCGATGCCCTCCTCATCGACCGTCGAAGGTAGAGTTTATGGCTATTGAGGTGTTTGACGACTGTGGGGTGAAGGGGATGGAGTCTCGGGCCGATGGAAGACTATGGCGATTGGACCTGTCCTCCCTCCCCGCCGGGACTTACCTGCTACGCATTCACCTCACCGATGGCACAGCGGCAAGGCAGATTGTGAAATCCTGATGCTGCTATCCGGCTGGGCGGACAGCTTTGACCCGAAAGGATGGAAAAAGAAACAGTGAGCCGCGCGCAGTTGCGACTCACTGTTTGATTTATTATTCCGGAGCCTTTTGCCGTCGAAATGTTCGGGACAGTAAAAGGAAGGAATAGAGCCTACTCTACATTGAGGAGGTAGTATGACTTTTTGCCTTTCTGCACAAGGATGCTGCCACAGGAGAGGACATCGGCGGAAGTGAGGCGGCAGTCTTCGCCCACCTTGGCTTTGTTGACAGAGATGGAGTTTTGTTTCAGCTCGCGACGGATTTCGCCTTTGGAGGCGAACATGCCGGTTTCGGCAGCGAGGTCGATGAGGCTGACCCCTTGGTCGATGGTGGAGCGGGAAACAGTGAACTGGGGAACGCCCTCGAAGACGGAGAGCATAGTGGCACGGTCGAGGCTGTTGAGCTGCTCGGTTGTACCCTTTCCGAAGAGGAGTTCGGAGGCGGACACGGCGATGTCGTAGTCGCGCTGTGAGTGGACGCGGCAGGTGATGTCCTTGGCCAAGGCACGCTGCAAAACGCGGCGTTCGGGGGCTTCGGCATGCTGGCGTTCGCACTCCTCGATTTCTTCACGGCTGAGGAGGGTGAAGATGCGGATGTAGCGGGCTGCATCGACATCGGAGCAGTTGAGCCAGAATTGGTAGAATTTGTAGGGGCTGGTCTTGACGGGGTCGAGCCATACATTTCCGCCCTCGGTTTTGCCGAACTTGGTGCCGTCGGCCTTGGTAATGAGGGGACAAGTGAGAGCGTAGGCCTCACCGCCGTCCATGCGGCGGATGAGCTCGGTGCCGGTGGTGATGTTGCCCCACTGGTCGGAGCCGCCCATCTGGAGCCGGCAGCCCTTGGTGCGGTACAGGGTAAGGTAGTCGTAAGCCTGCAGCAGCTGGTAGCTAAACTCGGTGAAGGAGAGACCCGTTTCAAGACGTTTCTTGACTGAGTCTTTGGTCATCATGTAGTTTACGGTGATGTGCTTGCCCACGTCGCGGATGAAGTCGAGGAAGAGATAGTCTTTCATCCAGTCGTAGTTGTTGCAGATTTCGGCGCCATTGGTGGGGTTGTCGAAATCAAGAAACTTTGACAACTGTTGACGTATGCAGTTGACATTATGCTGAACCTCTTCGACAGTGAGGAGTTTGCGCTCGGCAGCTTTGAAAGAGGGGTCGCCAATCATGCCCGTGGCACCACCCACAAGGGCGATGGGCTTATGGCCTGCCATTTGGAGGTGCTTGAGGAGCATAATGCTGACCAGGTGGCCAATGTGGAGGGAGTCGGCTGTTGGGTCGATACCGACGTATGCCGTGGTCATCTCTTTATTGAGTTGTTCTTCTGTGCCGGGCATGATGTCGTGGATCATGCCTCTCCACTGGAGTTCTTGTACAAGGTTTGTTTGCATCGGATTGAAAATAGAAGATGATAAATTAAAAAAAGAGGTACTGAGAGTTGCCAGTACCTCTTTTCCTATCTAATTGCCTTTATCTTACAATTAATTTCGAAGTGGCTTTCTGGCTGCCGACAATCACGTTGACCAGATACATGCCGTGAGGCAGAGACTGGCAGTTGACCGTGCGGGTGTGGACTCCTTCGGTAAGGTTGCCGAGGTTTTCGGTATAGACAACTTTACCAGTGATGTCGTAGATGCAGACAGTGGCTTTACCGGCCTGGCCGAGGGTGATTTCCATGGTGGCGTTGTCGACAGCAGGATTGGGGTAGAAGCGGACGCTATTGGTGCTGTTGGACACCACAGTGGGGATGTCGAGATAGATTTCGGGGGTCACGATCTCGTTGGAGTGGTCGACAACATAGGTGCTGTCCATGAAGATACCACGGCCATAGGTGCCGAAATACATGGCTTTGCTCCACTTGGTGCGGGGATAGACATAGAGCACTTCGCTAACACCGTCGTGGCCGATGTGCTGAATCATGGGGTAGTCGTAAGTGACCTGACTCATAGAGGTGACAGGGACACCGCTGAAAGAGCCGTATTCGGTCCAGCTGGGGGCAGTGAGGCTGGCAGATTTGAAGACGCCGTCCTCGGTGCCAACATAGACTTCGCCTTTGGTGAACTCAATCATGGCGCTGTAGGCAGGAATGCTGGTGGGAAGGGCCATGCTGTGAATCTGATAGTTGCTTTTGGAGGCGTTGTCGATGCGAACCACATTGGGGTTTTCGTTGTTGTAGCCATCGAAGGTGAGGATAATGCAGTCTTTGCCTTCACGGGGATCGACGGTGATGGAAGAAATACGGCGACCAAAATAAGGGTTATTGTCGCTGACAAGAATGGTGTCGGTGATGGTGATACGGGTGCTGATACCATAGTTGAGGAGAGCATCGCGGATGACGGGAACCGGCTGGTTGTAGTCGACAGAGTTCAGACCGTGGACACGGACCAAGAAGGACTGTTTGAGGGTGTCGTTCTCGACAACAACAAAGGCGCAGTCGCCATCGTTGGACATGGCAGTGTAGCGGACATACATGTGGGGATTGGCAGAACCGTTGATGCCATAGATGTGGCTCCAGAAACGGGTGTCATTGGACTGGTCATAGACCTTGCGGAAATCGTTGGGGAACCAGCAGTAGGAGACGTTGGAGTTGAGCGGGAGGTCGTTCTCGACGGTGACAGCGAGGAGACGGCTGGCATAAGGCACATGGGTTTTCTGGACAAGCTCATCGCGGACGATGAAGCTGTGGTCGAAGACGTGGTAGAAGGGGAAATAAGCATGGGCAGGGGAGACAATCATCATGGAGTCGCCGGCCTGGATGCGGAAGTTGTGAGAAAGATTGTGGCGAGTGCCATTACGGGAAATGTAGCTGAGGGTATCGATGACGAAGGTCATGCTGTCGTTGGCCAAAGTGTTGTGGTCGGTTTCCCACAGGTAGAGCTGACCGATAGCGGGACCACCGCCGATAAGGTTGGACATGAAGGCTTGGTCGGCAGTCCAGACCTGGGTATTGGTCCAGTCGGAATAGTCGGCATAGGCACGGCCGATGGAGCCATTCTCAGCAGAGACAAAGATGTTGCGACGGGATTGAGGCAGGTACTGCATGAAACGGGAGGCAGCGACTTTACCGCCATTGCCCTTCCAGAGGACATTGGCCATGTGGTTGGTGTTAGTGCGGCTGCCATCGTACCAAGTGGAATCGTTGACACCGCCGTTGTGCTCGACACGAGCCTCAATGAAGGGACATGCATTGGAATTGGCACCGGAGATGATGGAGCCATCAGGGGAAACTGCAATACCGTTGATTTGGACATTGTTCATGCCACGGCTGTCGTTGGAGAAGAATCCATTGCCGTGGTCGATGAAGACGCCTCCATCGGTGGCGACAATGTATTGTTCGACGATGGAAGAAGTCTCGCTGTTCCAATAGACGATTGGGGTAATCTGATGGATGCCCGAATGGACAAACTGGCTATTGGAGAAGACTTGGGACATATAGTCACCACCGTTGAGCTGAACCTCGTTGGAGCTGAGAACGGTCCACTGGAAAGGAGAATTCTCGACGTAGCCTTTACCTTTCCAGAGGTTGGCACCTGCGATATAAACGACAGAGGGGTCAACCGGGCTGACCGTAACGGCGCCACAGGTTTTGGCTGAGAAGCTGCTGGAGAAAGGAGACACCGTGGAGGAAGAGAGCAGGATCCAGCTGTTGGTATTACGGGTGAGGTAAAGACCTTTCATGAGACCGTTGGTATTGCTTGCCATGGCATAAAGATAGCTCTCATCGGAGGGGGCAAGAGCGAGGTCGATATAACCTGTTCCTTGGCCAAAGCCCTCGCAGCTACCGGTGATATTGATAGGCTCGGAAGAATTGATCACATCGCCGATTTTATAGAGACCACCTTTGCAGGAGAAGAAGGCACGGTTGAACTGCTTTGAAACAACCACCGAACGCACATCACCTTCAAAGACGCGCTGGGGGGTACGGTTCCAATCGCTCTCTTGGCTAATCGTCCAGCGGAAAAGGCCTTTGGGCGTAGCGACATAGAGATAGGAGACGCCCTGCGACTTCATCATAGCCATGTCGTTGACGGAAGCGAAGTCGGCCTCCAGGTTGAAACCGGGGTTGGTCTGGCTCAAGCTGGTGAAACTTTTGGCATTGGTATTGAAAAGGAACAAACCGCGGCCCAAAGCAGCCATTTTAGTGAGGTTGGAGCCCTTGGGGTAGTAGCTCTCACCCGTGGCGATAAGGATGGTGCTGTCGTTGACCATGAGCATGTCGCTGATGGGCAAAGTCATTTCCTTGCCATTAATATAACAAGGTATATAATTCCATATCTCCTGATCAGCATTGCTACGAGTGTACAAACCACCAGAGGCAGCACCAGCATAGAGAGTTTTCTGAGAGTCGTCGGTGGGACTGGCGTTAGTAACAATGACAGAGGTTACACGACCGCCGATATTATCGGGACCGATTTCGACCAATTTGTCACTTTGGAAATTTGCTTTTTGGGCGTTCGCAGCACCTGAAAGGCAGACGCAAAACCCCACAATCAAGCCGAGAAGTACTTTTCTACTTTTCATAAGATATTAATATTTAATTAGATATTTAATTTGCGCATAAGTATTTTAATTAGCAAAGATACATTTTTTTTCTATTCTAATAAGCTTTCGGTGCTAAAAAAACAAAAAAAAGGTTTTTGCAGCAATAAAAAAAAGTGGGGGGCGTTATCAAACCGAGTTCTTTCGAAGCAGGAAAAACCCGATGACGACACCCTGCACGTGGCTATGGAGCGGAAACAGCATCCTGCATCGAAAGATACTTGTTAGAAGTTTAAAACCTAATGTGAATCAATAAATAATGTTATATGGAAGATTTTGTCAATATCCAAGAATTAAATGAGCGCATAGCCCGTGAGAGTGCTTTCGTTGACGCACTGACCCTCGAACTGCGCAAGAACATCATCGGACAGAAACACATGCTTGAAGGCATGATGATCGGACTGCTGAGCAACGGCCACATCCTGCTTGAAGGCGTACCCGGACTTGCAAAAACCCTGACGATCACCTCTCTGGCAAACGCCATCGATGCCAAATTCAGCCGCATACAGTTCACTCCCGACTTACTGCCTGCCGACCTCTTAGGCACCATGATCTACAGCCAAAAGACCGAGACCTTCAATGTGAAGAAGGGGCCGATTTTCTCCAATTTCATTCTTGCCGATGAAATCAACCGTGCTCCGGCCAAGGTACAAAGTGCCCTGCTCGAAGCCATGCAGGAGCGGCAAGTGACCATCGGCGAGAACACCTACAAACTGGAGGAGCCTTTCCTGGTGATGGCCACACAAAATCCCATTGAACAAGAGGGAACCTACCCCCTGCCCGAAGCCCAGGTGGACCGTTTCATGCTGAAAGTTGTCATCTCCTATCCCCAGAAGGACGAGGAACGGCAAATCCTGCACCAGCAACTCAGCGGCAACAACAGCGGCCAGCGCCCCATCCTGACCCCCGCCGACATACTGAAAGCGCGCTCCCTGGTGCGCGAGGTATACATGGACGAAAAGATTGAGAACTACATCACCGACATCATTTTCGCCACCCGCTACCCCGAGCAATACGGCCTGGGCAACCTGAAAGACCTCATCAGCTATGGCGCCTCACCCCGTGGCAGCATCAACCTGGCCCTGGCCTCGAAAGCCTACGCCTTCATGCGCCGGCGTGGATACGTAATTCCTGAAGACGTGCGCGCCATGGCCATGGACGTTCTCCGCCATCGCGTGGGGCTGACCTATGAAGCTGAAGCCGAAAACGTGACAAGCGAGGAAGTGGTCAACGAAATCCTCAACCGTGTAGATGTGCCTTAACAGAGGCAACCTCTGACCGGTTTCCCCAACCATTTGTCGAGAAAACAATCACACTCAGCGGCGGGGGCGGCACCCCACCAAGCAACGGCAAACCGCCCGCAATGATATATGGAACAGAATAACGAAATACTTAAAAAAGTACGCAAGATAGAGATAAAGGCCCGAGGGCTGTCGCGTCAGCTCTTCTCCGGCGAATATCACAGTGCTTTCAAAGGCCGGGGCATGGCTTTCAGCGAGGTGCGGGAATACCAGTATGGCGACGACATCCGCAGCATCGACTGGAACGTGACAGCCCGACTGCACCATCCTTATGTCAAGATATTCGAGGAAGAACGCGAACTGACGGTGATGCTGCTGGTGGACGTCAGCGGCTCCAACCGTTTCGGCACCCACCACCAGTTCAAAGAAGAGCTGGTGGCCGAAGTGGCCGCCACCCTTGCCTTCAGCGCCATCCAGAACAACGACAAAGTGGGAGTCATCCTTTTCAGCGACCGCATCGAGAAATTCATCCCCCCCAAGAAAGGCAGCAGCCACATCCTGCGCATCATCCGCGAACTGATTACCTTCCGTCCATCCAGCAACGGCACCAACCTCTCGCAGACCCTCGGCTACTTCTCCAACGTCATCAAAAAACGCTGCACAGCCTTTCTGCTTAGCGACTTCTACGACGACAACTACACGGATGCCCTGAAGATAGCCTCCAGCAAACACGACCTGGTGGCCATCCGCATTGCCGACGAGCGGGAGCTACGTCTGCCCGACCTCGGACTGGCCAAATTCTACGACCCCGAAACCGACGAGACCATCTGGATTGACACCGCCGACAGCAACATCCGCCGCGACTTCGAGTCGCGCTATGCCGAGCATGTCAACCAGGTGGAAGAGACACTGAGGAAATACGGCATAGACCGCACCATCCTCTACACCGGCGAGGACTATGTGAAAGAACTGAAACGCCTTTTCGAGAAACGGTCAGGAGCCACCGCCCGCCACGGATAATCACCAACGCCAATTCTACCGACGTCGACTTCTATATTCACACCATTTTATCGAAGCCGGACAAAAGAAGAAGAAATAAAAAAGAGGAAAAAAAGAAGTAATGAAGAAACTATTCATCCTGTTAGGGCTCTGCCTCTGCGCCACGACCGGAAACCTCACGGCGCAGGACTCCCTGTCCTTTGCCTATCAGAAATATGATTTCCGATTAGACAGCACCACCATCATGATTGGCGACCAGACCGTGCTGTCCGTCAACAAGACGCCCATCTACCCCTCGCTCGACGACCTCTCCAACAACGACATCGTAGCCGTCAGGCAATGGATGGACACCGCCAGCGGCACCCTCTACACGGCCCTGACCAGTTTCGAAGCGGGCGAGCACTGGCTCCACATCGGTCTTGACTCCATCATGCTGACCGTGAACGACGTGGCCAATGTCGACACAACAAGTGTCGAGATACGCGACATAGCCGACATCATGAAACAGCCCTACACCTTTGGCGAGATAGCACGTGTGGTGCTCTTCGTCTTCCTGTTCTGGGCAGTGGTGGCGGCAGCCGTGCTCATCTACATCCGCATAAAACGTCACAAACCCCTCATCTCCATTCCCCAGGCGCCACCCCTCCCGCCCGACACCCGCGCCCTGCAACGGCTCGAGAAACTGCGGCAGCAGCAACTGTGGCAACAGGGCATGGTCAAAGAGTACTACACTGAGCTTACCGACACCGTGCGCGTATATCTGGAAGAGTCCTATGGCATACAGTCTACAGAGATGACCACCTACCAGACGCTCGAAGCCTTCCGTGGCTGCAGAGGCTGCAACGAGGAGAACGCCTCCACCCTCGGCCAGATCCTCCAGGCAGCTGATATGGTCAAATTCGCCAAATCGTCACCCCAGCCCTACCAGCACGACCTTGCGCTGAACCAGAGCATCACCTTCGTCAAAAACACTGCCGCCCTCAATCCCGGTCCCGAATCCACACCCGACGGCGAGACCGCAACCCCGGCATCAAACACCACCCAGTCATGAACCACATCACTTTTGCTCATCCATACCTGCTCCTGCTGCTGCTTGTCATCCCGCTCATGGTGGTATGGTACATCATGCGCTACAGGAAACAGAAACCAGCACTCCAGTTCTCAAACATCAGCCTCTTCAAAGGGGTGCACAAGACCTTCCGCCAGCGGGCCTATCCCCTGCTCTTCGCACTGCGGATGGTGGCTATCGGAGCCCTCATCATCGCCCTTGCGCGGCCGCAGAGCATGCTGAGCCGGCAAGAGATGAAAGTTGAAGGCATCGACATCGTCCTGGCCATGGACGTAAGTGGCAGCATGCTGGCCGAGGACTTCAAGCCCAACCGTCTCGAAGCAGCCAAAAACGTGGCCTCCGACTTCATCGAAGGACGCAAAACCGACCGCATGGGTCTGGTGGTCTTCTCGGGCGAAGCCTTCACACAAGTGCCCCTCACCATCGACCACAATGTACTCCTCAAGCAGCTCTCTTCGCTCAAAAGCGGCATGATAAAAGACGGCACTGCCCTCGGCGACGGCCTTGCCACCGCCATCAACCGCATCAAGGACAGCGAAGCCAAGAGCAAAGTCATCATCCTCCTCACCGATGGTATCAACAACCAGGGAGCCGTCGACCCCCAAAGCGCCGCCGAAATCGCCGCCCTCTACAACATCAGGCTCTACACGATTGGCGTGGGCACCCAGGGGCTTGCGCCCTATCCTTTCCGCGACCCCTTTGGTCGGGTGCGCTACCAGAATGTTCCCGTCGAGCTCGACGAGAACCTCCTCACCCAGATGGCCCAGTCCACTGTCGACGGACAGTATTTCCGGGCCACCAACAAAAAATCCCTCCAGCAAATATTCAAGCAGATTGACGAGATGGAGAAAAGCAAAATCGACGTCACCCAATATGCCCATACCAAAGACGAGTACCTGGGTTGGCTCATTCTCGCCGCTCTCGCCTTGCTGGCCGAGATACTGCTGGGCCTCTTCTACTTCCGCAGCACTCCTTAATCCACCACAAATCAAATCCAAGCATCCATGATACATTTTGAACATCCCAAAATACTATGGCTCCTACTCCTCATTCCTCTATTTGTAGGAATCTGGATCTGGCTCATCCATCGCAACAAAAAGCGTCTTGCCCAGTTTGCCGACAGCAGCATGTTTGGTCGGCTCATCCCTGATGCCTCGCCCTGGAGGCCATCCCTCAAATACGGGCTCATCATGCTCGGAGCCGCCTTTCTCATCCTGGCCTTGGCCAACCCCCAAGAGGGCAGCAAGATGGTCAAAGGCGAGCGCATCGGTAGCGACATCGCCATCTGCCTCGATATCTCCAACAGCATGATGGCCGAAGACATACAGCCCAACCGCCTTGAGCGGAGCAAACGCACCATCAACAACCTGCTCAACTCACTCGGCAGCGACCGCATCTCGCTGGTGGTTTTTGCCGGAAGCAGCTATGTCCAAATGCCCCTCACCAACGACTACAGCGCCGTCAAGCTTTTCCTGGACCAAATCGACTGCAACCTCATCAGCGCCCAAGGCACCGCCATCGGCGACGCCATCGAGAAAGGCATGGAAACCTTCGGCTATGGCGACCCCGACCGCGAATGGGTCAAGAACCAGGGACGCGCCATCATCGTCATCTCCGACGGCGAAAACTTCGAGGACGACGCCCAAGCCGCTGCCCGCAAAGCCGCCAGCGAAGGCATCGTGGTCTGCACCATGGGCATGGGCCTGACCGAGGGCACACCGATTCCCGAATACCGTGGGGGTCGCCGCGTAGGCTACAAACGCGACAACAACGGCGCCACAGTCACCACCCACCTCGACGAAGCTACGCTCACATCCATAGCGCAAGCCGGCAATGGCATCTACGTCCGCGCCACCAATATCAACTCCGGTGTCCAAGAAATAGTACGCCTCATCGAAGGCCTCGAGAAAGACCACTACGGCGAGGCCGTCTTCTCCGAATACGAAAGCCGCTACCAGTACCCCCTGGCTGCCGCCCTCATCTGCCTCCTGGCCGAACTCTTCATCTTCGAACGCCGCAACAAGAAATTCAACCTCGACAAACTCCTGAACGACCGCAAAAACAAATAGCCCAGCCTCCATCATGAAATCCACAGCACACATCCTATTGCTCCTTGCCGCACTCTGTATCACCCCTGCCCTTTCGGCACAAAGCAGCAGTGTCCGCAAAGAAACCCGCAAAGGCAACCGCGAGTACAAGCAACAGCACTTCGACCGCGCCGAAGTCAACTACCGCCGTGCCCTCCACCAGGACAGCACCGCCTACCGCACACAATACAATCTTGGCAACACCCTCTACCGCCAAAAGAAATATGACGAAGCCATCCAGCACTTCGACCATGCTCTCGCCCAGCCCGGACTCTCCGACTCCGAACGCAGTCGCATTCTCCACAACCGAGGCAACAGCTACCTTAAAGCAGGTCTTGCCAAGGAGAACCGCGCCGAAGGCATGCAACAATTCCAGCAAGCCGTCAACGACTATCAGGAAGCCCTCAAGCTCACCCCCAAAAACGACGACACCCGCTACAACCTTTCCTATGCCAAGAAAATGCTGCAGCAAGCTCAACAACAGCAACAGCAGCAGCAACAGGGCGGCGGTCAGAACCAAGACAACAAAGACAACAAGGACAACAAAGACAAACAGGGCAACAACGGCCAGGACAAACAACAGAACCAGCAAGACCAGAACAATCAACAAAACCAGCAACAGCAGCAGCAACAACAGCAAAACCAACAGCAACGCCAGCAACAGAAACAGCAGCAGCGGCAGCAACAGCAGAAAAAGCAAGACGCCGAGCGACTGCTCGAAGCCGTGAAAAACAACGAGAAAAACACCATGAAGGAGAATGCCAAAAAAGTAGAAGTGGCAACTCCCCGCAACATTGAAAAAGACTGGTAACAAAAGGACAGCAACATTCAGCAATCATGAAAAGAACCATTATAACATTCATTCTCTGCCTCCTCGCGCTTGCCGCCACCGCCCAGGAACTCACCGTGCGCGCCCCAGGGCGTGTGGAGCAAGGACGGCGCTTCGAAGTACGCTATGAGGTGAACAGCCGTGCCGACGATTTCCGTGGCCCCTCATTCAAAGGCCTATCCGTACTCTCTGGCCCCAACGTATCGCATCAACAAAGCATGTCCATCATCAACGGACAGATGTCCCGTTCCGTCACCACCGGCTTCACCTACATCATCCAAGCCGATGTCGAAGGCACCTTCAATGTGAGCGGGGCCAGCTGCAATGTCGATGGCAAACGCGTATCCTGCCAAGGCTTCACCATCACCGTCGAGAAAGCCGGCACCCAAGCCCCCCAGCAGCAATCCTATGGCGGTGGCCAGTCGCGTCGCCATTCGGCCACGCAATCTGCCCAGCCCGCCCAGTCGGGCAACATCGACAGCAAAGCCCTCTTTGCGCGTGCCAGCATCAGCAAGAACAACCCCTATCAAGGCGAGCAAGTCATCCTCACCTATAAAATCTACACCCAAGTATCGCTCAGCCAATACCAGATTGACAAACTACCCGGCAACAAAGGCTTCTGGAGTGAAGACCTCACCCGCGACGGCAGTGTCCACCAATATGAAGAGACTGTCGACGGCCGTCGCTACATGGTGGCCGAAATCAGACGAGGAGCCCTCTTCGCGCAAGAAAGCGGCAAACTCACCATCGAACCCCTCGACCTCGACGTGCTGGCCCTCGTCCAGCGCCAACGCCAACGCACGGGCTCCATCTGGGACCTCTTCGACGACCCCTTCTTCAATCCCACACAAGCCGTCGAGAAACACCTGCGCACCAACAGCATCAACCTCCGCGTCAAACCGTTGCCCCAAGCCCCCGACCATTTCAATGGTGCCGTGGGCAGCTTCGACGTCAAAGCCGAAACCGACACACGCCAAGTGCGTGCCAACGAGGCCATCACCTACCGCCTCAACATCAGCGGCGCAGGCAACCTCATGCTTATCGACGCACCCCAAATCGACTTCCCCAAAGTGTTCGAAGTCTACGACCCACAAATCAACGACAACATCAATCGCAACAACAACGGCATAAGCGGCTCGCGCACCTTCGAGTGGATTCTCATACCCCGCAACCAAGGCGACTACGAAATCCCCGAAGTCTCCTTCGTCTTCTTCGACCCCAACACCGGGCGCTATGTCACCAAACGTCTTCCCGCCATCCCCCTCCACATCGACAAGGGCGACCCCAACTCCATGAAGAACGTCACCAGCAATAAGAGCGACGTCAAGCTCCTCAACAGCGACATCAACTACATCCAAACCCGCAACAGCCACCTCCTCCCCCTCGGGCAGCGCGACTCCTTCGGCTGGCTCTTCTGGATTCTGCTGGCCTTCATCGTGGGTCTCACCATCGGCGGCATCATCTACGGCCGTGCGCACCAAGCCCAGCAGCAAGACATCGCCGGCATGCGCCTGCGCCGTGCCACCAAGATGGCGCGCAAACGCCTCAAGACAGCTGCCGCCTTCCTCCACACTGGCGACGACAACCGCTTCTACGAAGAAATCTACAAAGCCATCTGGGGATGCCTGGCCGACAAATACAACATCCAGCTTTCCCGTCTCAGCTCCGACACCGTCCGCGACTGTCTGGCCGAGAAACAAGTGGCCCAAGAGCAACAAGACCGCATACTCCAAACCCTGCAAAAGGTAGACTTTGCACGTTTCGCACCCGGCGACGCCGCCTCCCGCAAACAGGAAATCTACGACGAGGCCCTGCAAATGATAGTAATGATTTAACAACCCACCCCCCGATATGAAGAAAATCCTCACCCTCATCATACTCACCGCCGCCCTCAGCGCAGCGGCCCAGAGCCCCCGCCAGCTCATGGAGCAAGGCAACGACGCCTATGCCAACTCCAACTTTGCCGAAGCAGCCCGCCTCTACAATGCCGTACTCAAATCCGGCTACCAATCGGCCGACCTCTACTACAACCTCGGCAACACCTACTACCGCCTCGACGAATACGGCCTCTCCATCCTCAACTACGAACGCGCCCTGCGCCTCAAACCCAATTTCCGCGACGCCCGGCAAAACCTCGACCTCGTGAACAGCAAAACCGAAGACGAGATAGCCCCCCTGCCCGAACTCTTCATCGTCCACTGGGCCCACAGCCTCGTGGCATGGCTCAGCCCTGCCGGATGGCGCGCGCTGCTGCTCTGCCTGGCCGCACTGCTGGGCGGAATCATCGTCTTCTTCGTCCTTTCGTCGCAGTATCGCAGCCGCAAGATAGCCCTCATCGGCATCCTGGTCGCCTCCGTGCTGCTGCTCCTCACGCTCGCCTGTGCCATCGCATCCAGCGTGCAGTACAACCGCCACGACCAAGCCATCGTCACCAGCCCCATGGCCGTAGTAAAAAGCTCGCCCGAAGACAAAAGCATCGACAAACTAATACTCCACGAAGGCACCAAAGTGCAGATAGAGGAGACCCTCGGCGAGTGGCACAAAATCCAGATAGCCGACGGCAACACAGGCTGGATGCAACAAACTGACATAACAACCATATAAATATTCAGACCATGAAAAAGATTCACCTCATCCTTTTCCTCCTCCTGCTGGCGGGCACCGTCGGAGCCCAGGAGAAAGTAGAATACGTCGACGACGAAGCTTGCGGATGCGAGCTCGTATTCATCAACGGCATCCAGACCACGCAGGAAGGCGAGCGTTTCGGTTTCAAACGCGAGGACGGAACCATCATCACCCCCAACAAATACCGCTTTGTCGACCACTTCCACGGCAACTACTGCAAGGTATACCTCGACTACGACAGCTGCGGACTCATCAACCGCGACGGCGTCGAAATCATCCCCTGCATCTACTCCAATGTCAACTACCCCACCGACAGCCTCATCCTGGTGCAGAAAGACACCCTCTGCGGGTACTTCGACACACTCGGCAACCCCCGCATACCCCTCAAATACCGCGCCGCCTCAGCCTTTAACGAAGGCCTGGCCGTGGTGGCCGAATACGTCGACTCCAGTGCCGTGGCCTACGGCTTCATCGACCACTTCGGCAACACCGTCATCAAACCCCAGTACCAATACGCCTTCCCCTTCTACGAAGGCGTCGCCGTGGTCAAAGCTTACGACCGCTACGGCATGATTAACCGCAAAAACGAAGTAGTCTTCCCCATCAAATACGAAATACTCACCTCCATGTTCGACGGCCACCTCTTTGCGGGCGACGACAACGGCCTGGCCCTCTACAACAACAAATTCCAGCAGCTCACCGAACCCGTCTACACCCAACTCGACGGCAAATCCGAGGACCGCATCCTCGTGATGCGCAACGGCAAGTACGGCTATCTCGACCCCGACGGCAAAGAAATCATCCCCTGTCAGTTTGACCGCGCGGGCCTCTTCAAAGACGGCCGCACCTATGTGGCCAAAGGCGACAAGTGGGGCATCATAGACCGCTCCGGCAAAGCCATCCTCCCCATCGAATACGACAACAGCGGCCACCGCGCCGAAGCCTACATCTACCACGACGGCCTCGCCCTCATACAGAAGAACGGCCTCTACGGCTACGTCGACATCGAAGGCCGACCCGTCATCTATCCCTCCTTCTCCAACGCCTACCAATTCTCCGAAGGCCTGGCCCCCGTCTATGTGGGCCTTTGGGGCTATATCGACACCAAGGGCGACTTCTACATCCCGCCCGTGTTCGACATCGCCTCGCCCTTCTCCTGGGGCCGCGCCGAAGTGATTTACAAAGGCCAAATCCACAAAATGAACACCGAAGGCCGATGCGTCAAAAACTGCAAAAATGCACCCAAATCCTGGCGCTAAGCCTCACCACCCCATCCCCCAAACCAACACCCCCGACAACATGCAACAAGTAACACACGACGGCATAGTGGTCTCCTCGCAGCAAGGTCTGGTACAGGTGCAAATGCAAGTGGTCAGCGCTTGCCACACCTGCGAAGCCCACGCCCGCTGCACTTTCGCCGAAAAGAAAGACAAGACCGTCGACATCAACACCCCCCAATGGCAAAGCTACACCCCAGGCGACCGCGTCACAGTTATCATCAACTCAGGCCATGGGCTGCTGGCAGTACTCATCGCCTACATCCTACCCGCCATCCTGATTCTGGCCACCTTCGCCACCCTCTACGCCCTTCGTCTGCCCGAGCTCTGGGTGGCCATCGCCTCGCTGGCCGTGATCGGAATCTACACCGCCGCCCTCTACCTTTTCCGCAACCGCCTGCAACGCAAATTCACCTTCCGCCTCGAAAAGGCCCAATAGTCTCTGCCCTCGCCCTTTATACTCTATAATAACACGAGTTCAATTACATTTAGTCTCTGGATAATAGAATAAATACAAAATAAATAGAAATAAAATAG
>DEKU01000018.1:0-12541 GCA_002354035.1 Bacteroidales bacterium UBA2714
AGTTTTCTTGGCCGGAGGTTGATTTCAGTCTGGACGTAGAGGATGTAATCGGCAGAGAGGGAGGAGAAATCGGTGTCCTTTGGGATATACTGACGGATGAGCTTGTTTGTGTTTTCGATGAGGCCTTTCTCCCAGGAGGAGTATGGGTGTGCGAAATAGACCTTGGTGTGGAGCATTTTGGCGATATATTTGTGGTCGGCGAACTCTGTTCCGTTGTCGGTGGTGATGGAGAGGACATGGTGTTCGAAAGGGCGCAGCATCTGTACGACAAGCCGTGCCACAGCCTTGGCATTCTTGCCTTTTGGGGATTTGGCCATAAGCATCTTCTTGGTGGTGCGTTCGACAAGGGTGACGATGACGCCCTTGCCGTCCTTCCCGACGATGGTGTCCATCTCCCAGTCTCCGAAGCGTGCCTTGGCGTCCACCACGGCAGGGCGCTCATCGATGCTCAGGCGGTCCTTGATGGGGATGCGTGAGCCTACGGGTCGTCGCCTGTGCTTGAGGTGGTGCGGCAGGTATGTGTAGAGCAAGCCTCCCCGTGCCTTGTCCCGCCTGATGATGTGGTACATCCACTCGATTGAGACGCACGTCTTGCCCTCACGTTTCCGGACACCGGCAATAGTCTCGGGCGACCAATGCCGCTTGAGGCACTGCTCGATTTCCTGCCAGTCCGCTTTCGACAGTTTTCTCGGCCTACGGGGAACCGACTTTTTCATCTCGGAGAACTGCTGCGCTTCGATCGCGACGTAGTGGCGGTGCATGTTGGAATTCCTTTTTATCTCCCTGCTGACGGTTGACTTGTTGACATTTATCAAATCCGCTATCTTCGAGAGCGACATTTTTTCTTCAGACACACAGAAATTGTGTATCTTTGCTCTTTGGTAATGTGATTATATTTTTTCATTTGACAACACAAAAGTAGTCATTTTACCTGAGAGTACCAAATTCTGGTACTCTTTTTTTCTACTCAGTGTTGCACTTGTAACTGTAATTTAGAATCAACTTAGGGACTTATTATTCCTTAGATTGGTTCTGGTGCTTTCTCTTACGACAATAAACCTTTTTGCTTTTCTTTATTCTTGTACGCGCATGAAAGCCATCGCCGAGCAATAGTTGTTCTATCTCTCTATTTGCCCTGCGAGCAGCAAGGATTCCAATTGGGACTTTCCTCCTTCTATCACCTTTCATATTCGTGTCACACTAAGTCAAACAATCTATTCTCTTTAGTTCCCCATCTCTCATGATGATACCCTTTTCCAACTGACGACTCTTTAGCCGTTTTATTTATCCAAATAGAAAGTTCTTTAATATCACTATTCTTTTCCAACCATGGGCAGTAAACCAGAAATTTTCCTGTCTTTTTCGCTTTCATTTCTCCATTTACAGGACCGAAAAAGTCAAAGCCTGCAGTAGCATGAATCGTGAGATTGTTTGTAATAACATATCTTTCATGCCAACCTTCACCTTGAATGGGAATCTGATATACCGTTAAAGAAAAATTCAACTTTGGACGAATTTCTTTAAGCATATCAAGTATATCATTATAATAGGATTCTCCTAAATTGGCATCATTGATTTTTCCAATCCCACTAAAAATAGAAAGATGGAAAGGTATGTCTAACGTTTTTGGTAGAATGTTATTTAAAAGATGCTTTATGTGGTGGTCAATGTATTTCCTTTCATTCAATATATGGGGGTCAATCAGTATGGCCGAATTACACGGGAGAGAAATGTAATCTTTCATATCATAATAACTTCCCTTCTCTAGAAAATCAAAAGACAAATGCTTTTCTCCAATTAGATAACTGTTTTTTGATAACAAGTTAGCATTTAAGCAAAGTACTCCCTTCCCTTGGGAATACTTTTCACAGCTATTATCATCCTTATCAACCAAGAAAACTGAGCAAAGGCTTTCAATTGTCAAATCCTCTTTCGCCAAGATTTCATCGACCTGACCACCCTCTATAAAACAACTACCACTACTCTCTTGCCATAATATACTCAGCAAATCATCTTGCTCAAATAGTTCTATCGGGACTTCTGCATGTAGCTTACTGGAACGGAATACACAAAAGATGTCCCATGCATTAGGCCCAAAAACACTTGCATCAACTTCTTTTATGGCCTTCCAAAACCCGTATTGCAAATATATATGACCGCTTTTCATTTTGAACCCATTTTCATTTTCAACAAATGCATGGACAATCCTGTAGCCTCGTCAAAGAAACCAGGACCAAACGGTTCACTTAACCGGCCATCTTCAAGTATCTCAATCTTTCGGTTGTGGGAAATGCCATTCTCATCCTTGTTCACATAGTTGAGGGATACATCGTTTGGCGCAAGGGTGTTTTCCTTGTCTGCCACCAACACTTGCAGTTTACGGATTAAGTATTCGCTGTGTGTCTCAATAATGAAGTGGATATTGTACTTTTGATATGCCTCTACAAACATGTCAGCCAACAACGATTGATACTTCGGGTGGAGATGAACCTCAGGCTCCTCTACGTATATAGTCGATGGACCATATTGTATTTCTTGTTCTGCAAATAGTGTTGTTTCAACTGAACGCCATTCTGCATTCAATATATTATTCTCTACTTGCAGCAATAGAGCCACCAATTGTGTAATACCATATCCTTCGTCTGCAAGCAGCACCTCCTCGCCTTCTTTCTCCAAATAGACTAACACGCCAAGACCCTCTTTTGTACCTTTTATCTTTATGCCATCCCCTATTTCAAATCTTTGAACCCATTTATTCATAAACATTCCCGGGCAGTATTCTTTCTTTGCGTTTTCCCACTTTGCAAAGCCAATGGACCCCTGAACATTAATTGTTTGTTGTTTGCCTCTAAGATATTGTTTGATACAGACACCTATCTTATCATTATCTTCGGGAGAATACAATCTTTTAATGGCAACAGAAGAAGAGTTAACATATTTGACTTTTTCAAGAAACTTAGGAGACAGGACTTCTGATAACATATTTGAAAAGTAAGTCTCAAAGCTACCTCTCATGCCCATTTTCTTTTTTATTGAAGTTAGACTCTTATCCTCAAAAGGCGTTCCCAATCCATCTAAATCACCATGAAAACAGATGTCTCCTAATGCTTTTACAACTGCCATAAATGACCATTTCTCTTCATACTCCTTCCGACTCATTTCGGTTGGGAGCGGTTTTTCTATAACTTTCCCTTCTTTAAAAACCAATTCACTAACGCAGAGTAAATCATATTCATCTAGTTTGCATATATTTCCACCATCGTCCTGCGGACTACGAAGTAATCCATCTGTCATTGCTTTATGCTCCAAAGCAATAAAGTAATCTAAGAAAGAGTCATACTCTGAATTTTCAAAATCATCTGCAAAATGGTTCACCCAATCTACTGCTTTGTTCCATTCCCTGTTTTCGGAGGAAATTTCATTTAAAAGGTATTCTCTTACATACTTTTTTTCTTTTCCCTTTACCGCTTCGAAAATAGGAAGATAGAAGAACATTGTCCCTGTTTCAATCCAACTATTAACAGTCTCAAAATTGGGGACTATATTCAATTGTCTGGTAGAACGATAGGCTAATGCATGACCATTATGTATTCCATATTTTTCACAATACCCTTTTGCCTTATCCAGCTCCCCATTGGGAACATCCTCATCACTCCCATTAATCATGTCAATTAAATGATTCCAAATACCAATTACAGCGAACCGTTTGAAATTGTCAAGTATTGCCAAATAGTTTCTGCCCGAAACACTAGGATTTAAGAGATTCCATTGGAACTCTTGTAAATCCTCGCTCTTGAATATTGGAGTCCCATCAAGTTTCTCTATGCAAATGCTTGACAAGGAGCCATCGTCAACCACATCTTGTTTCTTAATAAACTCAAGAATGACTCGAACCTTTTCATAAAGATAATTCGAAAACACAACATAAGAGAACGAGACTCTTCCATTCGTGGCATTGTTGTTAATTATCTTGCTAAATCTACCCAACATCAATTCTTTTCCTGAGACATGCAATTCCAAATCACATGCACCTTTCCCTGTGACAATCTCCTTTAAAACTGGCTCTAAAAGCAATTGGGCCTTGACCAAAGAACTCTTGCCGGCACTATTGCACCCAGTCAGTACCGTGATGGGGGCTAACTCAAAATCTGCACCTTCTTCACCAAAGGAACGGAAGTTTTTCAGGCTAAAAAACGGATTCGTATTTTTCATCTTTCTGTGTGTTTTTCTGTTTCGTTTTCGGCTGCAAAATTACACTCTCGAAGTGCAACCTTTTTGCGCGGTGGTTTTTCTGTCTATTTTTCGGTGTTTTCTGTTTCCTTTAATCTCATCAAGTTGCTCAGTTGCACCCTGTGGTCGTACTATTTTGCCCCCAACAGCCATTTGGTAGCGGGGAGTACGTGGATGGTTTCGTTGTCTTTTTCAACTGTTTGCTCAGTACTGAAGGTAATTAGCGTGAGGTTTCGGCAGTTGAACTTTTTGGCACCTCGCAGCAGGGCATTGATTTCGCGCTGACGCGTTCTTTCGGAAGTGACGTTGTAACTAACTTGTATCAATTCCTGCACGATTCCGTTTTTGGCCACTAAGAAATCAATCTCAAAGGATTTCTCCTTATAGTAGAATATTTCGGCATACTGGTGGTGATAACAGCGCAGGAGTTCGAGGCACACCACATTCTCTAACCGCCATCCGAGATTTTCAAGCGAGAAGGTGTCGTTGCGCTCGGCGGCCAAAGCCACGTCCACCACATAGCATTTTTCGTTGCGAAGGCGTTCGCTGGCCTTGTAGGAGAACTTCTTTACACCAACAAACAAGAATGCCTCTTTTAAGTAGCCGAAATATTTCTCGGCCGTATGGTTGGAGATACCGAACAACTTAGCAATGGCGGTGGCCGAAAATTCTTGTGCAAAGTTGTCGGCGAGATAAGCGGCCACCTTGGCGAGGATATCTACTTGACGGACACGGAAGCGCCGAGATATGTCGTTGCGGATGATTGCATTAAATAAACCGTCGATATAGTTTTTAGGGTTGCTCTCGTTCTGCAATTCGGGGAAACCGCCTACATGAAGGTATTTGTGCAGTGCATTTTGCCGCATGCCCTCGGCTTTGGTGGTGATGGAAGCGACATCTACGCCGCTCATACGGCAATAGTCGGAAAAAGAAAAAGGATAAAGCTCCACCTTATTGTATCGGCCTGTAAGATGGGTGATCAGCTCGTTGGACAACAACTTGGAGTTCGACCCCGTGAGAAATATACGCTTTTTTTGCCGCAACAGACGGTTGACAAACAGTGGCCAGGATTCTACATTCTGTATCTCGTCGAAGAAGAGGCAATCCACATTGCCATAAACAATATAGATAGCCTCGAGCAGTTTGTTCAGGTCATCGGTCTGCATTGACGACAAGCGTTCGTCGTCGAAATTGACAAATGCACAATTGATAGCATTGTCTATCAGGTACTTGGTGCAAAGGGTGGATTTCCCGCTCCTTCGCACCCCAATGACCACCTGTGCCAAACCACTATCTGGTGATAGCTGTGAAGCCTCGTCGCGATTGCAGAAGACACTCATATCTTCTGACTGAATCTCCTCGCGTTGGTCGGCCACTATCTGGGCTAATTCTTCAACTGACATACGGTAATTTTTTTGCAAAGATACGAAATAATTCCTTATTGGGACAAAATAAGTATATAAAACTTCCTTATTTTCCCAATTATCGGCAGTGAAACTTCCTTATTTGACCTGTTTCGACACCTGAAAACTTCCTTATTTTCCCAATTTTCGGCAGTGAAACTTCCTTATTTGCACCAGTGGAACAACCATTGCACTTTCAAACTGTCATGAAAGGAGGCTCGCTCACATATCATCCATGGAAAGGCCTATCTGGGTGACTTTATATTTGGCCAGATGGGTACTCAATGAGGCCACCTTTCGGGATAGTTCGGCGTGATTGTATTTCTTCGGCTGTCGCTTGATTTCTGCTACAACGGCGGTCTTGTCGATATCGTTGAGGGCAATCATGTCTATCACGTTTTCTCCTTTGCGGTCCCAATAGTTGCCCACAAGAGTCACACGCTCTTCTTCCATCCATTTTTGGCGGAAATACTGCTCAAGCACCAGGCCAGAATACTGTTCATAGTCCCGCTCGACAATTTCTAACAGGAGGTCGTGGCGTCCCATTTCGACAAGCGACTGATTGCGCAGAATAAAACGAAACCAAAATCGAAGGAAACAGTCATCTATCTGCCAGCGCAGATTGCGACCTCCTGGCTTGCTGAAAATGGGTTGTTTACGGTGGATGTAGTTGTAATCGCTTTCAAGGTTATCGAGGTATGAGCCTGTGTTTTTCCCGATAGCACCGTCTATCTCGCTTTGTGTTGTCATGCCGGCTGCAATGAGCTGCAAGATGCTGAGATAGTTGGTGTAGTCTTTCCCAAACTCGGACATGATAAGTTCTGACCCCTCAGAAAGGTAGGGCGAGCCCTCCTGCGTAATCCAACGGAGCATCTGTGTCTTAGTGGTGGCTCCGCTGTCCATAAGCCAAGCCACATACTTAGCAACGCCACCTGTTAGCGCATAGAGGCAAAGCAGGTCTTCAGAGGTATAATGTGGGTTGTGGTCGCCAAGAATCTGTTTCAACACCTGTATTCGGAATGGCTGTACAACTATTCGACAGTCTTGGCGGCCATAGAGGGGTTCGTCTTCGTTGTCGAATATCTTGTGCATCATGCTATAAATGCTGCCACAAGCCACCATATTGACTTTTGAAAGCTCGTGATAACGGTCCCATAAATCTTGTATATGACTTGGAATGGCTGGATTTGTTTTAACGAAATTCTGAAACTCGTCAAACACAAGTGTAAAATGGTGCTGCTGTCCATAGCGCAGCAGTTGCTCAAAGAATTGGGCAAATGTTTCCAACTGGCCGTAAATTTCCAACCCAAGCATCTGACCAGCTGCTTCTTGAAATTTGCTTGTCAGCACCTTCTCGTTGTCTTTGGAAACGTATAGGTAGAGCATGGGAGAGTAGCCGTCTGAGCTATCAGCACCTTGGGTCAGCAAGGTGGTTTTACCAACACGCCTCCTCCCGATAAGTACTGTAAGTCTCCCATGTACAGCAGATTGGTTCCAATTCTGGAGAAGTACTTCCAACTCTTTTTCTCTATCGTAGAATCTCATATAACAGGTATTAATTTAACCGCCATTAATTTAATGGCGGTTGCAAAGATAGCAATTATTTTTGATATAACGACTTTTCCATCTTTTTCTTAATGATAAAGGCCGTGCATCTGGGTGGCAATTGCGGCTATCTGCTGGCGGAGGTGCTGGGGTTGCAACACTTCGATGTCGGCTCCGAAGGAGAGCAGTTCGGCCACCAGCTCGCGGTTTACCAGCATGGGAAAAGTGATGGTGTGGCTTTGGTCATCGTAGTCGACGATGCGCTGATTCTCGCTGAAAGGCTTGGTCTCGACATAGGGGTAACGCTGGTTCGACACCCGCAGGATTATCTGCTCGACAGCCATGTCGCTGTTGCGGCTCACGCCAATCATGTCGTCGAAGAAGGTGCTGAAATCAACCTCCGGCGGACGGTAGGCGTGCCGCCACTGGCGGATGCTGTATATGCGGTCGAGGGCAAGGTTCTGTATGCCATCGCGTCCTTCAACTGCGGCAAAAAGAAACCAGCGGCTGTTGAACTGCTTGAGATAGTAAGGGTGAGTTTTCAAGTCCTCTGGGTCGGGTTGTTGATATGGTTTGTAACGAACAATGACGGGATGGCGGTTCGTGATGCTTTCCAGCAGGGTTGCGAAATGGGCGTTGCCGGCAAAGGCCTCGTTGTTTTCGAAACTGACGTAGGGGTCGGCACTCTCCAAAGGGCGATTGTCGGCGATGGCTTGCAGGGTGGTGAGCATCCATTGCCACTGGGGGTTCTGCTCGTCGGGGTCGCTATAGCGTCCGCGCAGCACTTCGATGGTCCTTGTCAGTGCGTCGCGGTCGGGGGCTGTCAGCTTCAACAATTCGAGATTATAGGAGGTGTCGGCATAGCGATAGATGTTTTGCTCTTTCAGGTCGGGGTCGAATTCCACGTTGTAAGGTTCGGCCTGAAGGGTTTGCAGGTCGAGTTGCACTGTTCGTTTGGACACCTCGCGAAGGTCGTAGCGCCGCAGCTCGCGGTTGCAGCTGTCCACCAAGTCGCCGATATGGTAGTGGCGAGAGGTGTCTTGAAAGCAGGTGTTGAGCACCTGGTAGCGCAGCATTTTGTTTCGGTCGACGGGCATGTTTTTGAATGTGCTAATGCTTGAATGTTGATGTGTTAGCGTCTTCTGGTGTTTTGGGATTAGGGTTGGGCTGGTTCTTGTTCTTTCAGGCTGGCGACAGCGTCCTCCCAGGCAACGAGCAGGTGAACCTCTTCCAGTTTGGCGGGCCATAGGCAGAGGTCTTCTGTCAGGGTGTCGGTGCCTTTCACATACTGGGTCTGGCCGGAGTGGTTTTTGTTTACGATAATCCTTTGGGCTTTGGTTTTGAAAAGCCAGGACGAATCATGCTTGTCGCTCATCCCGATGGGCATCGCGGCCACACCTTTGGCAAGACGGAGGGCCATCGGGCGGCTGAAGTGGTAGAAAGAGTCGACGCTGGCAGTGTCGACCTTGATGCACAGTACCGTAGAACTGTTGTAATTAGCCGAGGAAATCAAGTCGCCTTCGAAATAGACGTTTTGGGCTATTGTATCGGTTATTTGCTGGGCCACGAGTTCTTCGTGCCGGTCATGCTTTGCCATGAGCAGGACGAGCAGGCAGGGTACTGCCACTATCGCTATTACGGCGATGATGGCCCGGGTCTTATTCCTCAAAGGGGACCTCCTTCCCGTTGAGGCGGATGCCCACAAGACGGTAGGAGCCATCCGGGCGGCGCGTGTAGCGGTAGCGGTAGGTGTTGTCGGAGGGGGTACCCTCCTCGTCGTAGGTGGTCTGGACGCAGCGGGTGCGGTTGCCGTGGCAGTCGTAGCGGTTCTGCTCGGTGTAGAGAATGTATTCGTCGGCGGAGTAGATTTCTTTGCGGAGGGGGTGACCGTGGCGGTCATAGCTCTGGAGGGTGCGGGTCTCGACAATGCCGAGGCTGTCGTAGGTGTAGGTGATGAGTACGGCCAGATGGTCGTCAGCATCCACTACGCGGTGTGAGGAGCTTACGATGCGCCCGTCCTCATCACGGTTTACGACTATTTCCTGAGCAGATAGAACAGGAGCCCAAAGCATACAGCAGAGAGCAAGAAGGGCTAAGAAACGTTTCGAACACATGGCTGACAGTTATTTCATCAGCTTCTTGTAGCGCAGGCGGTGTGGGGTGTCGTCGCCAAGGCGTTTGCGACGGTTCTCCTCATATTCGCTGTAGCTGCCTTCGAAAAAGTAGACCTGCGAGTCACCTTCGAAGGCGAGGATGTGGGTACAGATGCGGTCGAGGAACCAGCGGTCGTGGCTGATGACCACGGCACACCCTGCAAAGTTTTCCAAGCCCTCCTCCAAGGCGCGCATGGTGTTGACGTCGATGTCGTTGGTGGGCTCGTCGAGGAGCAGCACATTGGCCTCGCTCTTCAATGTCAGGGCCAGATGCAGACGGTTGCGCTCGCCGCCGCTCAGCACGCCCGCCTTCTTGCTTTGGTCGGTGCCGGTGAAGTTGAAACGCGACAAGTAGGCGCGGGCGTTCACCAGGCGGCCACCCATCGGGATGAGCTCGTTGCCTTCCGACACCACGTCGTAGACACTCTTTTCGGGGTCAATCTGCACATGCTGCTGGTCCACATAGCCAATCTTCACGGTCTCGCCCACGGTGAAAGTGCCGGTGTCGGGCTTCTCCAAGCCCATAATAAGGCGGAACAGAGTGGTCTTGCCGCACCCGTTGGGGCCGATGATGCCCACGATGCCGGCGGGTGGCAGACTGAAGGTGAGGTTCTCGTACAACAGTTTGTCGCCGTATGCCTTGCTTACGCCCTCTACTTCCAGCACCTTGTTGCCCAGTCGTGGCCCGTTGGGGATGAAGATTTCGAGGTTCTGCTCTTTCTCCTTCACGTCTTCGTTCATCATGCGGTCGTAGGCGGCCAGACGGGCTTTGCCCTTGGCGTGGCGGGCCTTGGGTGCCATGCGTACCCATTCCAGCTCGCGCTGTAGGGTCTTGCGGCGTTTGCTCTCTTGCTTCTCCTCCATGGCCAGCCGCTGGGTCTTCTGGTCCAGCCAGCTGCTGTAGTTGCCCTGCCAGGGGATGCCCTCGCCACGGTCCAGCTCCAGAATCCAGCCTGCAACGTTGTCGAGGAAATAGCGGTCGTGCGTGACGGCGATGACGGTGCCTTTATACTGGCGCAAATGTTGCTCCAGCCAGTCGATGCTCTCAGCGTCGAGATGGTTGGTAGGCTCGTCAAGCAACAGTATGTCGGGTTCTTGCAGCAGCAGACGGCACAGCGCCACACGGCGGCGTTCGCCGCCGCTGAGGTTCTTGACGGGAGTGTCCTCGTCGGGGCAGCGCAGGGCGTCCATGGCGCGTTCCAGCCGGCTGTCCAGATTCCAGGCGTCGTATTGCTCCAGCAGCTCGGTCAGCTCGCCCTGCCGTTGGCACAACTTGTCGAAGTCGGCGTCAGGCTCGGCAAAGGCGTTGTTCACCTCCTCATATTCCTTCAGTGCATCCACCACGGGCTGCACAGCCTCCTGCACCACTTCCTTGACCGTCTTGCTGTCGTCCAGTTTGGGTTCCTGCTCCAGGTAGCCCACGCTGTAGCCGGGTGCGAAGACCACCTCGCCTTGGTAGTCCTTGTCCACCCCGGCGATGATTTTCAGGAGGCTCGACTTTCCGGAGCCGTTGAGACCAATGATGCCGATTTTGGCACCGTAGAAGAAAGACAGGTAGATGTCCTTCAGTATCTGGCGGCTGGGCGGTATCAGCTTGCCCACGCCCACCATCGAGAATATGATTTTCTTGTCGTCTGCCATGATTGGATGTTTTTTGATGGGTTGTTAAGGGTTCTCAGTCTTTCGGTGGAACCCATCGGATTCATGTTTTTAGTCTTCGTCGAAGTGGAGATCTTTGACGTTGATTTGTATCTCGGTTTTGCCGTTCCAGTAGTTCTCTTCGAGGGTGTAGCAGATGGTGAAGGGGTGGCCTTTCTTTACGCGGGGATAGCAGTGGCCCAGCTGAAAACCGATGGCGGGAAATGTCTTGGACCTCGAAAGCAGGGAGATTACATTGAACTTGAGGTGATTGGTCCCCACCACACGAGGATAGCCCGTGTCCACAAGACTGTGCGACACAAACACTGGCACATTGTTCTCAGGTCCGAAAGGCCCGAATTGCTTCAGGATGCGGAGGAATTTGGGAGTGATGTGCTTGCCGAAGTCTATCTCGGCGTCGATTTCAATCTCGGGTACCATGCTTTCCTTGGGCAGGGTTTGGTTCACCACCTCCTCGAACCGGAGGGTGAAGGCTTCGAGGTTTTCAGGTTTGACGGAGACCCCGGCGGCACAGCGGTGCCCACCGAAATGTTCCAGAAGGTCGCTGCATTGTTCCAATGCCGCATGCACGTCGAACTCCTTGATGCTGCGAGCCGAACCGGTGAAGAGGTCGTCGGACCGTGTGAAGATAACAGTGGGCTTGTAGTAAGCCTCCACCAGCCGTGATGCCACAATGCCCACCACCCCTTTATGCCAGTTCTCGTCGAACAGGACTATACTTTTGCGGTTCCGCAGCACGGGGTTGCTTTCAATGCGACGCTTGGCCTCCTCGGTGGCCGAGCTGTCCAGGTCCTTGCGCTGCTTGTTGTATTCGTTGATTTCCTCGGCCAGCAGATGGGCTTGGGCGGGGTTGTCGCTGAGGAGCAGGCGGACGGAGTCAAAAGCACTGCGAATGCGTCCGGCGGCGTTGATGCGTGGACCAACCAAGAAGACAAGGTCAGTGATGTTTAGTTCCTTGCGGAAGTAGGACTTGTCTTCGGGATGGAGGCGCTGATCTTCGTCGGAGCGGCGTTCAATGTGGCCGTAGGTGAGTATGGCTTCGATGCCGGGACGGGGATGGGTGTTGATGACCTTGAGGCCAAAAGCTGCCAACACACGGTTCTCGCCCATGATGGGCACGATGTCCGACGCGATGCTCACCGCCACCAAGTCGAGGTATTTGAGCATGCGGAGCTGTAGGGCATCGCGCTTCTCACGCTGTGCGTCGTCGAGCCGGTCGGGCGGATCGCACAGGCGCACCCCCATACGTTGCTCCTGATGGGCTTCGACAATCTTAAACCCTATGCCACAGCCCGAGAGCTCTTTGTAGGGGTAGGGGCAGTCCTCACGTTTGGGGTCGAGCACAGCCACAGCCGCGGGGATGTTGTCGCCGTCGGGCAGATGGTGGTCGCCGATGATGAAGTCGATGCCCAGCGAGCGGGCATACTCCACCTGCTCGATGGCCTTAATGCCGCAGTCGAGGGCTATGACCAACTTCACTCCCGTGTCGCGGGCAAAGTCGATGCCCTGAAACGAGATGCCGTATCCCTCGCTGTCGCGGTCGGGAATATA
>DEKU01000018.1:12610-34669 GCA_002354035.1 Bacteroidales bacterium UBA2714
GTGCCGTCCACGTCGTAGTCCCCATAGATGAGGATGCGCTCGCGACGGCGGACCGCCTCGTTGATTCGAGCTATAGCGCGGTCCATGTCCTTCATGAGGAAAGGATCATGCAACTGGTCCAAGCTTGGTCGGAAGAAACAACGTGCCTCTTCAAATGTCGTAACACCACGTTCAACCAGTAACGTGGCGATAATTTCATCTACGCCTAATGCTTCCGCAAGTTTTTTAACTACCTCTTTGTCATAATCTTTCCTTAATATCCAACGTTTATCTTTCATTTTTTACTGGTTGTAAAGGTACAACTTTTTTTTGAATTGGATGAAAAAAAACATGTTTTTGGGATATTTTGTTTTTAAGAGGCTTGATAACCACTGCTTTAGCGGTTGCTCCCTTTCTTTCGGCCCCAAACTTTAACCGTCGTTCATCGCCCGTTCTATATTACTATATCGTTCATCCAGAAATAACCTATAAATGAAAGAGTGGAGAAATAGAATATATATGGTTGTGAAAGAGTGGATTATTCTACTATCTGGTAGCGTCCGCCAAAGGCGATGCCCACTTGCGCCATGAGGTTGAGACCGGCGGGGCTGCCCTCAATGCGCGGAAATGAGGAGTACGACAGAAGCACTTTGGTATGTAATGATAGGCGGTTGCGCTCGGCGATGCGCTTGTTGCCAAAGAGGGCACTGTATTGCGGGAAGGGGTTCTGCTGCCAGAAGTGGTAGCGGAACATGAGACCTATGGAGGGTTCGAGTCGGGTGTAGGTGAAATGGTCGGCGTGGTTGCGGAGGGTGCTGAGCTGGCGGAGGCTGAGGGAGAGGACAGGAGCCAGCTGCATACGGGTGTCGTCGATGAGCAGGTGGCCATAGCCGAAGTTGATGACAAACAGGTTGTAGGATTGCCCTTTGTCGAAACTATGGGGCGCTGGGGGCTGGTTGTGTGAGCCAAAGAGTGCCAACGGCTTGCGGGCGTCGAGGTAGCCCGTGTAGGCTTCGCCATTGAATACGTGGCGGTTCCACGAGAAGTCGAACCCGTAGCCGATGGTGAAGCCGGGGGTGAAGTCCTGCCCCATGGTGCCGAAAGGGAGGGCCGCGCCCAGGGAGACGTAGGCGCAGTAGCCGAAGGGATGGGGAGAATAGGTGGGCCGGTAGGTGGCCGGGAGCATGGCCAGTTCGTGGCGCACTTGCTGCTCGAAGGTGGCGAGGTCGGTAGTGTCGGTGCCGTCGTGCGTGCGGCTGCGGAAACCGGCTATGCGGGTGTTGAGCCTGTCGCTGGAGGCGTAGAGTATGTTTTGGAAGGCACTGGGGTTGTCGGCAGCATTGAGCGCCCGTTGCAGGGTGCGGCGTTCCTCTTCAAGCATGTCGAATACCACTTGGTGATAGCGCAGCAGTTCCGGGGTGCGGTGGTTGGCGGAGACCCACGACGAGCTGGGGATTATGCGGGCGGTGGCAAGGTAGTAGTGCGACAGGATGCCATCGATGGTGTCGTGGATGGGAGCATAGCCAAGTTCGTATTGCAGCAACGATGGTTCTGACTCGGAGGCGGGCATGAGGGTGAAGTCGTCCCAAGTGAGAGGGCCTTGGCTCCAGAGGCGGTTTTCGGTCTGGGCAGTGGCTTGCGTGAGGGTTGCTGAGAGGATGAAGAAGTCGGCAAGAAGGAATGGGGTAACGAGTCTTTTCATGTTGCAGAGTGTTGTTGCGTTTTATAGGCTATCAATTTCTTTGGGAGAGAGGCCTGTGGCCTGCGCGATGTCGGCCATAGGGAGGTTGGCGCTCTTCAGGTTTCGGGCTATTTCACGGGCTTTCTCGTTGCGTCCTTGTTCTCTTCCTTCCTCGCGGCCTTCTTCGCGACCCTCGTCGTGACCTTCGCGGCGGGCTGTGAGGACAGCATTGTTGATATCGTTCCAGGCCTTGAAATTGTCATAGTAGGCACGTTGCTCTTCGGGGGTGAAGCGTGAGATTTCGGCTTGCTCGAACAGGCGTGTGAAGATGCGACCTTGCAATTCGGGCGGTCGCTCCATGAGTTTGGAGAGGTTGCTGAGCACGAACAGCCATTTGTCCAATGGGGTGACAAGCTCGTTGACCTTCTTCTTGAACTTGGGCATTTCGAGGTAGATGAAGGTGAGCTTGTCGAAGAAGACGTGCTTGTCGTCCACGTCCATCAGCTTGACGGTATGGTG
Source organism: Bacteroidales bacterium UBA2714 (assembly GCA_002354035.1). Classification (GTDB taxonomy): domain Bacteria; phylum Bacteroidota; class Bacteroidia; order Bacteroidales; family P3; genus Colimorpha. Next base: position 14,790 of record DEKU01000018.1, read on the forward strand.
CATGCATTCGGGACTGTATTCGTCGTCGGGGAAGACGAAGTTGAGTATGCCGACGGTGTATACGCGGTTGAGACGGAAGTCCCACTGGTCGCCTTTGTCGGCTTGCTCCTGGATGGGGAAGGTGGCGTAGTAGACGCTGCGGTCTTTGTAGAATTGTTGGAATACGTTCTGCATCTCGACGATGAATTTCTCGCCTTTTGTGTTCTCGCAATAGACGTCGAAAATGGCGCGTCGCGACTCCTGATTGGCTCCAAGACGCTCGCTGTTGAGGTAATGGATGTCGGTGATGACCTGTTCGCCCTCAAACAGGGCGTTGAGGAAGTCGGCAAGGAGCTCTTTGTTGAATTCGGTGCCGAAGAGCTTCTTGAACCCGAAATCGGTGTAGGGGTTGATGTAGCGGGCGTCGTGTGGAGTTCTCATAACAAGTGGTTTTATTTGAGTAACGTGGATGGCGCGTTTTTATTGTGTGGCAGGGGGAAGGAGGTGTACTGTAAGGGTCAGGCTTTGGAGCCAGGGCGGAGGAAGCGCCAGACATCGCGCCAGGAGGCCTTCTGTCCGTAGCGGAGGATGGCGGAGCGGTATACCTTGGCGGCGGCCCAGATACAGAGGGGGAAGGTGGCAAGGAGCAGCAGCATGGAGAGCAACACTTGCCAGAAGGGGACACCAAAGGGGATGCGCAGCAGCATGGCCACGGGTGAGGTGAAGGGGATGATGGAGAGCCATACGCTGAGGCTGCCTGAGGGCTGGCTTACCATGGAGGGGAGCAGGAGGAGGGTGAGCAGCAGGGGAATGGTGAGGGGGAGGGTGAACTGCTGCGAGTCGGTCTCGTTGTCCACCAGCGAGCCAGCGGCGGCAAAGAGGGAGGCGTAGAGCAGATAGCCAAACACGAAGTAGAACAAAAAGAGGAGAATGAGCATGGCGAAGTTGATGCCAGTAAGGCCTTCAATAAGTTCCTGGATGCTGTTGTCTATGCCTTGGCCGGCTTGGTATTGCGCGGCACGCTCCTGTTCGGTCAGATATTGCTGGGTGGCTTCGGCGCCTTTGGTGGCTATCTCTGTCTGGCTGTGGCGGGCCGTGGCCTGTTCGAAAAGGTCGGCATGGGTGATCTGGACACCCGTGACCAAAGCACCAGCCAGCAGCACCCACAGGGCAAACTGGGTAAGTCCTACAAGTCCAATGCCCACAACTTTGCCCATCATGAGCTGGAATGGTTTGACACTGCACACGATGACCTCTACTATGCGTGAGGCTTTCTCCTCCATGACTCCGCGCATCACTTGTGAGCCGAACATAAAGACGGCCATGAAGACCAGTAGGGCAAGGAGGGCACCGACCACAATCTTTACCTGGAGGAAGCCGTCGCGGCCAGTCTCGATGTCCACGGTGCGAAGCTTTATGTGAGTGGAGGTGATGAGGGAATAATCTTCGGGTGATAGGCCGTGGACGTCGAGGAGGATTCGGTTGCGGAGTATCTCCTGCAGCTGGTTCTGTGCATCGGTCTGGATAGTGAGGGAGGGGGTGTCGGAGCGGTAGAAAAGATAAGCATCGCGGGGCAGGGTGGTCTCGCGTGCGGGAATATAGACGATGGCGTCGAGGCTGTCGTGCTGCTGTAGTTCCCGGCGGGCGTAGTCGATGCTCCCAGCCTCGTGATAGGTGATGTCCCGTCCCGAGCGGAACTGGCCTTGGAAAAGCCCTGTGTCGTCAGCTACCAGCACGTGGGCATGCTCCAGGGGCCGTGAGGCCAATATGATGGGGATGGCATAGACGGCGGCCAGCAGGAGCGGCACCACAATGGTGAGGACCCAAAAGGAGGGCTTCTTGACGCGGGTGAGGTATTCGCGTTGTATGACGAGGGGTATCTTGTTCATGAATGCAGGCTTGAAGGTTGTGGATTAAAGATTTTTAGGCAGGGATGGGAATCAGTCGGACATGGGGCTTTGGACCGTGTTGATGAAAATGCGGTCGAGGGGAAGCCCTTGGTGGCTGGCTTTGATGTCGGACAGGGGACCGCACAGCACGACGCGTGCGTGGTTGATAAGGGCTATATCGTCGCAAAGTTCCTCGGCCGAGGACATGTTGTGGGTGGAGAAGATGATGGTAGTGCCTTGCTCTTTGAGACGGAGGATTTCTCGCTTCAGAAGGTCGGCATTGACAGGGTCGAAGCCGCTGAAAGGCTCGTCGAGGATAAGCAGCCGTGGGTTGTGGAGTACGGTGACCACGAATTGCACTTTTTGCTGCATGCCTTTGGAGAGCTCTTCTACGCGACGGTTCCACCACGAGTCGATTTCCAAACGGTCAAACCATTGGTGCAGCTGCCTGACAGCTGTATCCTTGTCAAGTCCTTTGAGACGGGCCAGATAGACGGCCTGCTCTCCCACCCGCATCTTTTTGTACAAGCCCCGTTCTTCGGGCAGATAGCCTATCTGCATAACGTCGGCAAGTGTCATCGGGTGGCCGTCGAACTGGAGGGTGCCACTGTCGGGGGCTATGATGTGGTTGATGATGCGGATGAGGGTGGTTTTACCGGCCCCGTTGGGTCCCAAAAGGCCGAACACCTTGCCCTGCCCCACATGTAGGTTGATGTGGTGGAGGGCTTGGAACGAGCCATAGGATTTCGATATATCGTTGATGGTTAGCATGCTGATGGATGGTGAGGGGTTATACTTTGCTGTTGCGCTGTGGCAGCCGGATGAGGAGTGTCTCGGCAAGGAGGGCAAGGAGTGCCAGCAGGATGCACCACCGCCATAAGGGTGTGCCTTGATTGCGGGAGCGTATAAAGTCGGTCATAGACTTGGCGGCCGAAGGCGTAAGACTGCAATGGGTGAGACCTGCATCGCGGATGGTCTGCTTGATGTCGGAGGTGGAGAGACAGGTGAGGTCCGACTCTTGACGGCTGTAGTTGAAGGCCAGTCCTTCGGCAGGGTTGGTGGCCAGGAGGTAGTTGCCCGCGAGGGTGATCTCCCCGTGGGGGAGGATGAAATTGTGGGAGCCGATGCGGCGTATGTCAGGTATAAAGTCCAGTCTCGGCTGGGCTGGAGAGATGGAGACCATGTGGAAAGGTTGCGACGAGGCCGAGGAAGCGATGACGGGGATAGGGGCGGTGGAGGATATGAGGTGGTAGGGCAGTGGCTGGGGGAAGCTGAAGAGGGCCATGTTATATACCGTGGGCACAAAGAGCGCTTGCTGCATCAGGTCCGTGCTCTCAGGCCGCAGGGGCGCGGTAAAGAGATACAGGCGGCCTTTCCCGGCAGGGGTTTCTGTCAGCAGGTGGGTCCCGTCGGTGAGGGTGATGACTGGCCGAACCACAGTGGAGGCCGCGAGTTGCATAAGGAAATGTCCCTGCACGGTGGGCATCTCCATCTCTTCGTTACGACCGCTGAACACACCCCTGTACAGGCTGTGGTCATACTGCAAGCTGTTGGCTCGCGTCGGGGTCGATTGCCATTTGCTTAAGAGTGGCGCTTGCAGCGTTCCGAGGAGTTGATTGTACGAGGCGGTCTCGGCATCGGCGGGGGGAATGAGCAGCAGCGTGCCACCGTCCGACACAAACAGGGCAAGGGTCTGGGCCAGTCCGGAGGGAATCGCATGTAGCTCGTCAATTATGATGAACTGGCTTTCGGCAATATGGGTATAGTCAAGGTTGCTGTAGGGTTCCTGTCGGTAGCTGGTCAGCGAGTCGTTGGCAAAGAGTTTGCGGATGTAAGGGTTTTCGTTCTTGCCGCTCACCACGAGCAGAGGAATGCTGGAGGTGACTGGGAGCGAGAAGTAAAGTCGGTCGTCGAAAGTGACAGGGTAGTCGGTGGTTTCCACATGGCCTGTCAGCATTGTGTCGTCTTGAATGGAGAAGGTGAGGGTGGCTGTGGCGGAGCTGTTGGCCGGGATGTCGACCGAAGTGACAGCCCTCTGCTGGCTGCCGATGTAAAGGCGCAGGGGTTGCTTTTCGACGGCTTTGTCGCCGATATTGCGGAGGCGTGCCTCCACTTTCACCGTGGCCCCTTTGAAATAGGCGGGACTGTTGAAAGTGAGGGTGTCTATGTACACATTGGCCAGCGAGCTCTCTCCCAGGGGGATGAAAGTGGTGAGGATGGTTGTGTCGGCGGGGTAGTCGGCTATGTTGGCCGTCGTGCGTTGGAAATCACTGATGATGTAGGCATGGCGGTTGGCGGCGGTAGCCGAGTGCAGGAACTCGTGTTGGCGCAAGGCGATTGTGGCGAGAGGGGCTGTGGCACCTCCGGCCTCAATCTCGTCGACGGCGGTGAGAAATTCCTCACGGCTCAGCCAGCGGAACTGGCTCCCGGAGGCATTATTGGTGAGCAGCTGTAGGGGTACAGAAGGATCGTAGGCGGCGGCTATCTCACGGGCCTTCTTTTTGGCCGATTCCATCAGGCTCCCATCCATCCCACCGCACTCCATGCTGTAAGAATTGTCGATATACACGCTCACCACCGTCGCCCCCGACTGGAGGGCGGCCCCTTTGTGGGGTATCACTGGTTGGCAAAAAGCCAGAACGATGAACACGATGGCCAGGATGCGTGAGGCCAAGATGAGGAGCTGGCGCAGATTGCGTTGGCGGCGGTTCTCGCTTTCAAGCTCCTCCAGCATGTCGACATTGCTGAAATACACCTTGCGGTAACGGCGTAGTTGCAGGAGGTGGATGGCTATAGGTATGGCAACGGCCACCAAGCCTATCAGGAAAAGGGGTTGGGTTAGCATGGGCTGTTCTTTTTAGGGGCTGACTGCTGGAACCACTGGCAGAGGTCCGTCAGGCCGCACTCCGAACAGTGGGGCTTGCGCGCCTGGCACACGTAGCGGCCATGCAGGATAAGCCAATGGTGGGCTATGGGTATTTTGTCTTGCGGTATATGTTTCACCAGTTCTCGCTCGGTTTGCAGAGGGTTTTTGCTGTTGCGTGTCAGCCCTATGCGGTTGGCCACGCGGAACACGTGGGTATCCACCGCCAGCGCTGGCAAGTTGAACACCACCGATGCGATAACATTGGCCGTCTTGCGGCCCACCCCGGGCAGGGTTTGCAGCTCGTCCACATCGCTGGGCACTTCGCCGCCAAAATCCTCCATGAGCTTTCTGGCCATGCCGGCCAGATGCTTGCTCTTGTTATGCGGGTAGGAAATGGAACTGATGTAAGGGAATATGTCCTCGGCCGTGGCCTGGGCCATGGTGGCGGCATCGGGATAGGCGGCAAAGAGGGCGGGGGTAGTCATGTTCACCCTCTTGTCGGTGCACTGGGCCGAGAGAATCACGGCCACCAGCAGCTGGAAAGGGTCTTCGTAGTGCAGTTCAGACTGCGCCGTGGGCCTTGCCTCCTCGAAGTAGGCTATCATCCGTGTGTATCGTTCTTTTTGTGTCACGTCGTTGCTTCTTGGTTGACAGGTGGAATGGGATTAGTCGATAAAGCGCAAATCGGTCAAAATGGGGTAGTGGTCGGATATGGGGGAGGTGATGCGTTTGTAGGAGAGAGCTTCCAAGTTGCTGCTGTGCAGGATATAGTCAATCCTGAAGGCGGGGAAAGGTCCGTGGTAGGTGGTGCCGAAACCCCGTCCCTGCTCCACATAGGAGTCTTTCAGCAGCAGTGAGGCCTGCTGGTAGATGTAGGATGCGGGCGTATCGTTAAAGTCGCCCGCCAACACAAAGGGCGTAGTGGTCGACTCTATCAGCGGCAGCAGTTCCGTCTTCCATTCCTCCTCGTGCTCGCGTGTGGTCTCAGTGAATTTGTGCAGCAGCTTATGGGTAGAGCTGTCGGTCTGGGCATGCGACAGCCGTTCCAGGCTCTCGTAATCGTCCGAAGTGAGCTCATACGAGTCCAGATGCACGCAGCACACACGCAACGCCCTCTCGCCTTTTTTCAAGTCCACATAGAACTTGGTCTTCTCATCCATCATCTGCCCTTGGGTTATCGGCAGCCGGGTGTAGACAATGCACTGTGCCGGCTTCTCAGCGCCGTGGACCCCGAAGTGATGCTTGTAGCCCAGTGCCGCGAGCGAGTCGCCAATCCGGTTCTTCCTCCGGCCTTGGTATTCCTGTAGACAGATGATGTCGGGGTCCTCCTCGGCCACCAGCTGCAAAAACAGCACGGCTCCCGAATCGCGGGTCATCAGCGTGTCGCTGTCCAGCCCTTCAAATCCGTGGGTGTTGAAGGTCATAACCCTCACCATGTCGTCGCCCCTCACAGGCTCGGCCGTGCCTCCCACCTGGAAAAACAGGGGTATGAACGACATGCGCACCAAGATGGCGGCTACCGATACCAGAAACTCCCATCGCGACAGGCAAAGCCACAGGATAATGAACAGCACGTTGGCAAGCAGGAAAATGACATATCCATAACTGAGGATAGAAACCACCACCATGCGGCTGGGCTCTATGCTGCCCGCAAGGGTTGAGACAATCAGTGCTCCCGCAAAAAGGAGGTTGATAATTAGTAAGATAGTACGAAACAAACCCTTCATATATGCGTCTTGCTTGAATTTGCAAAGATACGAAGAAATATTCAATAAACGGTTTTTGTTTTTAGTGTCCCAATCCGTTGCCGACCATTCATGTTGTCAGTTTGCTATACAGGCCGACACAATTTTGTTTTCAAGCCCCATGCAGTATGATTTTTTTTCCGTATCTTTGCATCATGAAAAAGTACGGACTTATAGGTCGAAAACTTTCGCACTCGTGGTCGGCAAGATGGTTTGCCGACATGTTTGAGCGGGAAGGCATTGCCGATGCCGAGTACCGCCTGTACGAGATGGAGAATGTGGACGGTGTGCGGCAGTGGGCACAGCAATGCGGCATAAACGGTTTCAATGTCACCATCCCTTTCAAAGAACAGATTATCGACCGTCTGGACAGCCTCGACCCCGAGGCCGGCGCCATCCAGGCTGTCAACTGCGTGGAATGTAGCAACGGGCAGCTGGTAGGCCACAACACCGACACCCATGCCTTTGCCCGCACGCTGGTACCCTTGCTGCAGCCGTGGCACACCCGTGCCCTGGTGCTGGGCAGTGGCGGAGCGGCCAAGGCAGTCGTCTATGCACTCCAGCGTCTGGGATTGGAAGCCTTGGTTGTGTCCCGCCAGGCCGGGAGCAAGCCCTTTGCAGTGTCATACGACCGTGCCCGTGAGCTGGCGGCATCGTATCTCATTATTGTAAACTGCACCCCGGTGGGCATGGCCCCGCTTCAGCAGCAGTCGGCCTGGCCTTGGCCCCGACAGCTCACTTCGCGCCATCTGTGCTATGACTTGGTTTACAACCCGTCGCCCACAGTCTTCCTGTCCGAAGCCGCACGGGTGGGTGCCACCACCTGCGACGGCCGTGCCATGCTCTACACCCAGGCCGAGCTGAGTTGGCGAATATGGGAAAAGAACCAATGAATGAGAGGAATGGCGCGCAGTGCTGAGCCGCACCGGAGGCCTTGTCGCGTCCCTTCGGGGCGCCCCAGTCTCCATGGCCTTTGCCGTGCGGAGCCCTTAGGCTCCTGCCGCAAGGCTCAGGCAACCCCATGCCGGGGTGAGGGCATCAAAAATTAGGCTTAGCAGAGGGCAGCAGACGCACACGCCGTGTGGCCACCCCGTCCTGCGGCAGCGTCATCCGCACCACATAGACACCGGCGGGTTGTTTGCTGAGGTCGATAACAGTGCCATTCACCACGTCCTTCAGCATGCGCCCTTGCGAGTCCCACACCTCCACTTTCAAGTCCTTCAGCACCTCGTGGCTAAGGCCTATTAGCTGCACGATGCCGTCCGTCGGGTTGGGTGCCAGGGTGGGCCAGGGGTCGAGGGTCGGCTGGTCGATGTCCAGCGGTTCGAGGGTGCTGATATACTGTGCCAAGTGGCTGGAGAGGTCGAGCGTCAGCAGCCGTGGCGGATTGTTCACCCCCAGCCGCGAAAACCGCTCCGAGGTAATCCAGTAGTGGATGCCGTCGGCGGTGGCTATGGCCTCGGTCTGCCAGCCCACATTGTTGAGGTAGGCAATCTTTTCGCGCCTACCCTTGGTGAAGTTGGTCCCCGAGAAATCGTAGATCAGGTATACAAAAGGTTGGGCCAGGATATTGTAGCCACAAAGGGCAATGACGTTTTTCTGCTTCAGTCCCAGCCTGTCCAGTCGGAAGTGGCAGGCCCCGGTGACGAGGCCGTTGACATTGAGCTTGAATCGGGGCATGGCAATATAGCGCCCCGGGGTCTTGGGCAAGGCGAAGCAAACTGTCTGCTGCGAGGTCCACTGCTTAGTGAAGAGGTAAAGACTGTCGTCGATGGCCACCATGGCCTCGCAGTCGAAATCGGTGGTTGGCAGGCCGCCGGACATCCGGTTGTTGTTGGTCGTATAGCCGCAGTAGGAGAAATGGATGGTGTCGCAGTGGCAGGAGCCCATCAGGAGCAATTGCTTGGGAATGCGCAGTATGTATAGGTCATCCCGCAGGGTTGTACCATTGTTGCCGAAATCGCCGAAATAGAAGTATTGGTCGTCCTGCGCCACCTCCTCCATGTCCTGATACCGGAAGCCGCATCGGACACTGTCCTTGGTATGGGCGTTGGTGGTGTCGATGCTGAAGAGCCTGAGCTGCCCGTGGTCGTTGCTGCTCCACAATTCATGGTTCCAGTAGAAGAGGGATGAGGTGCCGGACAGGGTGGAGTCCAGAACTCCGGCTATGCCGCTATTGTCGTGTTCATTATTGCCGCGATGTTGAGGAAATGCTGGCAATGAACATAAAATCAATGATATAAGAAATAAACCTGCTTTGCCATTCATGCTGCAAAGATACACAATTATATTTAATCATTGCATGTTTTTTACAAATTTTATGATTGGCCACTGACAAGAGGCTTCAGAGGAGGCGGCCTGTGAGGTGTCCAGCCGCCGGTGGGCGTCGAGTCAGTTGCTCGTTTTGCATATTTATTCTATTTAGATTCTATTTTGATTCTATTTAGATTCTATTTAGTCTATGTTTGGCTGTACAACAAGTATAGAAGTGGAAAAAAAAGTTGTATTTGTTGAAGAAAAAGAGGGGGGCGGTGTCGGGGGTGGTGCCCTTGGCCGCTGGAGTGGGAGGGTGGCGGTGGCGGAGCATGGGAGTAGGGGAGGCGCAGGGCTGTGCCACCCAGAGGGGGAGGGCTGGCAGGACAAAACAAAAATGCGATGCCCCCCGAGGAGGGAGGCATCGCTTGTGATATGAACAGAATGTGTAAGTCTTACTGAACGTTTTTGACGAAACGGATGGCACACTTCCATTGGTCGGTTCTGCCCTCTTGATAGTAAGGGGAAATGGCCCCGTCTCTAAAACGAATGGAGTAAGCACCATCACTCGTGTTGCCTGTAGAGGTCCAATAGTAGGAGCCGCTGCCAAATTCTCTGGCGGTGCCTAATTCGATTTTTCCAGTAGTGGGGAGGAAGACGCTACCAGCGGCTTCGAGCATCTGCCATTCATAGTTGGTGAAGACAGGGACATTGTCCCAGTGGAGTACTTGTGATCCGAACTTATTGGCAACGGGCAGTTTGGACTCCTCCAATGGCCAATAGAAGACATCGGGGAAAAGAATATAGCCATTTACGTTATAGCCATTCTCTTTTGTGACTTTGGCTGCCAAGAAGTGATAGGTGTAGGTATGAGAGGGTGTGATGAAGGAAACGGTACGTCCACCATTTGTTTTCATCATGTATTGCCATTCATCCTTAGAAAGGACTTTCCACGATTGGTTACCGCCGTTTTGGGGAGGATAAGCGGTTTGCATAGAGGAGGTCCAGGTGAAAAGGTGGTCTTGATCTCCGTTGCTTTCGGTGCGGAGGTATTGCTTGCTGGCGAAATAGTATTGGTTGCTATTTTTGTAAAGGTTGCCGCGTGAGAAGGTCACTTTGGCGCCATTGGCGTTGACGGTGAACTCACCGGTGAGGTCGCCGGGATGGAAGTTGATGGCGCTCTCGGGGATGGTGAGGGTGCGGTACTGGTTGCGGCCGAAGCTCAGGCCGGTGAAGGATTTGGAGAGGATGTTGCCGTCGGCGTCGTAGATTTTGAGGAGGAAGTAGCCATACTGGGTTGCGGGCAGGTAGAGGCAGAAGTCAGCTCCTTCGGTGATGGACACGGGGTTGGCCATGGTGAGGGTGGTGACTTTGGTGTGGTTGGTGGAGTTGGTGCGGGTGAGGGAGGGTTCACCGTCGTTGTAGTCGATGGTGAAGTCGCCGTTGATGTACTGGTCGGTGGCTATCTGAATCTTGGAGATGGAGATGTTGGATTTCTTCATGTGGATTTTGAGGATGGCGCAGGGGTTTTTGAAGCTGAGCTCCTCGTTGTCGGACACGGCCATCATGGGGAATCCGGTCAGTTCACCGGCCACGGAGGCTTGCTCGGCGGGGAGGGTGACGACGGAGGGGCTGGCGGTGGCTATGGAGTTGGGGTAGATGGCGGTGTAGGGGCCATCGCCGATGGTGCCATCCATGATGTTGAGGGTGGCGGTGAGGGCTTGGTCGCCTTCGGCAGCGGCCGAGTAGAGGGCGCGGCTGTTGTTGGCGTCATAGACGGCAAACTGGTCTCCGTCGGTCCAGTAGAGGTTGGTGCCGTTGAAGTGGGTCTTGCTGGAGGCGGACTCCATGGAGATGCGGAACTGGGGTCCTTTGGCGGCCTCGTCCTTGGTGCAGGAGACGGCGGCGATGCTCAATGTGGCAAGGGCGATAAGATAAAAGGCGGTTTTTTTCATTTCTGTAGGTTTGTTTTGGTTGTTACTTGATTGGATTAGCCCCAGAGGAGGTCTTCGCCTTGTTCGGGTTGTTCGATTTGGTTGGGATCGGGAGCGGGGGTTACGCTGCCCTCAAAACCTCTTTCAATACGGGCATTCAGCACTTCGATTGTGGGTGCGGAATAGGTTTTTTGATGTTCTCTTGTCATTTTTGTTTGATTTTGATTGGTAATATTTTATTATCGACTTGAAATATAATGCGGTACAGGTATGGCTCAGGACTTGTACTGTAGGCAAAAATACACATTTTTTCTGATATAGAAGAAAAAATAATTTTTTTTTCTTGGAAGTGCTTAAGGTTTGTGGTGAGGTGCGATAGGTGCAGGGTGGATGAAAAGAAAAACCGGGACTTCGGTGTGAAGCCCCGGTTGGTAGGGATTGAATCGGTGTTTAGGGAGCGGGTTTATTCGCCGCGCTCTTCTTTTTCGATTTCTTCTTTCAGGTTGGCCAGCACGCTGAGGTCGCCAAGGGTGGTCTTTTCGAGGGTCTCGTTGATCTTCTTGACGGTCTTTTTGGTGGCGCGCTCTTTCTTGGCCTCGTCGCTCTCGTTCTTCTGGCGCTCGTTGTCGAGGTTGTCCTGGAAGACGCGGGTGTGGGAGACGATGATTTTCTTGTTCTCTTTGGAGAATTCGATGACCTTGAAGTCGAGGGTTTCGCCTTGACGGGCTTTGGTCTTGTCTTCCTTTTCGAGGTGACGCATGGGAGCGAAGCCTTCAACACCATAGGGCAGTGCTACGGTAGCGCCCTTGTCGTTGATGTTGGAGATGGTGCCCTGGTGGACAGTGCCTACGCCAAAGAGTGACTCGTAGACATCCCAAGGATTCTCCTCGAGCTGCTTGTGGCCGAGGCTGAGACGACGGTTTTCGGCATCGACTTCGAGGACGACGACATCAATGCTGTCGCCAATCTTGGTGAACTCGGCGGGGTGTTTGATTTTCTTGCTCCAGCTGAGGTCGCTGATGTGGATGAGGCCGTCGACGCCTTCTTCAAGCTCGACAAAGATGCCGAAGTTGGTGAAGTTGCGGACGATGGCGGTGTGCTTGCTGCCGACGGGATATTTCTCGGCGATGGTGAGCCAAGGATCGGGCATGAGCTGCTTGAGGCCGAGGCTCATTTTGCGCTGCTCGCGGTCGAGGGTGAGGACGACGGCTTCGACTTCCTGTCCAACTTTGAGGAAGTCCTGAGCGCTGCGGAGGTGCTGGCTCCAGCTCATCTCGCTGACGTGGATGAGGCCTTCGACGCCGGGGACAACTTCGACGAATGCACCGTAGTCGGCAATGACGACCACTTTGCCGTGGACGTGGTCACCCTCCTTGAGGTTGGGATCGAGAGCATCCCAAGGATGAGGAGTGAGCTGTTTGAGACCGAGGGCGATGCGGTGTTTGGCCTCGTCGAAGTCGAGGATGACGACGTTGATTTTCTGGTCGAGCTCGACGATGTCTTTGGGATCGGACACACGGCCCCAGCTGAGGTCGGTGATGTGGATGAGACCGTCGACACCACCGAGGTCGATGAAGACGCCGTAGGGGGTGATGTTCTTGACGGTGCCTTCGAGCACTTGGCCTTTTTCGAGGTGGCTGATGATTTCGGCTTTCTGGGCTTCGATCTCGTCCTCGATGAGGGCTTTGTGGGAGACTACCACGTTCTTATATTCGTGATTGATTTTGACAACTTTGAATTCCATGCTCTTGTCGACAAAGACGTCGTAGTCGCGTATGGGCTTGACATCGATTTGCGAGCCGGGGAGGAAGGCTTCGATGTTGTCGAAGACGGTGACGATGAGACCGCCTTTGGTACGGCTCTTGACGTAGCCGGTGATGATTTCCTGGTTTTCGTAGGCTTGGTTGACGCGCTCCCAGCTCTTGAGGATGCGAGCTTTTTTGTGGGAGAGGAGGAGCTGGCCGTTGGAGTCTTCCTGGCTCTCGACGTAGACCTCGATTTTGTCGCCGACTTTGAAGTCGGGGTTGTAGCGGAGTTCGGAGGCGGGGATGACGCCGTCGCTCTTGAATCCGATGTTGACGACGGCTTCGCGGTCGCTGATGCTGACGATGGTGCCTTCGATCACTTCCTGTTCGGTGAAGGATTTGAAGGTTTGCTCGTACTGCTCGGCCATCTGTTTGGCCTGTTCGTTGTTGACTTCTTCTTTTTTATCGATAGCACTCCAGTCAAAGTCTGCTATCGGCTGCACATTTTTATAATCCATGTGTGCGGTTTTGGTTTTTTTGTGGCTCCTGCCAGCCGGGTGAAACTTAGATTAACACATTGGGTTCTATCGTATTGGCAGGCATACGAACGCCGCAATGCGAATAGCAAAGATACGATTTTTTTTTGAATTACAGAGATTTGCAATTATTTTTTCGAGAGGATGGTCTGGGAGGGGTGATGTTTTTGGATTGCGGGGATGTGGCGGATGGGCTGGGGGCAGTCCGCTTGTTCCGGTGTTGTGCCGAATGACGGACAGGTTTTGGAAGGGGTGGTGGGAGGGGTGCGCGGCGCAGGACTTAAAAAATGGGATGCCACACAATAAGCGATAGGCAGTTGCGTTATTATGAAGTATTTATTAATGCAAAATGTTTTTTTATCATGGCAAAGAAATTGTTTGAACGGACTTCGACGAAGTTGGTAGCCATTACGCTGTTGTTTGTGTTGATACTCCTTGCAAGTGTGCCCTTACCATTGTGGATTGTAAAACACATGTATCAGACTATGACTATCAAGGTGATTATTGTGGTGGCGATAATGCTGTGGGGGCTGGGCACGATGATAGGCTTGTGGAGCAGATGGAAGTATACGTCTCTGTGGCGTAATCTGTTCAAGGAGCAGCGGAATAAGGCGATGGAAAGGAGCTACGCCAGTGATGACGACTATCAGGCGCTGAAGGCTAAGTATCCTATTTCGGTGAAACGGCATGAACAGCACTACCGGAAGCATTACCCGCACATGAAGAGCAGTGAGATTATCGCCAAGGCTTTGCAGATAAGTGAGGATGAATGGCAGAAACGTGAGGATTTCCACCTCCAAAACCGCGAGGAGCGCCAAGCACTGAGGGAGCAGAAATCGCCCACGCTGTATAAGAAGACGGATTCGGGACAGCGGTTGTAGGGTCCGCCGCAAGGGTTCGGCTTGTTTGGAGACAGAATAAAATGAGAGGGATGCGTGCTCGAGGCACGCATCCCTCTTTATGTATGTGTGTGTCTTCCCCGTCAGAGCCTCGGCGAGAGGCAGGCGGACGGGAGGAGGAATGAGACTCAGTCGGTGGGGATGTCCTTGTTGACGTTTTTGCTGCCGATGAGTGCGTAGAAGAGAATGTAGGCCAGCATGGCCACGACGAGCCAGTAGCTGCCCATATAGCCAATGGAGCCAGCAAGGGCGTTCTGGATAAGGGGCATGACTCCGCCGCCCACTACCATCATCATGAAGATGCCGGAGGCTTGTTCGGTATACTTGCCCAGCCCTTCGACCGAGAGGTTGAAGATGCCACCCCACATGAGGGAGGTGCAGAGTCCGCAAAGGACAAGGAAGAGGGCGCTGATGGGCACCTGGAACATGCGGAAGCCGTCGGCCACGCTGTAGCCAGGCATGGACACGCGGATGCTGCTGGGCATGATGATGGCCACGACTACAAGCACGATGGCTATGAGGGAGACGGTGGTGAGCTGTGTGCGGGTGGACACTTTGCCGCTGATGGCGGCACTGGCCGCACGGCCCACCATCATAAGGAGCCAGTAGATGGCCGCCACGGCGCCACCAATGGCCGCTCCGGTGCCTTTGCCGTCGACGTCAGTAAGGTAGAAATTGAGTTCGGCCGGGATGCCAACTTCGGTGCCAACATAAAAGAAGATGGCTACAACGCCGAGCACTAAATGGCGGAAGCTCCATGCGCTGTGGGTGTCTTTGACACCGGACTGTTGGCGGGTGCGGTTGGGCTCGGGGATGGTGACAAAGCAGATGATGAGGAATGCCAGGGCAAAGACGGCCATGGCGATGAACAGCAGGGGTGAGACATCGCTCATGGCAGTGCGGTCGGTCACCTGCCCGATGAGGGCACCGACAAGCAACGGGGTGAGGGTGCCGGTGAGGGAATTGAGGGTGCCACCGGTCTGGATGAGCTGGTTGCCTTTGTTGCCCCCGCCACCCAAAAGGTTGAGCATGGGATTGACAACGGTGTTGAGCATGCAGACACAGAAACCGCATACGAACGCCCCCAACAGATAGATGAGGAAGTTGAGCATGACGGGCTGCCCGCCCACAGCAAAGGTGGACACTTCGGCTCCGAAGAGGCTGGAGAGGTATTGGATCACCATGCCTACAAAACCAACGGCAAGGGCTATGAGGGCAGTTTTCTTATAGCCGATGCGCGACATGAGTTTGCCGGCGGGAATGCCCATGATAAGGTAGGCCAGAAAGTTCATCATGTTGCCCCACATGCCGGCCCAGGAATACTGGTTTTTCCAGATGTTGCCGAATGGGGCTGCCATGTTGGTTACAAATGAAATCATGGCGAACATGAAGAACATGGTGATGATGGCAATGACTTGTGTGCCTTTGTTTGGTGTTTTTGTTTCCATAATATAATTTGCGGCGGCACAAGGCCGCCGCAGGTTTAAAGTTTTACATTGTTTTATCCTTTCAGTGCCTCCGAGCCGCTGACGATTTCGATAATCTCATTGGTGATGGCGGCTTGGCGGGCTTTGTTATAGCTGAGGCGCAACTCTTTGAGCAGCTCGGTAGCATTGTCGGTGGCTTTCTGCATGGCGTTCATGCGGGCGCCGTGTTCGGAAGCCAGCGAGTCGAGGATGACACGGTAGAAGTGCGACCGGAGGGTGAGCGGAATCATCTCGCGGAGGATGTCCTCTTTGGAGGGCTCGTAGATATAGTCGTTGGCCATGCCCGAAGCGGCGCCTTTGCCGGACTGGCTGGGCAGGATGGGCAGGAACTGCTCGGTGCTGAGTATTTGCACCAAGGAGTTCTTGAATTGGTTGTAGACTAATTCCACACGATCGTATTTCTTGTCGCAGAACTGCTGCATGACATCGTCGGCAAGCGAGGCCACGGTGTCGAACGATGCATTATCGAGCAAGTCATCGAACGAGCCTACCACATTGTCGAAACGTTTGGCGAAATACTCGCTGCACCGTTTGCCGATGGTAATCATGGCCAGGTGTGCGGGCTGGTCGGCGGTGGCTATTGACTTGTAGTAGTCGATGCGGGCCTGTGCTTGCTTGATAACATTGCTGTTGAACGCGCCGCAAAGGCCTTTGTTGGATGTCACCACCACCAGAAGGACATTTTCGAGCCGACGCACCTCGTGGTAGGGGGTCTGTATGCCATCGCCCGTGTCGATGTCGGCGGCTATCTGGCCCAGCTGGTTGGCATAAGGGCGCATGCCGACAATGGCATTCTGCGCGCGGCGGAACTTGGCAGCCGAGACCATCTTCATGGCGGAAGTGATCTGCTGCGTGGAGCTGACCGACGCTATACGGGTTCTGACTTCTTTTAAGTTTGCCATACTTTATTATTTTGCGTATTTCTCAGCCATGTCGAGGGCGACTCTCTTGAGGGTTTGGAGGTCTTGGTCGACAAGTTTACCCTTGCGGAGGTTTTCGAGGATGTCCGCATGGTTTTGGTGCAAGAAGAAGAGGTATTCGCTTTCGAAGTTGCGCACCTTGTCGGTGGGCACCTTCTGAAGGAGACCATTGGTGCCACAATAGATGATGGCCACCTGGTCTTCAACCGGCATGGGGCTGTACTGAGGCTGTTTGAGGATTTCCACATTGCGCGCGCCCTTGTCGAGCACTGCCTTGGTGGCGGCGTCGAGGTCGGAGCCGAACTTTGAGAAGGCCTCCAGCTCGCGGTACTGGGCCTGGTCCAGTTTCAGCGTACCGGCAATCTTCTTCATCGATTTAATCTGAGCCTTACCACCCACGCGTGACACGGAGATACCCACATTGATGGCAGGACGGATGCCGGAGTTGAAGAGGTTGGTCTCGAGGAATATCTGTCCGTCGGTGATGGAGATGACATTGGTGGGGATGTAGGCGGATACGTCGCCAGCCTGCGTCTCGATGATGGGCAGGGCCGTGAGCGAGCCGCCACCTTTCACCTTGTCTTTAAGGCAGGCGGGCAGGTCGTTCATCTGACGGGCAATCTCGTCGCTCTGGATGATGCGGGCGGCACGTTCGAGCAGACGGCTGTGCAGATAGAACACATCGCCGGGGTAGGCCTCACGTCCCGGCGGGCGACGGAGCAGCAGGGAGACTTCGCGGTAGGCAACAGCCTGCTTGCTGAGGTCGTCGTAGATAACCAGGGCATTGCGACCAGTGTCGCGGAAATATTCGCCGATGGCAGCGCCGGCAAAGGGCGCATAGAACTGCATGGCAGCGGGGTCGGAGGCGGTGGCGGCCACCACGATGGTGTAGGCCATGGCGCCTTTCTCCTCCAGATTCTTCACCATGTTGGCAACTGTCGAGCCTTTCTGACCACAAGCCACATAGATGCAATAGACGGGGTCGCCTGCATCGTAGAAATTCTTCTGGTTGATAATAGTGTCGATAGCGATGGCGGTTTTACCTGTCTGACGGTCGCCAATGATGAGCTCACGCTGTCCACGCCCTATGGGAATCATGGAGTCGATGGCTTTGATACCTGTCTGGAGGGGTTGTTCGACGGGCTGGCGGAAGATGACGCCGGGGGCTTTGCGCTCGATGGGCATCTCAAAAAGCTCGCCCTCGATAGCGCCCTTGCCGTCGATGGGTTCGCCGATGGTGTTGATGACGCGGCCCACAAGCCCTTCGCCTACATTGATAGAGGCGATGCGTTTGGTGCGTTTCACAGTGTCGCCCTCGTTGATGGTGCTGGCTTCGGCCAACATCACCACACCGACGTTGTCCTCTTCGAGGTTTTGGACGATGCCTTGCTCGCCGGAGGCAAACTCGACCAGCTCGCCGGCCTGGGCATTGTTGAGGCCATAGACACGGGCAATGCCGTCGCCCACGGTGAGGACGGTGCCCACCTCTTCCAACGCCACATCCAGATTGACATCGGCCAGTTGTTTCTTCAGAATCGCCGATACTTCGGCAGGTTTAATTTCTGACATATAATATAGTGTATTAGTTTTATTTCTTACAATTTGCTCTCATACACATTCTTGTCGAACTGCTGGCGGAGTTTGACCAGTTTGGTGCTGAGGCGGGCGTCGTAGATGTTATTGTTGTACTCGATGGCAAAGCCCCCGATGATTTTGGGGTCGGTTTTGGCAACCAGCTCAACTTCTTTGCCCGTGTGGGCGGCCACGGCCTTGCTCACCAAGTCGGTGATGGAGGAGTCGACCGTCGAGGCCGTCGTGAACTTGGACAGCACGATGTCGTGGCTGTCGCGGTAGAGGTCGAGATAGGAGGCGCTGATGCCGTTGAGGTTCACCGACCGGCTTTTGCGGACTACAAACTCAAGAAATGCCATGGAGGCTTTGCACACATGCTGGGCAAAGATGTCCTGCACGATGGCTATTTTCTTCGACACCTTGATTTCGGGGTTGCGGAAGACGGTGCTGAACACCTTGTTTTCGGAACTGACGGCATTCACCAGCCGCATGTCGGCGGCCACCTTTTCCTGCTCCCCCAACTCGTCGGCGAGCATGAAAAGCGCTTTCGCGTAATTGATATTGATTCGATAGTCTTGCACGGTGACAGTGTTCTGTATGGGTTGAATTCAAAAAGGACTAATTAAGGTGAGCGTTTTCGAGCTCGCGCTGAATCAGGTTGTTGGCGTTCTGCTTGTCGGACAGCTCTGCCCTCATCAGCTTCTCCGCTATCTCGATGGAGAGGTTGGCAATCTGGTTTTTCAGCTCGTGCATGGCCTTCAGTTTCTCGTAGTTGATGCTTTCGCGTGCATTCTCCACAATGCGGTCGGCCTCTTCGGTGGCCTTGATGCGGGCGTCCTCGATGATTTTCTCACTGGTGAGGCGGGCATTGCGCAGCAATTCGTCGCGCTCTATCTTGGCCTCTTTCAGGAGGTCCTCGTTATGTGCGGTGAGCATCTGCATCTCCTCGCGGGCTTTCTGGGCCGCATTGAGGGAGTCGGCGATGGCTTTCTCGCGCTTGTTCAGCGCCTTGAGAAGCATGGGCCAGCCCCATTTGCCAAGGATAAAAGCCAGCACGCCAAACGATACGAGCATCCAGAAAAAGGTGCCTAAACCAGGATTAATTAAAGGGTTGTTCATTTACTATGATGTTTAAATTGCTGTTCTTGATTTAAATAAGAAAGGATGTCGGTGCCAATCGCCCCGGCACCCTTTCTTCCTTTGATGTGTCGGTGTTACTTGAGGACAACCAGCAAGCAAACAACCACTGCGAAGAAGGCAACACCTTCGACCAGTGCGGCGGCAATAATCATGGTGGAACGGATGTCGCCACCAGCTTCGGGCTGGCGGGCCATGCCTTCCATTGCACCTTGACCAATTTTACCGATGCCGAGACCAGCACCGATAGTAGCCAAACCGGCTCCGACGGCTGCTCCGAAATAACCCCAGGCCATTTGGGCAGCTGCTTGTAATAAAATGAGTAATGACATAGTTGTGTTTTTTATGTGTTATATTAATGTATTTTTATATTTTTCAATGTCTTATATATGTGTTCGGGTACCTGTGGAGGGGCAACTTTTGAACACGCAAAATTAGAAAAAATATTTTACGTACGCAAGTTTTTAACACTGTCCAGTCTAATATTTTTTGTAATTGCATGATTTTCAATTGTTCATTCGAGCATTTTCCGACGTGATTCGCTGTTGGCGAAGGTCGGGCCCGAGATGTGCCTGGCAGGCGGGCAGCCGTGGGCAGAGCGGGAGGGGGAGGCAGCTCCGACGGCCCCTCGCAGTGGGGGACAGGCGGGCTGGCGACCCCTGAGGGGACAGGCCATCGGCGGCAGATTATGTCTTTTTCATTTATATTCTATTTCTTTTCTTGTTAGTTTCTGTTTATACTATTGGATAGAGTATATTAATGGTAGACCGGTAAAGTAAAAAGAGGGGAGAAGGCAAGGGCTGGCCGTGAGGGGGCGCGGCTGCCGTGAGGGCGGATAGGGGTGGGCTGCGGCCGAGGGTGGACAGGCCGACTGTGCAGGGCTTCGGGGCGGGGATGGCGGGAGTGCGTCCGCACCCT
>DEKU01000018.1:34714-73844 GCA_002354035.1 Bacteroidales bacterium UBA2714
GGGGTGGGGACGGAGGGGATGGCTGGGTGGGGGTGAGGGCTATTGCAATGCGTTGCTGATGCGGGTCATGCACTCTTCCAGTACGGAGCGCGGGCATCCCACGTTGAGCCGGAAACGGCAGCGGTAGTCTTTGCCTCCGAAGGTGGTGCCGTCGTTGAGGGCGACGCGTGCAGTGTTGATGAGGCGGTCTTTCAGCTCGTCGTGGGTGAGGCCCATGTCGCTGAAGTCGAGCCATGCCAGGTAGGAGGCTTCGGGCAGGATGGCCCGGACGGCGGGCAGGTGGCTGGCAAGGTAGTCGCGCAGGTACTGGATGTTGCCTTCGAGGTAGCGCAGCAGTTGTGAGAGCCATTCTTCGCCTTGGCTGAAGGCGGCTTCGGCTCCGACGTAGGCAAAGATGTTGCCGCCGGCAACTTCGTAGCCGTCCAGATAGCCGAAGAACCGTTTGCGCAGCGAGGGGTTGGGGCAGTAGCATACGGAGCTGCCCAGCCCGGCCATGTTGAAGGTTTTGCTGGGGGCAATGAAGGTGATGGAGATGTCTTTGGCGTGCTGGCTGACGGTGCTGAAGCTTACGTGCTGGTGGCCGGCGAGGGTCATGTCGGCGTGTATTTCGTCGGATATCACGTTCACATTGTTGCGGTAGCAGATGTCGGCCAGCCGTTTCAGCACTTCTTCGCCCCATACGGTGCCCCCGGGGTTGTGGGGGTTGCTGAGGATGAGCCAGCGGCATTGGCGGGCGCGCCATTCGAGGTCTTCGAAGTCAATGGCGAACCGACCGTCGGCTATTTTCAGGGGGCTGCATACCAGCTGGCGGTGGCCGCTTTGGGGCAGTTGGAGGAAGGGTGGATAGACGGGTGTTGTGACCAGGACGCCGTCGCCCGGTTCGGTGAGGGCTTGGAGCACGAAGGAGATGCCTGAGACGATGCCTGGGATGAAGTGAAGCTCGTCGCGCGAGGTTTCGATTTTGTAGTGGTTGCGCAGCCAGTTGGTCACGGATTGCCAGTAGCTGTCGGGGGGCCAGGCGTAGCCCAGCACTTCGTGGCTGCAGCGTTGCCGCAGGGCGTCCATGATGAAGTCGGGTGTGCGGAAGTCCATGTCGGCCACCCACATGGGCAGAAGGTCGTCGCGGCCGAAGAAATGGCTGAGTCCATCGTGTTTTACGCAGTCTGTTCCCTTGCGGGGGATTATCTCATCGAAGTTGTATTGTTTCACGACTGTAGTTGTATTAGGTTGTTCGGGAGTGAACTGAGAGGTTGGCCAACGGCGGGGTCTCTGGTTCAGCTACGGATGTTTTTGCTATTGTTGAGGAGGTCGATAGAGTAGTGGAGTCCCACGTTTTCGCGTCTGGCCCGTGCCATTTTGATAATCAGGTAGGCGCAGGCTATGAGGTTGCGCAGTTCGCTCAGCTCTTCGGTGAGGACGGAGCGGTTGTAGAGGTCTTCGGTTTCGCGGAATATGAGGTTGAGGCGGTCGAAGGCGCGTTGCAGCCGGAGGTCGCTTCGGACGATTCCGACATAGTTCCACATCAGTTCCTGTAGTTCGCGTTTGGTTTGGGTGATGAGGACCATCTCTTCGTTGAGGACCATTCCCTCGGAGTTCCAGTCGGGCACTTGGTGGCATATCTCGAGGTCTTTCACCCGCTCGATGGCGCTCATGGCGGCATTGTGGGCATAGACTACGGCTTCGAGCAGCGAGTTGCTGGCCAAGCGGTTGCCGCCGTGGAGGCCGGTGCAGGAGCATTCGCCTGCGGCGTAGAGGTGGTGGATGGATGATTCGCCGTTTTTGTTCACCTTGATACCGCCGCATTGGTAGTGGGCGGCGGGCCTGATGGGGATCATGTCTTTGGTGATGTTGATGCCCAGCTCGAGGCATTTGGCATAGATGGTGGGGAAGCCGTTGATGAGTTCGTTTTTCTCAATGCCACGGGCATCAAGGTAGAGGTGGTCGACACCGGCTATCTTCATTTCGTTGTCGATGGCGCGGGCCACTATGTCGCGAGGGGCAAGCGAGAGGCGTTTGTCGTATTTGTGCATGAACTCGTTGCCCTTGAAGTCTTTGAGTATGGCACCGGCGCCACGCATGGCTTCGGTGATGAGGAAGGCGGGTTTCTCGGCGGGGTTGTACAGTGAGGTGGGGTGGAATTGCATGAATTCCAAGTCGCTCAGCACTCCGCGGGCGCGGTGGACCATGGCCACGCCGTCGCCGGTGGAGATGATGGGGGTGGTGGTGGTGGTGTAGACGTTGCCCATGCCGCCAGTGGCCAGGAGGGTGACTTTGGCCAAGTAGGTGTCAATCTGGTTGGTTTGGCAGTCGAGGGCGTAAACTCCGTAGCACTCGATGTCGGGTGTGTGCTTTGTGACGCGCTGCCCCAAGTGGTGTTGGGTGATGATGTCGATGGCAAACTGGTGTTCCTTCAGCTCGATGTTGGGGTGGTTGTGGACGGCTTCGAGCAGTCCCCGTTCGATTTCGGCACCGGTGTTGTCCTTGTGGTGAAGGATGCGGAATTCGGAGTGGCCGCCTTCGCGGTGCAGGTCGAAACGGTCGCCGGCCCTGCTTTTGTCGAAATTGACCCCATATTGCACCAGTTCGCGGATGCGGTCGGGGGCTTCGCGGATGGTCATTTCCACCACCTCGCGGTCGCAGATGCCGTCGCCGGCAATCAGCGTGTCCTGAATGTGTTTGTCAAAGCTGTCGCTGTCGTACATGACGGCGGCTATTCCGCCCTGGGCATATCGGGTAGAGCCCTCGGCAGCTTCGCCTTTGCAAAGGATGCATACTTTGCCGTAAGGGGCTACTTTCAGTGCATAGCTCAGCCCCGCAATCCCCGACCCAATGACCAGGAAATCGACTTCGTGTCTCATGGTGTATGTGACTATTCGGCGGGGAGTTTATATGTTTTTAATCATGGGAGGCAGGTAGAAGGCCGCAATGATCATGGCCACAACCGCGAGAATCAATAAGATGGTGAGCAGGGAGGTGGAGTATTTCCACATCTTCTGAGTTTCGCGCAAAAACTCTACGGTAGGATAGATTTCTTGAGTGGCCTTGAGCTCCTTGGCCATACGAACGGCGCGACGCATGTAGACAATCGTGGGAACAAGGACTGCGGCCAGCAGCATCAAAGCCAGGCCACCCATGCCCAAGAGGTTGTCCAAATAGAACGGGGTGTCCTCGTCGAGTTGTGCACTTATGAAAAGAAGTGCAATGCCAATGATTGTCAGAAACAGCATGCCGATAACGCCAAGAATGGAAAATGCATTCATTTTGTTACCAATGCGGGCTACGTACATCTTGCTATTTTTCAACAGCATAATTTCATTTTCTTCCATGGTGGACTTTTTTTATTGTATCTGCAAATATAGCATTTTTTTTAATTGTAAAAGAAAAAAAAGTTCACATTCCTTCTTTTTTAACCTATCACAATGTCGTCTGTACATGATTTCATTGTCCCGTCACTCAGACAAGGCTGTAGCATCATGGCCCCGTGCCGTGGGGCATGACCTCCAGACGGCAGAGTGTGGGTTAAACTCCAGATTGCTACAAAATTGAAATGTCGTTTCCTGAATCTCGGGAGGTCTGAAGGGTTGAATAGGTGATAGTTGAAGGCGGAATGCCATGCTATGAGGTGAGGTGTTGCGGCATCTCCGCAATGGCTTTTTGCTTCTATTCAGACTTTTTTTCGTACTTTTGCATCTCGAAATGAAACGCTTGATAAGGCATATATTTATAATGATGGCCATGCTGTCGTTCGTCGCAGGGTGCAGCTCCGGTGGCTCCGATGGCAAGGTCGATTTGCGTCTCCGTGCCCGGGTGGACCGCCTCAATAAGGAGGCCTTCATGAATAGGTTCGACAATCCACATCTGACCATTGCCTATTCCTACCGGTCGATAGGCCTTTTGCGTGATTCGTTGCCCGACTATAGCGATGGGCTGCTGAGGGCTTATAACAACCTGGCCTTTGGATATTATATTTTGGCGGAGCACGACTCGACAGCGTTGTATACCGACAGCGTGATAGCGATAGCGGCGCAGCTGCCCGGCAAATGGCTCAGCGCGCGGCAACGCAATACCGAGGTCGAAAGGGTCATAGCCCAACTGATGCAAGTCCGCTTGCTCCAACGCAGCTGCCGCATTGCCGACTCGTACCAGCTGCTGTATGACATCAACCAGTCGAAAGTGCTGAATCATCAACCCAACAACTACCTCTATTCCTTTGCCCAGATGGAATACTATATCACCTCGCTGACGCTGAACTATCATTATAGGAACAGTGCGGTCGCCTCTTCGTCGGGCACCACACTCTCTTCCGACACGAAAGATGCCATGAGGGGCTTGCTGGCCGAGGTGGAGCAGGCCCGTCAGAACCTGAAATGCGACTATGCGGAAGATATGTCACTCAACTATGCCTTGGCGCACAGCTACTACCGCTTGGCAGCAGCCTCGAAAAGCGACCCCTTTCTGCTGGGCAAATCCTATGACTATCTCACTGCCAACGCCAAGATGCTGGCCCGTCCGGGACAATATTGCATCTACCATTTGGCCAATGTGTTCCAGCTGCAAGCCTTCATCGCCGCCGACACCAACATCCTCCGCGACACCTACATCAGCCACCCCCGCTGTAGCGCCAAACTGCAGAAACTCATGCAGGCTACCCAAAGCATATACCTGACAGACACCACCCTGGCAGCCCCTGCATACGGATTGAACATGTTCCGTGTGTCGACCGACCTCTTCTTCCAGACCGTCGACCCCTATCAGCACCTCGGCGCCGTGGTGGCTGCCGCCGAATACTGCCTGCATGTAGGCGCCATCGACCAGGCCGACCAATACTACACCATGGCATTGGAGGACAACACCTGGCACGACGGCATGGCACCCAAATTCGAGTCCATGCTCTACGATGGACTGATAAGAATGGGCTACACCTCCTCGGCCGAAGTGAATGCGCAGTGGTATGCGCGCGAAATGGAACTGCTCGACCTCATCAACCGGAACGAAAGCGCCGACCTCATGCTACAGGACCGTCTCTTCCGGTCCGAGACGCGCAACCGCTACTACATCGTCGCCATAACCGTAGGCTCCCTGTTCCTCATCCTGCTCGTCTCGCTCGTGCTGCTGCTGCGGCGGCGCTCAAAAGTGCTCAAGCGCGAGAAACAAGCCCTTTACCAAGCCAAGAAACAAGACATCGAGCGTATAGCCAACGTCGAGACATGCCTCTCCGTCATGCGGCACGACATAAACCCCTTCCTCTCCTTCCTCACGCGGAAGAATCTCGACCCCGACATGCGGCAGGAAGTGCTCGACCAACTGCTGCGCACCTTCTCCAACATCAAGAACTGGACCAACCTCTCCATCCCCGCCGGACTCCAGTTCCAGCCCTCCACATTCCCCCTGTCCGAAGTGTTCGACAGCGTCGGAGCCTCCTGCGCCCGGCTCAACCCCCAAGTCCAACTCATCCTCCACCCCACAACCCTCAAAGTGCAAGGCGACCGCCAGCTGACCGAAATCCTGCTGCGAAACCTCGTGAACAACGCCCTACAGCACACCCCCCACGGCAAAGTGACAGTCAGTGCCGAAATCCACGCCGACGACCAGCGCTTCGTCCACATCCAAGTCCACGACACCGGCACCGGCATGGACGCCGAAACACTCGAAAACCTCTTCCGGGCCGACAAGAAAATGCAGACACCCACCGACCCCTCCGCCCCCCACGGCACTGGCTTCGGACTGATACTATGCCGTTACATCATCAAACGCCACGACGACAACACCCTGCGCGGCTGCCGTATATGGGCGGAAAGCGAGCCAAACCGGGGAAGCACCTTCCACTTCCTGTTGGCCCGAGGCGACAACACAGACTCTCGGCCCGACCCCCAGACCAAAGACAAGAATACCCACTGATAAACACAATGCCCATGGAACCCATCAAGATTATCATTGTCGACGACGAACCCATCATCCGCAAAGCCCTCAAGACCGAACTCAACAGCCAACCGGCCACCATCGCCTGCGGCATGAACGACGACGGAGAAATCGAATACCGCAGCGTCACCGTGCTCGATACCTACGCTACCGGAGCCCAGCTCATGGCCGCTCTCGACAGCCCCTCACCACACGAAATGCCAGACTATCTGCTGCTCGACATGGAGTTTCAAGGCGAACCCACAGGAGGCATCTTCCTGGCCGACCGCGTGCGCAAGAAATTCCCCAACATCAAAATTGCCATCCTCTCCGGGCGCTTCGACAACCCGCTGCCCAACGAGGGCAATCGCCACGAGCGCATGCTGGAGATTGGGCGCGTGGTGTTCGAATCGCTCGAACATGGCGCACAAGCCTTTGTAAGCAAAAACGCCGCTGGCGGTTTCTCAGTGGAAAACGTGCTCAGGGCCATCGAATCGCTCGAAAGGGGCGAGAAATACTACTTCAACTACCCCGTCATGCTCACCCTCAAAGAAGCCGCCGAACTCTTCATAAAGAGTGCCGCCGAATGCCGCAACGACATATCCATCAGCGACACAGAGCGGAGTCTGCTGCTCCTCGAAGCCGCCGGCTGCACCGCCTCCGAGATTGCCGCCGCCCTGCACGAAACCGACAAAAACATCCAGGAACACCAGAAAGACCTTTCCCGCAAACTGGATATTGTCAACAAGTCAGGCGCCCGAATCGCCAAAGCCCTGCAATATGGCCTTATCAATGCCAAAGAGATTAAATTCCTGAAAAGGTAACCCCACTTCCAAACCTCAAAAAAACAAAATCCACACCCCGATTCACGCCAAAACAACAAGGCGGCGCACCCTGTTGTATCCAAAATAAAAGACACTGGCACAGGCATTCACAATAAATAGTAAAAAAATATTTTGCCAATTGAGAAAATCTTCGTACTTTTGCAATCGCTTTTAAAGGCAAAAAGGTCGTTTGGCCGAGGGGTTAGGCACAGGTCTGCAAAACCTGCTACTCCGGTTCAAATCCGGAAGCGACCTCCACAAGAGAGACTCAAACGGGTCTCTCTTTTCTTTTGCTCCTCAACGCTTCTTGCCCACCAGCGGAATCCTGCCAATCAGGGCATTCACCTCGGCCGACACATCCATCCGGGCAATGCCGGCAACCGCAATCACCGCAAAGCACCCAGTGCGAACCGCAGCCTGCAACACCATGACCCAGAGCGAATCGCCCAAAAGGCCGAACAATGGCGACACCAGCCAATCCCAAAGGCAATTCAGTCCAAAGAGGGCCGCAGTGAACAGCAGCACCCACGCCTGCTTGCGGCTGAACAGGCCAACCCCCATCCTGACCCACAGCAGCGCGAGCAAAGGCGTAAAATAAACCACATAGGCCAGCAGCGTCGCACACGCCGAACCCGTCACTCCCCACATCGGGATAAACCATAAATTCAGCCCTATGGCCGCAGCCGTGAGCAGCGAAATGAACAACAGCGAGAAAGCGAAATGCTTAGAGAAATTGAGGATATTGGTGGCAATGCTGAGCGTGGAATTCAGTATATTGGCGATGCCGAGAAAAAGCACCACCCCCATCCCCGAAACATAGTCGGCCCCATTGGGGATAAGTGCAAAGAGGGGGGGCAGATTAATCCAGATAAAGAACAGCAGCATACAGGCCACCAACAACTGGTGGAGCGACACCTGCCGCCCCAGGCGGTTCACCTCGGCAATATCCCCCGCCGCCACAGCATTGGAGATAATCGGACTCGAAATGGCCCCCAGCGAGCGGTAAGGAATCTCCACCACATTGGCAATATAGCAGGCAATAGTGTAGATGCCGGCGGCGGCGAGGCTCTCCTTGGCAATAAAGATGGAATTAAACAACTTGATGTTGCCCGCCAGCACAGTTGCAGTCATAAAAAGCGTATACACCCCCACCTCGCGCAGCAGCGCCCCACCCACAAACTTCCAGTCGGGACGGAACGAGATACGCCCCAGCGAGAGCAAATAGAAAAAGTCGACCAATGCCGCCACCGCATACGAAGAGCAGAAAAGCACCACAAACAAATCGAGCGTGACGACCCTGTAGCCATAAAGCAGATAGGCCGTCAGGTTCAGCACCCGCACCACCACCTCGCGAACAAACTTGGGCAAGGCAATGTGCAGCAAGACACTGGCATTGGTCTCGAACACAGTCATGTACAGCACAAAGAAAGTGAGGGGCAGCAGCAAGTAGGCATAGTCGACAAGCAAAGGGGCATCCTCGGCATAATAGTCAACAATGTTGCCCCTGAACACAAAGAACAGCACCGCCAGCACCGAAAACCCCACCAACGGCAGCAGCAGCGTCCAGCCAAAGAAACCGTGGTCGCGCAGCTCGGGCCTCTCCGGTGTGCGGAACCGGGGATAGAACCGCAGGATAGAGGCATTCGTGCCCAGCTGCGCCAGCCCGGCAAACAGCATGGCAGCGTCAACCATAACGCGTGTCAGCCCAATCTCCTCCTGGGTCAGCAGGTCCGTCACCACAAAGAAAGTGGTCACAGCCCCTATCAGGACCCCGAGATAATTGGCCAATGCGCCCTTGATGCTCTGTTTTGCAATTACTCCCATAGTACTCATTCGGCCTCCGGCGGCTCGGCCGCCACTGGCCCGAAATATTTTGCAAAGGTACTACATTTTTTTTGATTTTCCAGTCTTTCATTTCTATTTATTTTCTATTTTATCTCTATTTATTTTCTATTTTATTTCCCGAGTAGAAATAAAATTGAATCCAATTTGTATTCAATTAGAAATAAATTTGTATCTTTGCTTCTTGGTATTTTAGGTGGAAAAGAACATAATTTCCGCAAAAGATATTTATATCCAGACAGATACGCGAACAGTTAAGTAATTAAGAATAACAATAAATATATAATAACAACATGAAAGTATACCAGACATCCGACATCCGCAACATCGCCATTGTTGGCGGTGCCAAATCGGGCAAAACCACCATGGCCGAAGCCATGGCCTTCTGTGGCGGCCTCATCAACCGCCGCGGCAGCGTGGACACCAAAAACACCATCAGCGACTACCGCGACATCGAACTCGACCGCAAATACAGTGTCGAGACTTCCCTCATGTACACCGAATTCGGTGGCAAGAAAGTCAATATCCTCGACGTCCCCGGCTTCGCCGACTATCAAGGCGAGCTGGCGGCAGCCCTCAATGTGGTCGAGGCAGCCGTCGTTGTGGTCAACGCCCAAAGCGGTGTCGAAGTCGGCACCGAAGTGGCCTACCGCTACACCAGCAAACTCGGCACCCCCATGATTTATGTCATCAACCACCTCGACGCCGAGAAAGCCAACTTCGACGACAGCGTCAACCAGCTCAAAGATTTCTTTGGCAGCAAATGCACTGTTCTCCAGTTCCCCGTCAACCAGGGTTTGGGCTTCAACCAAGTTGTCGACATCGTGGCCAACAAGCTCCTCACCTTCAAAGACGGCAAAATGACCGCCAGCGATATCCCCGCCGAATTTGCCGACCGCGCTGAAGAAATGCGCATGGCCCTCGTTGAGGAAGCTGCCGCTGCCGACGACGAGCTGATGGAAAAATATTTCGAAAACGGCGACCTCACCCCCGAAGAGCTCAGCAAAGCCCTCCGCCTTGCCATCGACAAGCGCGACCTTTTCCCCATCCTTTGCTCCAGCGCCAAGGAGAACATGGGTGTCGAGCGTATACTCGAATTCATCTGCCAGAACGTCCCTGCCCCCAACGAGGTGGCTAACTTCAAAAAGACCAAAGCTGGCAAGGAACTCAAATGCGACTCCGCCAACCCCACCGTCGCCTTTGCCTTCAAGAGCGCCAAAGACAAGAACCTCGGCGAAATCACCTACCTCCGCCTCTACGACGGCGAGCTGGCCGAAGCTCAGGATGTCATCAACTCCTGCAACCAGAGCAAAGAGCGTGTCAGCCAGGTGCTCATCTGCAGCGGCAAAGACCGCCAGCGGGTCGAGAAAGCCTGTGCCGGTGATATCATTTGCACCATCAAGCTCAAGGATGTCAAGATCAACCACACCCTCACCACTCCCAAGAACACCGACGACGAGGTGTGCGAGATAGAGTTCCCCACCCCCATCTACACCGTGGCAGTCAAAGCCGCCAACAACAACGACGACGAGAAAGTGGGCGCCGCACTCAAAGACCTCTGCAACACCGACCGCAGCCTCTCGCTCGAGAACAGCCGCGAGCTGCGCCAAGTCATCCTCGGCTGCCAAGGCGAGCTGCACCTCAATACCGTCAAATGGTACTTCGAGAACCAATACAAACTGGCCGTCAACTTCACCGCTCCCAACGTCCCCTACCGCGAGACCATCACCAAGAGCGCCGAGGCCATGTACCGCCACAAGAAACAGTCCGGCGGCTCCGGTCAGTTCGGCGAAGTCCACATGCTCATCGAACCCTACTACGAGGGCATGCCCAATCAGACCAAGTACCCCATCCGCGACACCCAGGAGTATAACCTTGACTGGGGCGGAAAGCTCATCTTCAACAACTGTATCGTCGGTGGTTCCATCGATGCTCGCTTCATGCCCGCCATCCTCAAAGGTATCATGGAAAAGATGGAGCAAGGCCCCCTCACCGGTTCCTATGCCCGCGACATCGTGGTCAACATCTACGATGGTAAGATGCACCCCGTCGACTCCAACGAGACCGCTTTCAAAATCGCCGGCCGCACCGCCTTCCGCGAAGCCTTCAAACTGGCAGGCCCCAAGATTAAGGAGCCCATCTACGATGTTGCCGTCACCGTTCCTACCGAAAGCCAGGGTGGCGTCATGACCGACCTCCAAGGCCGCCGCGCCATCGTCATGGGTATGGATGCTGAAGGTAAGTACACCACCCTCCGCGCCAAAGCTCCGTTGGCCGAGATGAACCGCTACTGCACCGCTCTCAGCTCGCTCACCAGTGGCCGTGGCACCTTCACCATGACCTTCTCCAGCTACGAACTCGTCCCCACCGACGTCCAACAGGCCCTTCTCAAAGCCTACGAGGAAGCCGCTGCCGACGAAGAGTAGGCTGCTGCATAACCCTGACCCCTTTGAAAAGGGGAGTCATACCCCCGCCCCCTTTAAAAAGGGGAGTACTCCAAGTCGGCACGTCAGGGCACTACTCAGAAAAAAAAGCAAAAGCCGAGACATTATCCCGTCTCGGCTTTTGTCTTCTAAAAATATCCTTGTTGACTCACCTATTAATAATGTATATTCTCCTCTTGAGAAGAGATGGAGAAAAGGTGTGGGGTCAAAAAATAAAAAATATCCCCATGTCACTTTTTAGCCATTGAGTGGCTCTAATACAGCAGAACATGTGCGAAACACATCACGACATAGAAACTGAGCGACAACGCACCGAAACGTATCTGACTCTCCTCAGAACCTTCCGGCGGCATATCGAAAACTATTGCGTGTCGCACAGCAACTGTCGTGAGGATGCAGAGGATATGATGCAAGAGGTCTTTATAACTGTGTGGGAAAACATTGGCCAGATACGATCCGACAGCTCCCCCAAGCAGGTCAACCGATGGCTGCAAAAGGTGATGCGCACCGTCTTTGTCCGCTCCATTAGGCGGAAACACATTGACGACAACTCGCCCCTCTCCTCTGCCATCGGCATCGTCGACGACGACCACTCTGACCGCCAACTGCTCGACGAGTTGATGGCCCATCTGCCACCCGACGACCGCCAACTGTTGCAGGAACGCCTCGATGGATACTCCAATGTGGAGATAGCCGAGCGCCTGGGCATCCTCCCCAACACCCTCAACAAGCGCATGAGCCGCATACTGACAAAAATGAAAGAAATATATAGTCAACTATATGAAACAAAATGACATTAACGAAACTGATATCGAGCTGATGCTACAGCGATACGCGCGGCAGCGCATGGAGCAACAGATTCTCGACGAAGGCGATGCCCTGTATAGTCATCACCTCCGCAGGGCTTCTTTACGGCACTATGGCGTCACCGCCTTCGCTGCCGTCCTGCTGGTCGTTTCGCTCTGGGGTGCCACACCACAGGTGTCGGCCCAAGCCACCAATCGGGCCACTTTGGCCGACCGCCATGCCGCCATCGCCACCACCGACCTCATCATCCACAACCTATGAGACGCCGCTGGGTCATATCACTGCTTGTCCTCACTATCGCAGCTGTGGCAGTGCTGCTGGTCAAATACTGGCCTCGCACCACCAGCGACAATGAGTGCAGTGCCCTATACCGTCGTTACTTAGACCGGGACGGTATTCAGGCTTCCTACATTCAGGGCAAAGCCATCGGCGACACTCTCCGCGTGGATGTAACGCTGCTTCAGGCCACCTCACCCAGCGGGTGGCAACAGTTGTGCCACGATTTCAACATTCCCACGCCCGATTCCTCAGCCCTCGCCCTCTTGCAGGATGGCAATCCCGACATCACCCTCAGCATCCTCCCGCCGCATTTCTCCGACCCCTCGCAAGAGGAGATGCATACCCCTGACCCCTCTCAAGAGGAGAGGCTCTCTTCAGACATGATGCTCCTTGCCGCCTCTTCCCACACCCTCCAGTGTGTAAGTGTTTTCCACATCACCACCCCCCAACAGTTCGACGCCCTTGTCGGACATCATATCGACCAATTGAATCCATAATCCCGTCATGAAAAGAATCACAATCATAGCTCTCATCCTCAGTTGTCTAGGCTTTTCCAGTTGTATGTTCGTGACCGATATGGCCACCGAGATGTACTGGAACCTCGACGCACCGGCCCCCGTCGACCCCGACAGCGCCTTAGACACGCTCTGCATCATCAAATACACCATCGAAGGCACCACCCGCCAGACGGCCATCCACAACCAGTCCGAGCTGGACCGTCTGCTCTATGCCCTCTTAGATGAGTCGAAGAAAAGTCCCTGCTCGCTCTTCCAGAGCAACCACAGCTCGGGTGCGGCCCCGCTTTCCGCTGTCAAAGAGTTGCCCGTGGTCAAGTTCTCCTCGGCCGACGTCAACAAGGTGAAGGAGTGGGCCAAACGGATGCTGCTGAAAGGCTACCAGGTTGAGATTATCTACGACAAGCGTGGCCGCACCTACAACTGTACAGCCCACCCCCCAGCAAAATAAGTCCCCATATTAATCATTCCCCTCACCATTTCAAACCCCATCATTATGAAAGCTCACATCATGTTGCTCATCGCTCTTTGGGTGGTCGGCGCCGCTCAGGCACAAGTCCACTACTATCATAGTACCGCCGCTCCCTGGGATGGTGATGAACTATTCAGTCTCCATGTAGGCACCCGCCTTCAGCCAGATGCTTCTACCGCCTTTCAGTCTACCCCCACCATTCCCCTCGCGGTCTCTCTGCGCTACGACGGCGAGAAGGCCTTCGGCCCAAAGTGGGTGCTCGGATTCCAGACGGAATTGGGATACACTCGTTCCCGCACCTCCCATACCTTCGACGGTGACTGTCCGCCCTCGTTTGTCACCTACCCCTCTGCCGGGCAGTGGCTCCACTACAGTTCTCTCGAATGGGACATCGCCGTCGAGGGCCGTATCCTGGCTGGCTTCTACCTTTCCGAGTCCGTGCAGCTGCATTCAGCCGCAGGTTTCTACGAGAACCTCCTCTCCAGCCGAAGTCTCACCACTTACACCACCGACAAACGAACCAACGCGGATAGTCCAGCCGTAACCTCAGGGGGCAAACCCTCCTTGGGTTTAGATGTGGGTTTCTGTGCTGCCGCGGGTGTCTCCTACTATTTTTCCGACAACCTCTATACCGTGGCCACCGCCAAGCTCCATATCCCTTTCAACTGGGGCTTTGACGAGAGAGTCCGAACCAACGCCTATAGTTTCATGCTCGGCATAGGCTACAAATTCATCCGATAACACAAGCAGCCCTTTATACATTCAGATAGCTATAAATCAAAACATCCCCAACAACATGAATCAGTCCCGTCTACCTGTTTTCACCTTTCTCGCAGCCCTGCTGCTGGTGGTTGCTCTGCCAGCGCAGACCATCTCCTTCGACCAACTGCCCGAAGCCCGGGGCGTCATCACTAACAGCGTTCCCATGTTCATCGGGTGCGACAGCCACAACCTTGTGCTCATCCAGCATAGTGGCCGCCTCAAAAACCGCCTTCACCTTGTCCGCTACAACCACAGCTTGCAGGAACAGGGCCGCGTCCTTCTCCCTTCTGAGGATGGGTCCACCTGCTATGGGGGCTATATTAACGGTTCGCATATAGACCTTCTTTTCGCCGACATGTCCGACACAGGTCTGTGTGTCTATCACGACCGCCGCAGCCTTGCCACTCTCCAGACGGAGGGTGCACCGGATGTTCTTTTCCGCCAAATGGGGCAGAGAGGCGACAATTTTGCCTTTGCCAATGCCGTTTCGCCCAACGGGCAGCTGCTGGCCTGTGCCTTCGTAGCCCAGCATGATGTTCAAGGAACCGAAATCAAAGTGGGGCTTTACGACCATCAGCTCGAACCCTACTGGACGCAGACTTGCTCTACTGCCACCTTTAGCGATATATCGGTCACCGATTCGGGCGACATTATCCTTTATTCCATAAGCGCTGGAGGTTCCTGCCATTTCACCATCCTTGACGGAGAGCAAGAGCTGAGCGTCCAGTTCCAGCTCCCTCAAGGTGACCGCGTGGTGCAGCGGGAGTTGCTCCGCTACGGCGACGGAAACATACTGGTGGCCTCTGCTGTCCGCCACGAAAACCACACACTCATGCCTGTCGGGTCCAACATCGACGGCATTGACATTCATTGTTACAATATCAAAAAGAAACGTCTCACCACGGTCCACCACACCTTCACCTCACAGCAGGTTGCGCGTCTCACCAATGATAAAGAAAACAAACAATTACGTCACTTTTGGGTTCAGTTTGGCCAAATATCCCAGCAGATACCGGATGCCGACGGAGCCTATCTTGTCATCGACCAAAGCTGGCGCACCACGCTCAACAATGTCCCCACCGTCCAGCAGCGTATGGGCATGCTCGTCATGCGTGTCGACAGGGACGGCAACATCCAGTGGTCCACCTCCCGTCGGCTCAACCTCAGCACCCGGTGGGAATCCCGCTACTGTCTGGATCATCGGTGGGTGCCCACTCCCACTGGCATTATGCTGGCCTGGACCGACCATTTGGGCAATTTGACTCTTCCGGCCGATAGCCGTGTCAAAACCTTTACGCCATTCAAAAACAAAGCGTCCCTCAACGTTTGGACGCTCACCCCGCTCGGCAAAGAGGACCTCAGTTTTATTGAACTTTCGCGCCAAGCCCTGGTGGGCTCCGCTCACCTCCTTGATGCTCCTGGCCAGTATGTCCTCCTCCTCACCTCCGGCCGACGCCAGCAACTCACCAAAGTCACCATCGAATAGTCCTGCCTTATGAAACAGTTTCTCCTTGTCCTTTCTCTCCTTCTGGCGGCAGCCCCTCTCGGTGCACAGACCCTCCGCAGCCAAGGCCCGGTTCCCGCCGATCTCCGTATGGATGTTCAGCAACTCTTCGCTTCCGACATGGAGCGGGCCGAGCAGTACGCGGGCGGACGGGTGCGCGACAAAAGGCAGATTCTCGAGTCTTCCTATTTTATCAATAAGCTCATGGCCGGAGGTCACATCATTTATGGCGACCCCATCAGCTTGCTGGCCTCCCGCATAGCCGACACCCTCCTCAAAGATTATCCCGCCCTTCGCTCCGAGCTCCGCTTCTACACGGTCACCTCCCCCGGAGTCAATGCTTTCACCACGCCTCAGGGCATGATATTTATAAACATTGGTCTCGTGGCACAGCTCGAGAACGAGGCCCAGCTGGCTTTTATCATCGCCCACGAAATCATTCACTATTACCGTGCCCACGGTCTCGAAACCCTGGTGGGTGACAACCGTAAAGTGCGCCAACGTGAGCTTGACGATGAGGCCGAGCAGGACGTCGACTATCTGCGCCGCCACCATCGCAGCCGTGAGATGGAGAACGAGGCCGACTCGCTGGGCATAGCGCTCTTCTACCTCTCCAGCCCCTACAGCAAAACTGTCCACGACGGCGTTTTCGACATCCTGCAATACGGCAATCTCCCTTTTGACGACATCCCTTTCGACACCACCTTCTTCAACACTCCCTACTACCAGCTGGAGGGCGTCTGGCTCGACACCGTGGCCGACATCACCTCTCGCGACAATTATGACGACTCCCGCAGCACCCATCCCAATATTCTGGCCCGCCGCCATCGTGCCGCACAGGCCTTCGCAGGTCACTCGGGTGGTGCGCCGTTTGTGACCACAACCCCCTCCCAGTTCCTCCACATCCGCCAGCTGGCACGGGTGGAGTGTGTGCGCCAGGATCTCCTCGACGGCCATTTTGCACGTGCTTTCTATAACTGCTGGCTCCTGCTCCGAAGCAATCCCGACGACCCCACCCTCAACCTCTACCTCACCCAATCCCTCTACAACATCGCTGTGGCCAAATGCTATGAACGCGAGGATATCATCGCCGACAGCTACTCCGCCGTCGAAGGCGAAAGCCAGCAGGCCCTCTATGCCCTCCACACCATGAATGCCGAGCAGGCCACCCTGGCCGCTCTCCACAGCGCATGGGCGGGCCACCGCCGTTTCCCTGAATGCCCTCGCTTTGCCGACATGGTACACCACCTCATGCAGCTTCTCCATTCCCCGCTGGGAAAAGCAGCCCCAGACTTCATGACTTCCGCCAATACCGACGTCCAGCCCTCCGCCAGCCCCGATGTCCAGCCATCGGACAATCCCGACGTCCCGATGACCAAATACGAGCGCATCCGCCAAAAACGCCAACGCCAAACCCAACGGAAACCAACCGCATACGCCCTCACCGACCTCTTGCTTGCCGATAGCGCCCTGCTCCCCATCCTGCAGCAGCATCTCGCGGGTAATGCGGATGGCCAGAAATCCGACCCTCAGGCAACTCAGCAGTCCGGCGCGGACATTCAGCACCTCTCCGACACTTCCGCCATGCTCCTCTTCAACCCCACCTACTGGGTCACCGACAGGCACGAGAGGCTCCTTGTCAGCAAAAGCGACCGTGCCGAGAACCAGCTCTCGCAGCGCATTGCCCAATCCGTTAGCCATTTTGGCTGCCGCACGGTCGATTTCTCCGACCAGGGCATGCACGCCATGCTCTCCGACACCCAGTACAACGACTTCCTCACCGTGTGCGAGTGGATGAGGGAGTTCTGGCTCTCCAAGGGACGCTTCACCCATTCCCGTCTCTCCCAACCGGCCATGGACAGCCTCCTCTCCCGCCTCCAGGCCCGCACCATCACCCTCACCGCCGTCCTCAACAACGAGGGCCAGCCGGGCAGCGTCTCACCCGCCTATGCTATCCTTTTCCCGTTTGCCCCGGTGGTGCTTGTTGCCTCCCTTACGGGTCTCGAACACACCACGATGGTCTCTCTCGTGGCCGATGCCCGCAAGGGGACAATGCTTGCACGACAGGCCTACAGCTACAACGTGGCCGACCACCCGGCCCTGATTGAGGCCATGCTCTACGACACCTACCGTCAGGCCTTGCGGCCCTCCCGCCACCGCCCCTTTGGCTACAAGGGACATCCTTTTGCCCTTGCCGTCGGGGCCAACCTCGGCATGAGCGGCCACCAACCCCTCGAGCACAAACACTTCCTGGCGCTCTCTCCTTGGGGGTCGGTCGAATGTGCTGTGGGCCGTAACCACACCCTCGCTTTCTCGGCCCGCTTCCAGCGCGCCTATCCCGATGTGACTCAAGCCTACCGGGTTCCCCGCATCTCCTCTCATGGCTATTACGTCTATTACGACTCCGTCGATGTCTCGTCGCGCAACATGCTCACCCTCGCCCTCGAACTCCGCCACTACACAGGCAGCGATTTCGCACCATTAGGCTACTACTACGACTTCGGCGCTCACCTCACCCGTTTCACCACCCTCTCCGGCTCCAAAGCCGAGAACACATACGGCGTCCACTTAGGCCTTGGCCGCAACTACATCATCCGCGACCATCTCCTCCTCAACTACCAGATTGACTATGGCTACACCTACGGACTGATGAAAGTGGTGGGCTTCCACGAAGACTCCCAGCCCTACCGCCACTATGCCGACGCCATCCTCTCCAACCTCTTCACCGTCAAAATCGGCATTGGCCTTGTCCCTTGAATAATCCAGAAAAACATATCATTCACTCTTAAATCACCCAAAACATGAAAAGAATCACCCTTCTCATTCTTTTGGCAGCCCTGCTGCCCGCTGCCCACGCACAGCGCTACACACACACATCATCTACATCCCCGGCGACGGCGAGCACCATTTCGGCATCAACGTCGCGCCCACCTACAGTCCCCAGTATTTCGGCATCAGTGCCGAAGGCATGGGTGCCAACGGACGCCCCGTTCAGTTAGAAACCACCGGTTCTCTCACCGGCAACTTCGGCCTCAACGCAGGCCTCTACTACGGCTTTGAGACGCGCCATGGCCGCACCCTCGAGTGGGGCAACTACACCTCCCTCTACTACAGCATCACCCCCTTCAGCGGCTCCATATCCGTCGCCCGCGACGGGCAGACCACCAACCATTCCCTCCGCTTCCTGGCCCAGCGCGTGGTGCTCCATTCTAACCCATTCCTTACCTACCTCATCAACGACCAATGGTCCGTCAGTGCCGGTCTTGGCCTCAGCATCGGGCCCCAGCTGGGCAGCAGCGTGTCGGTCGACGGGACACCCTTCAAGCGGGACGGTTCCGACACCGAGAGTGACCTTGTCAGCCTCATCATGGGCTTCATCAACCTCAATGTCGATGCCAACGCCGGTGTCAAATACTGGTTCACCGACGAGGTCTTCCTCGGCCTCCGTCTCCAGTACACCTTCTTCTCGCTCAGCAGTCTCTCCCTTTTCACTGACGACCAGAACGTCAACCTCGACGAGTTTCCCAATGGCATAGCCTCTATCAACCTCGACGACCGCACCTCCCACGCCTCCTACTTCCTGCCCAAAAGCTCCTTCCAGACCGTCCTCTCCGTAGGCTATGTCTGGTAAATAATCACGGGCAACCTCTAAATATAGCCCAATAGGGCTTTTCGCTTAATCGAAAACAAACTGCCAGCGCAGAGCGGTGATTGCATGGCGCATAGGGATGTTTCCCGACAGGGAAGCGATGAACAGAACAAGCTTCAATTGAAACTGATGCCCACCCATCCAGCCAAAGATTCCGGATAGGTTGGGTCCCGCCTCCTTTTTCTTCAAAAAACTCCCAATCCCAAAAAAGTTTGTATTTTTGCAGCCGTAAAAACTAAAAAAACACACCACTATGTCGATACACATAGGAACCATCATCCGCGACGAACTGCGTCGACAAGGCCACACCAATGCATGGTTGGCCGAACAGATTGGCATCACCCCCCGCGCCCTGCAAAAAATCTTCAACAAGCCCTCCATCGACACCGACTTGCTGGTCGCCATTTGCTCCGCGCTCCATGCCGATTTCTTCCGCACCTACTCCGACTATCTTGCCCACCAGTAGACGCAATTTACAAAAAATCAGTCTCTGAATCCCCTCTTTACACCCGCCAAACCATTCTTTTCCATCTTTTTTCCATTACCATTTTATCCTACTTGTTGGAGACGTGACGTCTGCACAATCCAGCCCCAAATTCCACAAAACACCGTTCCATAGTTCGCCGTGTGGGTAAACAGACATCCAACTTTCTATTATCTCAGCTGTTTACATATTATTTCTATGCCCATATTGGACATGCTCAGATTTGACAAAACAATGTATTTTTGCATCCGAAAAACTACATAAGTACTCACTATACCCACTCCTCATCCTCTTCCTTGGCAACATGCACAGATAACAGATAATGGAAAAAGTTATTAATCCACAGTATAATAAAAACCAATAAGATGAAAGAAAACAAAAACAAACAGTATTGCACCCCCGAAGTAGAGGTGCTCGATGCAAGAGTAGAAAAAGGTTTCGCTGGTTCACCCCAGCCCGATCAGCCCGTAACACCTTCTCCTGCTGGTGATGGTGGTTTCAACGCCGGTGGCGAAACAGGCTGGAGTGGCGGCAACACCGATGACTGGTGGAGTTAATCTCACCCTCCGCACTCTTGCACAGCAACTATCTTCAACCAAAACAATTAATTCATTAAATCATTAAACATGAGAAAATTATTAAGCAAAACTTCTATCGTCCTTTTTGCTGCCACCCTCCTCATGGTTGGCTGCAAAAATGAAGCCGAGCAGATTTTCAAGCTCGAGATGCCCGAGTACACAGGTGAAGACAAGACCACCTTCGGCACTGGCAATACCACCCTTTGGACCCCCAACGACCCCGTGCTCATCAACGGTGTCTCCGGCAACGTCCAGAGCAGCAGCTCGATTTCTTTCACCGAGCCCGTTGCCCCTGTCAACAAAATGTTCTACTCCTTCTATGCAGGCCGTGCCACCAACCCCAGTTTCAACGGCACCAACGTCTACACGTTCACCATGCTCACCTCCTTCTCCTACAGCGAAAACCAGCTGCAGGCTCCCATGGTGGGTCAGTGTGCCTACATCGCCCCCGATGCCATGCACACTATCCAATACACCAACATCTTCACCCTGCTGAAGCTGGAGTTCGTAGTCATCCCCTCCGAGGTGACCATCACCTCCGAGAACACCGCCCTCGCCGGTGAGTTCTCCGCCACCTATGCCGATGGCGAATGGACCGTCACCGCTCCCGCCGCCACTTCGGCCAACAAGACCCTCACCATCGCCAACCCCAACTGGGCCTCCGTCATGTACGTCCCCCTGCCCGCCGGCAGCCACAAGCTCACCATCACCGGCAAGACCTTCACCAAGGCCATGGCAAGAGCCGTCACCATGCAGAAAAGCGTTTTCTACCCCATCAAGTGCGCCCACAAATTCTCCGTCTCAGCCAACAGCCAAGTCTACTTCTCGCCCGGCAACTTCGAGTATTTCAACCGTAGCGACTACGGCAGCGTCGCCAACTGGGGAGGTGATATGGGCAACTTCTACACCGACGATGCAGCCGACTGCGCTCGCTTCTCCCCCAACCAGTGGGACCGTAAATTGTCCAACAATCGTAAAGAAAGTAAATATATTGGCATAACCCGTGCCGTTCCCAACACCAATGTATGGATTGACCTCTTCGGCTGGGGCACAGGCTCTATTCCTGGCTACAATCGTGCCGACGCCTCCTCCACCAGTGTCACCATTGGTTACGACCAATTCAACGACTGGGGTACCTTCTATGGCAGCAAGCTGAACGCCAACTCCCACTGCACCGGCACCTGGTTCACCATGAGCCGTACCCAGTGGAGCTACCTCCTCAACATCACCAGCAACGCCAAACGCAGTGGCAAATGCCGTATCGGCTCTGTCAACGGTGTCAATGGCTTGATTATCGCCCCGGATGATTTCACGCAGTCGCTCCCCCAGACTATCTCCTCCACCGACTTTGTCAACAACTACCAGAAGAAAGGTGTGGTATTCCTTCCCGCCGGTGGCCACATGAACTATATGGCCAATGTCAACCACTCTTGGGGATTCAGCCAGGAAATCAACGGCTATTGGACAAGCACTCCTGTTAGTGGCGAAACCTTCGCCTATCGCAAGGCCTACCATGTAAGTCTGCCCAACAGCAACAGCGGCAACCCCTCTATTGCTGTTGAGTCCATGTGCCGCACCGTTCTCAACAATGGCAACCGTCCCGGCAAAATATGCGTCCGTCTGGTTCAAAACGCCAACTAATTATCTTACATAATTCGAAACAGTTTTGCCGCCCGGTGGTGGCAAAACTGTTTTTTTGGCAACCTCTAAAAATAGCCCGGTGGGGCTTTTCGCTTAATAGACACACTCACGCCATCAGCAAGCATTCCTCGTAGGGGATTCCGCTTAATCCGTATTCAGAACTCATCGCTTCCATTTTATCGGGTGGGGCACACACACACGTGACCAACATTGGGGGTCCGATTTGTCAGGTTTGTGAGGAGGATAACCGTCTGGCGTGATGTGCTTTATGGTCGGAAGTTCCCCTTCGATGGGGGGGCTTCCGGCTTTTTGTTTGTCTCTGCTTTGGTTTGTTTCCCTCTGTTTACACCCTTGTTGTTTTCTATTTAGTCTCTGTACCAGAAATAAAATGCAAATGAAATAGAAAGAATCCAGTGTATAAGTAGTGCAAAAGGAATGGACTTGCTGTTTTGGCGGGGCTGGGCACAGCTGTTTGAAAGGCAATGTGTCGCATTGGCAACATGTGGACTATATCTGACGACAGGATGGGGACGAAGCAAGCCGGGGCGCTCATCGAGTGCGATTGCTTGCACTGGCCATATTGGTGAGCGTCCCGGCTGGGGGGTTGGGGGGCGAGGGCTGAGTGTTGTCAGCCTACGCTTTCTTTGAGTTTTTCGGCGTTTTCGGCCAGCTGGAGGGCGTCGATGAGGTCTTCGATGTCGCCGTCCATGAAGGCGGGGAGGTTGTACATGGTGTAGCCTATGCGGTGGTCGGTGACGCGGCTTTGGGGGTAGTTGTAGGTGCGGACTTTTTCGCTGCGGTCGCCGGTGGCGACCATGGTTTTGCGTTTGGAGGAGAGTTCTTCCATGTATTTGTTGTATTCGCGTTCGTAGAGGCGGGTGCGGAGGATGGAGATGGCTTTCTCCATGTTTTTGATTTGTGATTTTTGGTCTTGCATGGAGACGACGATGCCGGTGGGGATGTGGGTGAGGCGGACGGCGGAGTAGGTGGTGTTGACGCACTGGCCGCCCGGACCGGAGGCGCAGAAGGTTTCTTTTTTGACGTCGGACATGTTGAGTTCGACGTCGAGTTCTTCGGCTTCGGGCAGAACGACGACGCCGGCGGCGGAGGTGTGGACGCGGCCTTGGGTTTCGGTGGCGGGGACGCGCTGCACGCGGTGGACGCCGCTTTCGTATTTGAGGAGGCCGTAGACTTTCTCGCCGGTGACGTTGAAGGTGATGTCTTTGTAGCCGCCGGAGGGGCCTTCGTTGAAGTCGACGACTTCGATTTTCCAGTGCTTCTTTTCGCAGTAGCGGGTGTACATGCGGAAGAGGTCGCCTGCGAAGATGCAGGCTTCGTCGCCGCCGGTGCCGCCGCGGATTTCGACTACGGCGTTTTTGCTGTCGGTGGGGTCGGCGGGGATGAGGAGGATGCGGATTTCTTCCTCCATTTTGTCGCGCCGCTCGGTGCTTTCGGTCAGTTCGGCCTTGGCCATTTCGCGCAGTTCTTCGTCTTTCTCTGTGCTGAGGAGTTCTTTGCACTCGGCTATGGTGTCGAGGAGGGCTTTGTAGTCGTGGTAGGCTTTGACTACGGGCTGGAGGTCTTTGTAGTCTTTGCTGAGTTTGACGTAGCGTTTCATGTCGGATGTGACCTGAGGGTCGTTCATTTGCTGCTCAATTTCTTGGTAGCGGGCGTAAATGGCTTCGAGTTTGTCTATCATGGGGTTGGTGGATGGGTTTATCTGTTTTTTGTTATATTGTTCGGGTTTCCGGATTTCTGGGGTGCCAGTTTTTCGGATTCAGGGGTTTGGGGATAGGGTAGGGGTGGGGGGAAGCTAACGGTTGTGGAGGGGGCCGGCGTAGATGGAGAGGAGTGTCTGGCGGTAGTTGGGGAGGTCAGGGTGTTGGGCGCAGGCTTGGTCAAGGTGGTGGAGGAATTGTTTGGCGGCCGGGGTGTCGGGGAGGGGGTTGCCGTTGAGGAGTGTGTCGGCGAAGGTGTTGTTGTCGAAGAGATGGTAGCCGAGGGCTATGCGGCTGTCGATGAGGCGGGCCACGGCGCGGGGTTGGCCTTGGGTGGCTTGCAGTTCGGCCAGGGTGAGGGGTGGGCAGACGGTGAGGTGTATGTCGCCTTTGAAGGAGGTGAGGCCATTGAGGATGCTTTGGGTGTCTTCGCCCGGGGTTTTGGTGTAGGGGCCTTGCTGGCGGAGGCATAGTTCGCGCGCTTTGTGGGGTGCGCAGGGTTCCCACTGGTAGGAGATGCTGAGTGGGATGATGTGCATGGTGTGGAGCGCGGTGACGGGGTCGCTGCCGGTGGAGGCTATCATTTTGATGAGTGCCGGTTCGGTCTGGTCGATGCCGTTTTTGGTGCGTCCGTTGCGCTGGGCGATCCAGACGCTCTGGCCTTGCTCGCACACGATGCTGCGGAGCAGGGCGGAGAGTTGCATCATGCTGTTGTAAAAGGCTTTGCCGCCACTGGCGCGGGGTATACCGATCATTTTGTTGACTTTGGCCAGCTGGGACATGAGGGGCATTTCGTAGAGGTTGGAGCCGATGACGATGTGGGTGGTGTCGAGGCCGAGGGTGATGAGTTGGTATTGGAGCAGGAGGCTGTCGACTACGATGTCGCGGTGGTTGGAGATGAAGAGGGAGGGGTGGCCGTCGAGGTGTTCCTGCCCGGTGCAGGTGAAGGTGGCGACGGTGTTTTGCAGCAGGTATTGGCAGGCGCGGTACATGGCGTCGGACTGGAATGAATGTATGTTGTCGTAGGCCAGGAAGTGCTGCTGGAGGGCTTCGGCCGAGAGGTGGGGGAAGAGTTTTGCGGCCAGGGGATGCTGGGCCAGGGTGGCCATGATGGCTTTAAACTCTTGTCCCTGACAGGGTTGATATTCTACGTTCGATTCCATTGGGGGTACAAAGATACGAAAATAAATTGATTTGTCGAACTTTTTGTTGGGGGGCAGTTGCAGGTGGGAGGGAGGGTTAGTGGAAGGACTGCATGTCGACGAGTCGGCGGTAGAGGCCTCCGGCTGCCATGAGGTCTTGGTGGGAGCCTTGCTGCACGATGGCGCCATGGTCCATGACGATGATGTGGTCGGCGTTGCGGATGGTGGAGAGGCGGTGGGCGATGATGATGCAGGTGCGCCCTTGCATGAGTTGGTTGAGGGCTTGTTGGACGGCAAGTTCGCTTTCGGTGTCGAGGGCGGAGGTGGCTTCGTCGAGGATAAGGATGGGCGGATTTTTCAGC
This sequence comes from Bacteroidales bacterium UBA2714, assembly GCA_002354035.1. Taxonomy (GTDB): domain Bacteria; phylum Bacteroidota; class Bacteroidia; order Bacteroidales; family P3; genus Colimorpha. The sequence continues at coordinate 59,636 of DEKU01000018.1, forward strand.
ACGGCACGGGCTATGCTGAGGCGTTGGCGCTGGCCGCCACTGAGGGTGATGCCGCTGTCGCCGATGTTGGTGTTGTAGCCGTCGTGCAGTTGGTCGATGAATTCGTCGGCATGGGCTATGGTGGCGGCTTGTTTCACGCGGTCGAGGCTGTAGTCGGTGCGGCCGAAGGCTATGTTGTTGGCCACGGTGTCGTTGAAGAGGATGCAGTCTTGCGACACGAGTCCGATCATGGCGCGGAGGCTGTTGATGTTGAGGTCGGTGATGGGGATGGAGTCGATGAGTATCTGGCCTTCGGTGCTGTCGTAGAAACGTGGCAGGAGGTCGACGAGGGTGGTTTTGCCAGCTCCCGAGGGGCCGACGATGGCGATGGTTTTGCCGCAGGGGATGGTGAGGTTGATGTTGCGCAGCACGTAGACGGGTTCGGCTGCGGAGTCGGTGCGGTAGGCGAAGGATACGTTGCGGTATTCGATGTTGTGATTGAAGGCGGTGAGGGGCTGGGCGTCGGGCTTTTCGTAGATGGTCTCGTCGGCGTCCATGATTTCGAAGATGCGGGCGGCGGCGGCGTTGGCACGCTGCAGGTTGTTGTAGACCCTTACGATGGACTGGACGGGGGGGATGAGGCGGGCAAAGAGGATGATGAAGAGGATGAAGACGGAGGAGAGGAGCTCGCCTTGCAGCACGGCCATGCCGCCCAGGATGAGGATGAAGACCAGCCCGACGGTGAGGAGCACTTCGGAAAGGGGGCTGCTCAGCTCGCGGCGTTTGGCCACTTGCACCATGCGGCGGGTGTAGATATGGTTGGCGCGGCCGAAGGTGTCGGCACTGCGTTGTTCTTGGCTGAAGGATTTGATGGTGCGGATGCCGGAGAGGGCCTCTTCGAGCACTGCAAAGAGGTGACCCAGCTCGGCCTGCCCTTTGGTGGAGCTGCGGCGGAGGCTGCGCCCTATGATACCGATGAGCCATACGGCCAGGGGCATGATGACTAAGAAGTAGAGGAACAGGCGGGGACTGATGAAGATGAGCACTCCGGCAAAGACGATGATGTTGACGGGGTCTTTGCCAAGGGATATGATGGAGGTGAGCACTCCCCATTCGATGTCGGAGAGGTCGTTGGACATGCGGCTGATGATGTCGCCCCGGCGGCGGGAGTTGAAATAGGAGACGGGCAGGATGGTGATGCGCTGGTAGATGTCGTTGCGCAGCCGCATGACGATGCCGTTGCGCATGGGACTGATGACGTATTGGGCCGCATAGCGGCAGAGGTTGGAGAGGAGGGAGAAGGCGAGGTAGACCAGGGCAAAGCCCACCAGACAGGTCCAGAGGCCGTGTTGCGCCTTGAGGAGGGCGAGGGAGTGGGTCATGTAGAGCGAGAGGTATTCCTGGCTCAGGGCGAAGGGGGGCAGAGGACCGGCGGGCTGGGAGGTGCCGAAGAGCAGTTCGACAAATGGCACGATGGTGACGAAGGTGAAGAGGTTGAAGAACACCGCCAGCATGTTGAACAGCAGGTTGGCCAGGATGTTCCAGGGGTAGAACTTGAGGTATCGGAATACGCGCCAGATGTCGTGCATGGGTCGTGGGTGGGGGTGTTTGGTGGCTATTGGCGTTGCAGTTTGATGGTGGAGGGCAGTGAGGTGGATTTGGCCCCGGCGGGGAGCTGGAGGGTGTAGGGTTTATGGCCTGGGGCCGAGAAGGTGACGGTGTTGGGCTTGACGGTGGAGAGGAGGATAGTGTAGTTGCCGTGGGGGTCGGCATGATAGATGGCGGGGGAGGAGGATCCGTGGTCGACGGTGATGGTGGCTGAGGCGGCGGTGCCGTCGGCAGTCAGCACCACACCGCGCAGGAGGGTCATCCCTTCGGGTCGCGCGGCGGGGTAGAGGTCGAACATGAGTATGTCTTGTCCTCCCATGCGGTCGGGACCGGAGGTGCGTCCGGCGTAGTAGGCTTGGGTGCCGTCGGCGATGATGCCGAAGGCTATGTCGTCCTCCTCGGTGTTGAGGGGGAGGCCCATGTTGACGGGTTTGGTGAGCTCGGGGCGGTCGAGGTCGATGAAATACATGTCGTAGCCCCCGAAGCCCTGCCATCCGTTGGAGGAGAAGTAGAGGGTGTGGCCGTCGGCGTGGATAAAGGGGCAGCGTTCGTTGCCCGGGGTGTTGACGGCCGACCCCAGGTTTTGGGCCTTGCCCCAGCTGCCGTCGGCTTTGCGGTGGCAGCGCCATATATCGGTGCCGCCCATGCCCCCTTTGCGGTTGGAGGCAAAATAGAGCCATTGGCCGTCAGGGGTGACGGAGGGCTGCGACTCCCAGGTGTCGGGTCCGTTCACGTTGTCGCCAGCGTTGACAATGGGTTGCCAGCCGTTGCTGTCGGGTTGGGTGAAATAGATGTCGCTGTTGTTATAGCCCCTGAAACGTCGTATGACGGGATAATAGAGTTCGCGGTTGTCGGCTGTGAGGGTCACGCCCCCTTCGGGGTCGCCTTGGTTGAAGGGAGCCGGAAGCATCCTGGCCTTGCCGAAAAGGGAGTCGGTGCGGGAGCAGACATAGAGCCGTAAGGGTTTCTGCTCCAGCTCGCGGGTGTAGAACGTGGCGCGGGAGGCGGTGGAGGTGGCACGCAGCAGGTAGCAGTGGTGGCCGTCGCAGGTGATGAAGGGCATGGCCTCCTCCTCGACCGAGGAGAGCCCCAGCACCACATGGGGATTGAATGGGGCCAGGTTGCGGTAGGCATCGGCCAGGAAGGTGGTCCAGTAGAGGTAGTTGGAGGCTTCCATGTAAATGGCGTCGCTCTCGGGGGTGCCGGCGCTGTTGGCCAGCTCGAAATAGCGTTTAAAGTCCTCCTCGGCTTGGTCGTACTGCTCGTCGGTGTAGTGGATGAGTCCCATGTAGTAGTGCGCCACGGCGTCGGGATAGGAGGGGTTGAGCTTCAGCACTTGGGGGAAATACCGCCGTATGCCCGCCACGTTGAAGTTGCGCTTCACGGCATTGAGCCCCAGGTAGAAATAGATATCGGGGTTGTCGGGATAGAGTGCTGAAAGCTTGCGTAGCTCCTCGGCGGAAGGACGGTAGCGCCCCTTGTTGTAGTCCTGTATGGCCCGTTCCATCCGGCTCATGTCGGCTTGGGCCATCTTGTAGGTCAAGCGGCTTTGGCCCTGGGCAGTGGTTGCCGTCAGGGCCAGCAGGAGCAGGAGTGCGAGCAGGGGGCGCATAGGAGGGTCAGAGCTTTGAGGGGTCGATATAGAAATTGGCTTCGGGGCCGTTGCAGGGACTGCCGCAATGCAGAGCGCAGTCCGAGCAGAGCGTCAGCTCGCCGTGCAGGCGTTTCTTGACCATGTCCACCAGCGAGTCGCGCAGGGGCTGGAACTCTATTTGTTGCAGCACCTCGTCGCAGAAGGCGTAGAGCAGGAGGGTCTGGGCAGTGCGTTCGCTCACCCCGCGCGAGCGGATGTAGAAGAGGGCTTGCTCGTCCAGCTGCCCGATGGTGCTGCCGTGCGAGCATTTCACGTCGTCGTTGTAGATTTCGAGGAAAGGCTTAGTGTTTATCACGGCCTTGTCGGTGAGCAGAATGTTGTTGTTGGACTGGTAGGCTTCGGTCTTCACGGCCCCATCGCGCACCAGCACGTGGCCGTTGAATGTCCCGCGCGCGGCATCGTCGAGGATGCCTTTATACAGTTCGCGGCTGTGGCAGTTGGGGAAAGCATGGTCCACAAAGATATAGTTATCCACCTGCTGCTCCTGGTCGTTGAGGAAAAGGCCGTGGGCCTGCACCTCGCAGTGCTCGCCCATCATGCGTATCTCCGTGTGGTTGCGGATGTGGCCGCCGTTGAGGGTTACCGCCACCGACCGGAGCATGGCTCCGCTTGCCAGGGTGGCATAAGTATGGTTCAGCAGACCCGTGTTGTTGTTGAGGTTCTGCATCTTGTAGTACTCCACATACGAGTCGGCGCCCACATGCAGTTCGGTCACATTGTTGGCAAAGGCGGGGGCGTTGTCGTAGGAGTCGTCGCAGTGCACCAGGCGTACATGACTTCCGCGTCCCACCACCACCAGGTTGCGCACCTGCAGGAACAGGCCGTGGCCGGCATTGATGACAGACTGGAGCTGGATGGGCCGCTCCACGTGCACCCCGTCGGGCACATAGATGAACACTCCGTCGGTGTAGTGGTCGGAGTTGAATTGTAGGTAAGGGTTCTCCTGCTGAATGCACTGGCCAAAATACTGGCGCACAAAGTCGGCCCGCTGGCCGCTGATGTCGCGCAGACTGCCGCAGATAACCCCCTGGCTGTCCGTCCGCAGGGCTTCATGGCAATAGCCGTTCTCCACCACCAGGCGGTCGGTGTCGAGGTTGGGGATGTTGCAACGATACTCCGACGTTTGTCGCTCGCCGTTCGAAAGACTCAGCTCGTCGGTCAGCAAAGCGGCAAAGTCCACATTGCGCCACACCTCGTTTTTCCTCATGCGGGGATGCAGGTCGCGGAATTCTTTCACTAACTTCTCCATAAGGCTCACTTCCCGCTTTCCAGTTCTTCTTTAATCCATTCGTAGCCTTTCTTCTCCAGCTCTAAGGCCAGCTCCTTGGGGCCGGTCTTCACTATGCGGCCCTCGTACAGCACATGCACAAAGTCTGGCACAATGTAGTCCAGCAGTCGCTGATAGTGAGTGATAACCACCGTGGCATTGTCCGGACGGCGAAGTTTGTTCACGCCGCTTGCCACGATGCGCAGGGCGTCGATGTCGAGGCCCGAGTCGGTCTCGTCAAGGATGGCCAGTGTGGGGTCCAGCATCGCCATCTGGAATATCTCGTTCTTCTTCTTCTCGCCGCCGCTGAAGCCCTCGTTCACCGAGCGGTTGGCCAGTTTCGTGGTCATCTCCACCACCTTCTTCTTCTCCTCCATCAGCTTCATGAATTCCGAGCCGGAGAGGGGGTCAAGACCGCGGTATTTGCGCTGCTCGTTGACAGCCGTGCGCATGAAGTTGGTGATGCTCACACCGGGAATCTCCACCGGATATTGGAAGCCAAGGAAGATACCCTCGCAGGCTCGCACATCCACGGGCATCTCCAGGATGTTCTTGCCTTTGTATATCACCTCGCCTTCTGTGACGGTGTATTTGCTGTTGCCGGCTATCACTCCGGCCAGGGTGCTCTTGCCGTTGCCGTTGGGTCCCATGATGGAATGCACCTCGCCCGCGTTAATCTCAAGGTTCACACCCTTCAAAATCTCCCGCTCGCCAATCGAGGCGTGTAAATTGCGTATAGATAATAATGCCATATCGTGTGTTAAGTATCTGATTATATATACTATATTTTATTGTAACAAGTATTGTTCAACTGGCAAAGATACGTTTTTTTTGCCAAATAAACGTTTTCTTCCATATAAGTGTCCATGTCCTCATCAGTCCAGGACCATGCCACCGGGATTGCCACACAGGAACAAGCCAAGTACTACTTATTGCCCCAGAAAATAAAAGGTACATTAGCAATAAAGAACACTGTTGAGGACTGTTTGTAAGATATATGTCGAAGCTTGCTTTCACCATCGGAGTTCTCACGCCCCCGGGCACGCCCCATTTTGCCAGCCTTGCGGTCAAAGGGCATGCCCGAGCGGGGCTTTGTGCGGGCAGCACCACCCTGCTGAGGGAGGCCTGCTGGACCCACAACCACTGCCAGATAGCCTGCCGTCCGCACCTCCTTCCTGCCAATTCTCTGCGCACCCATGCCAACCCGATGTGCGGCTGCGAACTTTTCGTCCCCACGCTGCCCCCCACGGTCTGCCCCCATGCGCGCCTACCGCCCTCCCCTCGTCTCCCTCTGGCTTCCGACAGCGGGGTGAAATGCGTCGCCCATAAATGATTGGCTCCGTATGGCTCGTTTTTTTTAGGCGGCTCCGATGTGCAATAAAAAAATATTCGTATCTTTGCATCGGCAAACCGCGGGGAACGCCGCTATCCAGTAATATTATAATCAACACATTATCCATGTCTACAACAATCGTCACACTGACCACAGATTGGGGCTATGCCGACTTCTTTGCCGGCAGCGTCAAAGGCAAGCTCCTCTCTTACATCCCCGGGGTGCAGGTGGTAGACATCACCCATGCCATTCCGCAGTACCAAATCATCCGGGCCACTTTCGTGGTCAAGCACAGCTGCTTCGACTTTCCGGCCGGCACCATCCATATCATCGACCTCTGCTCTTCGCAAAGCACCGAGCACCCCTTCATCGCCGTGGAATGCGAAGGCCACTTCTTCATCTGCACCGACAACGGGCTGCCCGCAGCCGTCTTCGGCTCCAAGCCATACAAGGCAGTGGTCATCGACGGCATCCGTCTCGACACCCCCTCGCAAAACTTTGCCGCCCGCGACCTCTTTTGCAAAGTGGCCGCCCTCCTGGCCCAAGGCACTCCCCTCGACGAGCTCGGCTTTCCCCTCGACGAGCTCTGCCCCTCCACTCCGCTGGTCACCTCCACCTACGATAACTACATCAAAGTGCATGTGGCCTATGTCGACTCCTACGGCAACTGCTACCTCAATATCACCCTCGACGAATTCGAGGCCTTCCGCCAAGGGCGGCGTTTCGAAATGTTGGTACATGAATTCCGCATCAGCAAGATAGTCCATTCCTATATCGAGATGGACAACAGCAGCCCCTTGCGTGTGCCACTGATGCTCACCCTCTCCTCCACCGGGTATCTCGAACTGGCCATGGCCTATGCCAACGCCTCCGAACTCTGCAACCTGCAAACCAACGAGACCTTCGTGGTGAAATTCTTCTGACCCCCGTTTCCCTTCCCCATCCTGCCGCATATAGGCTGCGGGCCGGTGGCGCCTCCGCCGCAGACCCGATACTTTTCCTCTATGTATTTTGTATTTATTCGCTATATTATTTCTGTATTATTTCTTGGCAAGAGAATAAATGCTGGCAAAGGGGCGGAAATGAGATGGCTAATGCGCGAAGGCAGCGCGCATCTCGCGAGAGGTCTGGATCGCGGAGAATCGCTATGGCAGGCGAGGAAAGGGTAGGGCGGTGAGGGGGTATCAGCGAAAAATATGGCACAGGCGAAAACTGCACCCCTGAGGCAGACAAAACTAAAGCGCCGGCTGGAATGGCCGGCTGGGGCACTGCGGGCGGGTGCAACGCTTATTCGCCGCTGTAGTTGGCCGCAATCATGGCCTGTATCTCAGGCGATTCATAGCCGCGCGAGGCCAGGAAGGTGACCAGTTTGGCACGGCGTTTGGCGGTGGGTTCGGTGGGGGCGTAGGTCTCCCACTTGGTGCGGGCCACGTCGAGCAGGATGTTGCGGTACTCCTCGTCAGGGATTTCGGCCAGCGCCTCGGTGATGAATTTGGGAGGCACCTGTTTGGAACGGAGCTGGTAGATGACTTTGAGGCGACCCCATTTCTGGTTGCGGAGTTTGGCGGAGACGTAGGCACGGGCGTAGCGGCGCTCGTCAATAAACCCCTGGTCGATGAGCCGATTGACAATTTTTGTCGATGCATCGGGGGTGGCACCCCAGTCGCACAGCTTCTTCCGGACGGAAGTGCGGCATTGTTCTTCATTGGCGCAGTAGCGTTCGGCCCTGGCTAACAGCGACATTTCTTCTTCTGACATATTCTGTACCATATTGCAAAAATACATTTTTTTTGGTTGCTGGCAAAACTTTCGGCACCACTTTTTATTAACAATGTGTTAATAAGCCGTTGAGGCCAGGCGTCCAGGGCTGTGCTGTGGCGGGCTGCCGAAAGGGCCGGAAAGCGTTTTTTTTCTTTACAATCCAAAAAAAAACCGTATCTTTGCATACTCAAATTATTGTACTCCAAATTATGGCTAAAGGAAGAATTCTTTATATCAATCAGGGCGTTATGCCTTTTTCGGAGGAGACCGAGGCCACGGTGATGAATCGTTACCTGCCCCAGTATACGCAGGAGTTGGGGCGGGAAATAAGAGTGTTTGTGCCCCGTTTCACCGATATCAACGAGCGCAAGCACCAGTTGCACGAGGTGATTCGCCTTTCGGGCATGAACTTGATAGTGAATAACTGCGACCATCAGCTGATTATCAAGGTGGGTTCTATCCCGACGGCCAGGTTGCAGGTCTACTTTATCGACAATGAAGAGTATTTTGTGAAATATGGCGACACGTTCGACGACAAGGGGGTGCTGAAGCCCTCCAACGACGAGCGGATTTTGTTTTTCGGGCGCGGAGCACTGGAGGCGGTGCGCAAGCTGGCTTGGCAGCCCCATCTGATTCATTTCTCGGGCTGGTTCAGCGGCATGGTGCCTTTCTATCTGCGGCGCATCAACAAGGAGAATGCTTTCTTTTCGGGCACACGGACGGTGCTTTCGCTCGAGGCCGACGGGTTTGAGGGCAAGTTTTCGGAGGAGATGGAGCGCAAAATGCGCGCCGACGGGGCCACGGCCAAAGATCTGCGCCTGTACCAGAATCTGGACTACCCGACGCTGATGAAGGCCGCCATCACATACGCCAACGGCATTGTGATTTCCTCGCCCAATGTGGATCCGGAACTGGTGCAGTTCGCCAAGGAGAACAAGCGGCACGTGCTGGACTATGTGCCTGACCGGACGGAGTTCTTTACCAAGATTAACAAGATGTACGAGACGCTGTGCGGCAGCGCTTTGAATAATTAGACGCCGTGGGCCGGGCGGAGCAACGCTCCGCCCGGCTGCGGATTTTGATGCAGTGAATTGAAATATAAACATTTAAGATTGAATATGTTTTTCAGAAGACTTTTCCTGCTGTTGGGCATTGCGGCCATGCTGGCGGTGCCTACGGCCTGTACCGAGGAATCGACCCCGCTGGGGGTGGACTTGCAGGACCCCTATACGCTTTTTGACGGCACGCGCGACACGGCTTTTGTGTCGGCATGCACCATCTTCGACGATTCGATGCGGACGGCGGGGTATGACCAGTGCATTTTCGGCGACTACCGCGACCCTCTGTTCGGCTCGGCCCGTGCGGTGACCTATTCGCAAATCAGTGTGGCGGGTTCCAACGGCATCAGCCTCTCAGACGAGGTGGTGATAGACTCGGTGGTGATGACCTTGGTTATCGACACGCTCTACCCAGCGGTCCCGGACTCGACTCCCGTCAAGCTGCATATTGTCATCAACCAGCTGGCAGAGACATTGCTGGACACGGCCTACCACGTCACCCTTTCGTCGGAGAGTTTGCAGGAGAGCGATGTGTGCTTTTTCGATGACGAGGTGACCTTCTATGCCGACAGCATCAATCTGCGTATGCGCGAGAGCATATACCCCGTGCTGAAGCAGACGTGCAGCAGCGAGGATTTTTTGAAGATTGTGAAAGGTTTCAGCCTGAAGTTGGCCGAGAATTCGAACCGCATGGTCACGGTCGATTTCGGGGCCAGCGAGACCCGTCTGACGCTGTTCTACCATACGGCCAACGCCGACTCGTTGCAGTATGTCTTCACCATCAATAGAGAAACGGGCCACAGCATGTATTTTCAGCACGACTATTCTGGCAGCCCGATAGAGGCTATCGCCAACCACACCGCCGACTCGATAGAGGGCAGCCAACGGCTGTATCTGGAGCCTTTGAGCGGCACCCGTGTGCGGATTAATATGCAGTCGTTCCTCGATGAGTTTAGGGAGCAGCATCCGTGGGCCGTGATTCATTATGCCGAGCTGCTGTTGCCCGTGAACGACGCGGCCAGCGACCAACGCCCGTTGCGCATTCTTGCCAACAAGCGCGAGGATGACGGCACGGCGACTATGGTGACCGATGCCAATGTTTTGTCCAACCCCTATACGTATGCAGGGTTTGACGGCTACTACCACAAGGAGGGCAATTACTACCGTCTGCGGGTGACGCGGCATTTGCAGGAGCTGCTGCGCAGCGGCCGCGACTACGGCACGGAATTGTATATAGACGGGCGCCGGTCGACGGCGTTCCACACCGTCTTTAACGGCACCGCGACCGACAATCCGGTGCGGGTGGTGTTTATCTATTCGGAAAAGAGTGTGAACACCCAGCCCTGACTGCTCCTGCTGGCTTTGCGCGGCTGTGCTCTCCCGGCGGGAGGCAGAAGGTGCGGAAGCTTTGGATTTTTGAATTGAACATTAAACACATAAAACAGAACTTATTACTATGAAGAGAACACTCATCTCAGCCTTTTTATGCCTTTGCGCTTTGACGGCAACGGCTCAGATTCATTACGAGGAGGCTTACCGCACTCACCCCGACCAGCTGTATGTGTCGGGTACGTTGAATGACGACAGTGTGCATATTGGCAATTGGACATGGTGGCACCCCAACGGAAAGGTGTTCCGCCAGGGAAAATACGACAGCCAGGGCCATAAGACCGGTGTGTGGCGCACGTTCTATAACGACGGGACCAAGCATGAGGAGATGGTCATGAGCGGTGACGGCATGAGCCGCACGTGGTACGCCAGTGGCAAGCCGCAGAGTGAGGTGAAGGTGGTGGACGGCCGGAAGGAGGGGATGTTTGTGTCGTGGTATGAGAACGGCCAGAAGAAGGATGAGGTGCCTTATGTGGACGGAGTGCGCGAGGGCAAGACCCGCGAATGGCACGAGAATGGGAAGCTGAAGTTTGAGGGCACATACGTCGACGATGAGTTGGAAGGCCCCGCCACTTGGTGGACTCCCACTGGCATGAAGGACCAAGAGGGTCAGCTGGTGAGAGGCGAACAAGAGGGCGAGTGGGTGTTCTATTGGCGCACCAACGGCAAGGTGGGCATCCGCGGACATTATTCGGCTGGCAACGAGACCGGTGTGTGGACTTATTATTACGAGACGGGAGAGAAATGGCGCGAAGGGAAATACAGCAAAGGCTACAAGCAGGGCCTTTGGACTACATGGTACGAGAGTGGCCAGAAGCTGCACGAGGGCCAGTATGTGAACGACAAGGAAGAAGGCACCTGGACGGCTTGGTATGAAGACGGTAAGGTGGACTACACCGGCAGTTTCCATAACGGAAAGAAAGAGGGTTTATGGCGTGGGGTTTACGATGATGGCAGCCTGCGCTATGAGATGAACTATCATGACGATTTGCAGCATGGCAAGACGGTGCGTTTCCATCCCAACGGGAAGGTGGAGATTGCCGAGAACTATGTGAATGGCGAGCGCCACGGGAAATATGAGCGTTACAATACCGCCGGAACGCCCGAGGAGACGGGTACTTTTGTACACGGTAAGAAGGAGGGCAAATGGATTTGGTATGACAAATATGGCCGTGAGGGTGTGGTGGCCGAGTTTAAGGATGGCCAGATGACTTCGATGCAGGACAACACTGTCAAGAAGGAACAGAAACGTTAAGATTATGACTTTTGGAGTGAAGGGGAACGGTGCGGAGATTGGATGGATGGACTGCAGGCTGTTGCTGGGGTCGAAATCGCCACGCCGTCGCGAATTACTGGGGCAGCTGGGACTGCCATGCAGGATTGTGGATATTGAGGTGGAGGAGACGGTGGACCATGCGGTGGAGGCCTGCAAGGTGGCCGAGACCCTTTCGCGCAAAAAGGCCGAAGGCTATGGCGGAGAACTGGCTGCCAATGAGGTGCTGGTGACCGCGGACACGGTGGTGGTGCATGAGGATGTGGTGTTGGGCAAACCCCACAGCCGCGAAGAGGCCTTGGAGATGCTTAGGGCCTTGTCGGGTAAAGTGCATCAGGTATATACTGGCGTTACGCTGCGCGGAATCAGCAACAGGGTTTCCTTCACCGAAAAGACCGATGTGGCGTTCAGGACGTTGACCGAAAGGGAGATGAGCTTTTATGTGGATGTGTATAAGCCCTACGACAAGGCTGGGGCTTACGGCATACAGGAGTGGATAGGCATGGTGGGTATAGAGCGAATAGAAGGCTGTTTCTATAATGTGATGGGGTTGCCGGTGGCGCGGCTATACAAAGAACTGGAGCTCCTGGTTAATGGCCACGGCACGCTGGTCCACGAGGGTGCGGAGCAGTTGGCGTAGGGTACGCTCGTCAATCTGGGGTATTTTTTCCATTATCTGGTCGGCCCGTAGGGGCTGTTGTTTCAGAAGGTCTATGATTTGGCTTGCAAGGCGGGCAGAGGTGTCAGCCTCGGAGTCCTTGTGTGCGTGCTGCAGACAGTGGTCGCATTGGCCGCACGGGGTATCGCTGTGTTCGCCAAAATATCGCAGCAGGGCAATGCTGCGGCATGTGTCGGAGTTGAGATACTGCACCATGGCCTCGAGCCGCTGTGTGGCTCGTCGTTTGAGGCTGTTGTAGTGGCTTTCGGTCAGGGGCAGTTGTTTTACATCTACGCGGGGAGCGGTGAAGATGATTTGGGGTTGGGAGGATTTGGCTTTGTAGTTGATGATTTTGAGAGCTTCCATGTGGTGGAGCATTTTGGTCACCAGCTCCTCGTCGAGGTTGAGCCGACGGGCTAAAGCCCGCTCGGAGATGGGGGTGAAATCGGAAAAGAGCCCCCCATACATGCGTAGTATGAGGGTGAGGAGGTCGGCATAGCGTGCTGGCTGGGAGACTTGGAAACGGTAGATCTCGTCGCGCGAGACGGGAATGTGGAGCCGCGACTCGGCCTCGGTGCGGTCGGGGATGGCGATGAGACCTTCGCGTTCGAGGAAACGTGCGGCATTGTAGAAGTCGACAAGCTTGAAACGGTAGGTGTTGCAAATGGCTTCGATGTCGAAGTCGAATTGGGAGTCCTCGCCCGAGCCGATGGGGAGTTGATAATAGTTGCAGAGTGCGCGGTAGACATTGGAGATGTAGTCGGGAGTGGGGTAGGAGGAGTTGAAGCTGGTGTGGAGGTTGGTGATGTCGTTGTCGTTGTAGAGCATCACGGCATAGGACTGGTTGCCGTCGCGCCCAGCCCGTCCGGCCTCTTGGAAGTAGGCCTCGATGGTGGAAGGGATGTCGAGATGGATGACAAAGCGCACATCGGGTTTGTCGATGCCCATGCCAAAGGCATTGGTGGCCACGATGACGGGTACCTCGCCGTTGATCCAACGGAGTTGGGCCAGGTCGCGTTCCTTGGGGTCGAGACCGGCGTGGTAGTAGGCGGCGGGGATGCCGTGGTGGACCAGATGCTCGGCAATCTGGCGGGTGCGCCGCCGGTTGCGGACATAGACAATGCCGCAGCCGCCAATGCGGCGGGCTATGCGCAGCATGCGCCCTTCCTTGTCGTCTTCGCGAAACACCATGTAGGCTAAGTTGTGACGATAGAAACTGGATTGAAACAGGCGGCTGCCCGAGCGGAAGAGCAGTTGGCGCTGGATGTCGGCCACCACATCCGGGGTGGCGGTGGCGGTGAGGGCTATGATGGGTGCCTGATCGTGGTAGATGCGAATCCGTGCAATGTCGAGGTAAGGCGGTCTGAAGTCATATCCCCATTGAGAGATGCAGTGAGCTTCGTCGACGGCTATGAGGGATATGTGCATCTGACGGAAATGCTCGATAAAAACCCGCTGTTTGAGCCTCTCGGGAGAGACGTACAGTAGTTTTATTTTGCCGTGTATGCACTGGTTGAAGATGATTTCCTGCTCGGAGGAGGAAAGACCGGAATAGAGACAGGCGGCCTTGATATGACGGTCGCGGAGTTGTTGCACTTGGTCTTTCATGAGCGAGATGAGGGGGGTGACGACCAGACAGAGGCCGTCGAGCATGAGGGCCGGTATTTGGTAGCAGATGGATTTGCCGCCACCTGTGGGGAGGAGGACTAAAGAGTCGTGCCCCTGCAGGACGGATTGGATAATCTCTTCCTGCAGGGGACGAAAGGAGGTGTGGCCCCAGTATTTCTTTAGTATGTCGTTGGCGTTAATATGGGTGAGGCTTTGAAGGATAAAGTGTTATCTGAGCAGGGTGACGGTGCCTTTCTGGGTTACGATGTCCTCGGTGCCGGGACGGCGGTACTGGATGACATAGGCATAGGAGCCTTGAGGGCATTTGACGCCCTGAGGGGTGTTGCCGTCCCAGGTGAAGTGGAGGTCGTCGGAGGAGAAGACCTCGCGTCCCATACGGTCGTAGATGAAGACGGAGAAGTTCTGCTGCTCGTTGGCGGTGAAGATGCGGAAGAGGTTGTTGTCGGGGCGTTCGGGGGTGAAGATGTTGGGAGCGTAGAAGGTGAACTGGGTGACGGGGAGGGCGAAATTGAGGGTGTCGGAGCATTCGAGGTCGTTGTAGGCGACGAGTGTGACGTGTACGGAGTCTGCGGAGACCTCGCCGAAGTTGTGGCTGCAGGG
>DEKU01000011.1:0-44344 GCA_002354035.1 Bacteroidales bacterium UBA2714
GGAGGTGCTGTCGTCGAAGGCCATGCGGATCAGGGCGCGGCAGGTGGCCGTCGGGAAGGAGTCGAGCGAGGGCCAATGGAGCGTGAACTCGTTGTCGACATCGAGGTAAGTGTCGCCGACAAAGGGGACGGTGTCGCGGGTGGTGAGTTCGAAGGTGCTGTGCCCGTGCAGGGTGTGGATGGGCAGCGGGGCGAGGGCTTCGGGCTGGGGTTGGGGTTGGCGGCAGGCTGCAACGAGGAGTGTGGCCGCGATGAGGATGGGTGTGATTTTTTTCATTATGCAGTGGATTTGAAGTTGTGTGCGGTTGGGGTTATTGTTCGGCCACGACGGCAAGATACACCAGCGGCTCGGAGGGCGAGGCGTTGATAAGGCTGTGGCTGTGGCCTTTGGGGCAGTAGTGGCACTGGCCGGGGCCGAGCAGCTCATGGCCCTCGTCGTAGAGGCAGCGAGCCTGTCCGCTGACGATGAAGATGATTTCGCTGCTGGTGTCGTGGAGGTGGTAGCCGATGGTGGAGCCGGGGTCGAGGCGGCCACGCATGATTTTGTTGGTTCCGTCGAAATAGGTGCGCATCTGGGCCACACCTTCGCCCCCTTTGAAGTGGGGCTGCGGGTTTAATTCAATGTTTTCAAAATCGATAACCATAGTTGGGAGCTTTTGATTCGGGTGGCAAAGATACGGTTTTTTTCTGGTATGGAATACTTTTTTGCGCGGATGGCCGTTAATACGGTGAAATTGTAATGAAAATGCTTTTAATAGACGAGAAAGAGACTTCGCTGCTTACGGCAGCCGCTATGGGCAAGGGCACCCCCCCTGAGTTGCCGCCCGACGAGTTTGGCCAGAATCTGAAAGCCACCGATAGCATCACGCAGACCATTTCGGACAGCCTGAAGAACATGAATCTGTCCGATTTGAAGGATGTGGTGACGGGCGAGAACACGCTTGTGAAAGATGGTTTGAGGGCGTTGACGGAGATGACGGTGAGTTTTGTGCCCAAGCTTCTGATTGCCATCCTGATTTTGTGGGTGGGCATGAGGCTGGCCAAGCTGCTGCGCAAGGTGATAGTGCGGGGGTTGGACCGCCGCAATGCCGAGCCGTCGCTGAAGAGTTTCTTGGGGTCGCTGGTGGATGTGCTGCTGAAGGCCATGATTATCATCATGGCGATGGATGTGGTGGGGATTAAAGCCACGTCGTTCATTGCCTTGTTGGGTGCCATGGGCCTGGCCATCGGTATGGCGTTGCAGGGCACACTGCAAAACTTCGCCGGCGGGGTGATCATATTGCTGATGAAGCCTTTCAAGGTGGGAGACTATATAGAGTGTGGCAACTTTAAAGGCTATATACAGGAAATCAGGATTTTCCACACGGTGATGCGCCCGTTCAACGGCCGCACGATAGTGATACCGAACAGCGAGCTGTCGAACAAGAGCCTTATCAACCACACCAAGGAAGATATGATTCGGCTGGATGTGGTGGCCAGTGTTGCGTATGGGTCGGACTTGCAGAAGGCGCGCGAGGTGCTGATGCAGGTGATTAACGACGACCCGCTGGTGCTGCACGAGCCTAAGCCCCCGGTGGTGGCGGTGAGCGAGCTGGGGGAGAGTTCGGTGGACCTCTCGATGTGGATGTGGGTAAAGACCGACGACTACTGGACGGTGTGGATGCGCATCCGCGAGAATGTGTATAACGCCCTGCGTCGCAACGATATCTCAATACCTTTCCCGCAGGTGGATGTTCACTTGTCGCATAATTGATGTTTAAGTTTGAGGAATGACTATGATGAAGAAGTTTTTGTGGGTGGCGCTGGCTGTGGTGCTGCCCTGGATGGCAGGGGCTGAGGACCAGGCGGAGCGTCCGCTGTCGGATTCGGCCTATGCCAGTGTGCTGACCTGCGGGGCCGGCGATGAGTTCTATACGGCTTTTGGCCATTCGGCCATAAGGGTGTGCGACCCTGCCAGGGGGCTGGATATGGTGTATAATTACGGCACCTTCGATTTCGACGCGCCCCATTTCTATTGGTCGTTTGCCCGCGGCAAGCTCAACTACTGCTTGAGCCGCTACCCTTTTGAATCTTTCATGGAGGAGTATTTCTTTGAGCAGCGCGCGGTGTGGGAGCAGCGGCTCAGGCTTTCGGCACAGGAGGTGAATAACCTCTACTTGATGCTGGAGACGAACTACCTGCCTGAGTATCGCTACTATATGTATGACTTTTTCCGCGACAACTGTGCCACGCGGGTGCGCGACATGGTGGATGCCAGTTTGGGTCACGACCGGCTGAGCCCCGAGCGGCGCGAGGACACGAACATGAGTTACCGCGACATTCTCTACCAGTCGACGGAGGGGACGCTGCTATGGTGGCGCTTAGCTATCGACATGGCTTTAGGTGTGCGCTGCGATCAGCGATGCAGCAACTATGAGTATATGTTCTCGCCTTTGATGATGATGGGGCAGTTCGACACGCTGACGCGGGCCGAGAGCCACGAGCGTGTGGCCGAGCCGACGGTGCAGCTGCTGCAAGACACCCGGAAGGCGGCAGCCCGCAGTGTGTCGCCCACGCTGGTGTTTTGGATTGCATTCCTGGCTGTGCTGGCGCTGACTTTTGCCGAATGGCGCAAAGGGTGGAATCTGCGCTGGATGGACCGTGTGCTGTTCACCGTTGTGTCGCTGCTGTCGGTGCTTGCGCTGTTTTTGTGGTTCGGCACCGACCACTATTGCACAAAGCTGAATCTTAATGTGCTGTGGGCCTCGCCTTTGTTTATCTATTTTGCCATCCGCGCCGAGAAGAGCAACCGGTGGGTGGTGATGGTGCAGGTTGTGATGCTGCTTTATGCTATGGTGATGACGTTGGCGCCTTTGCCCCAGCGGCTCAACGCGGCGTTGCTGCCCGTGGGGCTGATATTGCTGATCCGCCTGTTGTCGCAGTTGCGCCGTGGGAGCGGGAAGGCTGTACGTGCTGAATGACCGTCGTTGGGTGGGGGAGAACCGAGGCAGTTAAAACCTGTAAGCCCCGTAAATCATAGAGATGGCATCGAAGTTGGTGAGCTTGATGCCGTCGCGGTAGCCACCCCAGTAGTTGGAGACGGTGCATGTGGCCCCGGCCACCCAGCGGGTGCTGATGTTCCAGAAGGCGGCCACCCGGGCTATGGCGGCCAGCGAGACCCGTTGAGCGGCGGCGTTCAACTTCAGTTCGGAGGCTTTTTGCTCGTAGCGCTGGCGGTATTGTTCGGGCCAGTCGGAAAGGTCGCCGTGGGGGGTGATGTCGATTGAATTGTAGAAGGACCACCGCACCATGGGGAGCAGCGAGGCGTGGAGCATCCATCTGCCATCTTTCCATACTTTGTTGTAGGCATAGCCGATACCGGCCAGCATGTTGTGGCTCAGAAAATGAAGGGTGTCGGCATAGTAGGGATGGGAGATGTTCATCTGTTTGAAGAATTCGTCGTCGTAGCCCGTGTAGAGTGCTGTGTAGGTGAGGCCGGCAATCAAGCTCCCGGCACTGCGTCGCTGCCAGGTGGTTTGCGAGAGGGCGGAGGCGTAGGAGAATTTGCGGGCGTTGAAGACAAAATAGGTGTTCAGTTTCAGCAGTAGCATTTCGGGTCCCATCAACCCTCGGAGCGTCCCGTCCAGAGGGGTGTTGACATCAGGGGTCTCCCATTTAATGCGGCTGTGGAGGTTTTTGTAGTTGTCCAGCTTGATGTCGAAACCGAACACGCGTCCGTAGGAGGAGAAGTCGAAGTAGAAGTTGGACTTGTTGCTGAGCCGAGGGCCGAAACTGATGCCCCAGCCCGTGTAGTAGATGCCGGCGGAGAGTTTGGACGAGAGGCCAGTGGTGTTGTAGACATCAAAATAGCTGCCGTCGGTGAGGTCGGGCAGGTGCATGTCGACATTGGTCAGGGCCATGTAGCCATAGAGTCCGGCCACCCAGGGGAGACCTTTGGGATAGCCCACATAGCCGGGTTCGTAGCCGCTGAGCTGGGCCTTGTCGCGCCAACGGCTGAACCAGTTCCAGGCGCGGACGAGGGCGGAGGGTTTGCGCACAGGCGTGGCGGCGACGCTGTCGAGACGCTGAATGGGAGCAGGCTCTTGCCCCATAACAGAGAGGAAGAACGTGAATGACAGCAATATTGACAGTGTGAGGCGTTTCATAACCACGATGCAAAAATACATTTTTTTATTTTAATATGCACTAAGGACTCCCCATTCCACAAAAAAAGTGTATCTTTGCACTTTCAAAATAGAGCGAAAATATCATTCAACATGAAGCACAAAAGCCTACTCATTTCAGCAGTGTTGACCGCTTTGGCCCTGCCTTTGGCGGCTCAGCACAAAACAGTCCTTTACGACAGCACATCGGTGGTGATGGAGCAGTCGGGTCTGTCACATGTTATCAATCATCAGCGAGTGCGTGCCAACGACTTTGCCGGGTGTAAGGATCTTGCCACGGTCAAAATCGACTATGACCCCCTTTCGGCCTACGTGGAGTTCCGTCAGGTGTTGCTGCACCACAGCGATGGCACCACCGAGGATGTGTTGCTGCGCGTGTATGACTATGTGGCACCCGCACGGCTCATTTACTGGGGCGCAAGCCAGAAGATGGTGCAGATTGGCCACCTCGACCCAGGCGATGAGGTGGAGACGGTGACCTACCGCAAGGGGTTCACGTATGCTCTTTTGGGCCAGGACGATGACGAGAAGTATATTCCCCCTATGCGTGGACATTTCTACGACATAGTGCCTTTCTGGAGCACTGTCCCCGTCGGCAAGAAAGTGTATCAGGTGTCTGTGCCGACCGAAAAGAATCTGCGTTTCGAACTGTACAACTGCTATGCAGAACCCGGCTGCGGAGTCAGGATTGACACCGCCATACAGGACGACCGCACGGTCTATACCTTCACGAAAGACGACATCGTGCCCCTGAAGCCCGAACCCCACACTTTGGCCAACAATGACATACAGCCCAAACTACTGCTCAGCACCAGTCCCGACTGGCAGGCCAAGTCGATGTGGTTCTATGGTGTGAACGAGGATTACGGCAGTTTTGTCCCCACCCCGGAGGTGCAAGCCAAGGTCAACGAACTGCTCCGTACCGCCAAAAGCGAGCAGGACAGCATAGCCATTCTCACCCACTGGGTGGCGGACAATATCCGTTATGCCGGCATCAGTATGGGGCAAGGCGAAGGCTATACGCTCCATAATGCAGAGATGAATTTCACCGACCGCTGCGGAGTGTGTAAAGACAAGGCAGGGATGCTGGTCACTATGCTCCGGGCCGCTGGATTCAACGCCTATGCGGCAATGACCATGGCGCACGAAAGGATTGACCGGATACCGGCCGACCAGTTCAACCATAGTGTGTGTGCCGTTCAGCACCGCGACGGGACCTTCGAAATGCTCGACCCCACGTGGGTGCCCAATGTCCGCGAGCTGTGGTCCAGCGCCGAACAGCAGCAGGGCTATCTGATTGGCCTGCCCCAAGGCGCGGACCTGGCCTATACCCCCCTCTCTGCTCCGGAAAACCATTATGTGCGCATCAATGCCAACACCCGTATCGCGCAGGATGGCACACTCGACGGCACCATCTCCATCACTGCCGAAGGCCAGAGCGATGCCGCCGTGCGGCGCATCTTCAACAGCCGCACAGCCGAGTGGATGCGCAACATGGAGCTGGAACTGCTCAAGATAGCACCCGCTGCGCGCATCACCAAAATACAGCACACGGATAACGACCGCTACCTCGATCAGCCCGTCACCATCACCTATCACTTCTCCATTCCCCACTATGCAGTGCTCGACAAGAACACGCTGGTCTTCACCCCGCTCTCAGCCCGCAACTTCTTCAGTCGCGCCATGAGCCACCTCAGTTTTGACGTGACCCCCGAAACACGCACACAGCCTTTTGCCGATGCCTGTTCGCGACTGGTTGAGATCAAGGAGACCGTCACCCTCCCGGCCGAATACAAGCGCCTGCATTTCCCCTTCGTGAACGGCGTGGCCAACCCCGCTGCCAGCTTCGGCTGTCAGTACTGGATGGAAGGTAACACCCTCACCTTTGCCGAGAGCGCCCTGTTGGGCAAGCGGGTCTATGATGTCAACGATTGGCCCTTCTTCCGCCAGACCGTGGCCAACCAAAAGAAACTGGCCCAGACACCTGTAATCCTCACAAAATAAAGTAATGATTAAATAAAGAGAGCTTCTTATGAAAAAAATAGTTCTTTCCGCCATAATGCTGCTCACGGTCGCAGCGTCCTTTGGACAGACCCGTCAGCCCGATGCCGAGTATAATCTTATCCGTCGTAGCTACAGAACCATCGGCGACAGCGTGATGGAATTGCGTTTCCGCAAGGAAATAGTGCTGCTGCGCAACCGCGCCATCACTGCCTATGCCGACAAAGGCGAGACCTTCATCACCTATAACCCCGACTTCGAAAGTCTCACCATCAATGAGTGCTACACCGTCCGCCCTGACGGCACGAAGGTGAACACCCCTGCCAACGCTTTCATCAAGCAGCTGCCCTCGGAGTGTGTCAACTGCGGCCGCCTCAACCATATCACCGAGATGGCCATCGTGCACACGGCGCTGGAGTATAACTGCACCATCGTGCTTGACTACACCCTCCGCCGCCGTTCCTCATTCTTGGTTGAGCGTTTCAACCTCAATCAGGACTGCCCTGTGAAACGGTTCGAAGTCCGCTATGCCGATGGGCACACCGAGGTTCACAACAACCTTGCCCAGACTGTCAATGACCCCTATATGCCTGCCCAGAAGGCCTATGATGTCGAGTTCCAGCTTGGCCAGAAACCCGTCTACACCGCCGAGCAATCCCTGCCCCAGGCTGCCACCTTGCTCGCCTCGCTGCAAAGCTCCAGCAGTAAGGAATACGCCGCCGCCATCCGCGACTGGGTGGTGGACTACGTGACCCTCAATCCCGTTGACCCGGCACGGGTAGACTATGCCATGACTCCCGCCGCTCAGGTGTTCTCCTCCAACTGCGGCACCGCTATCGACAAGACCGGTCTGCTGGCCGCGCTCCTCAACCAAGCCGGTTTCCGTGCCACCATCGTGGACAACAGCCTGAATGTCTTCGGCGACCGTCCCCTACAGGTGGAGGTGGTAGTCGAAGGGCTGACTTATCGTCTTTCCGCCACCGACAAAGCCCCGCTCCTCACCGAGAGGGAGCAGGCGGATGCCGCCGCCGTGGCCTCGGCCCCCATCTATGTGGACCGCACCATCGAGTGGAAGCCCGACACCATTGTAGACAACTATGTCCGCATAGACCTTCCTGTTGAGCAAGGCGGCATAAAGATAGACCCCGCCCGCCTCAACGCCTCCCGCACTTCCGACCTCCAGACCCGAGCCACCACAGAGTTCTACCACTACACAATGGAACTCCCCAAAGGGGCTAAACTCATAGGCGGCGATGTCAACATCGAGTATAACCGCAATGTGGGCAGCATCAGCATTATCGTCAAGCAAAAAGGCCGCCGTCTGCTCGTCACCCGCAGTCTGCGGCTGCGCAAGGCCCTCATCACCCGTGCCGACTATTCCGACTTCCGTCAGCTGATGATAGACTGGAATGGCCATCGCCAACTCTTCTTCAGCCTATGAGCGGCGCGCTGTGGGCACTCATCTGTGCCGCCCTTTGGACAGCCGGTATGCTCTATTTCGACACTCGTAAGAAAAAGAAATAGAATCAACATGTAGGTCTTCCACTGTACAGCACCTGTACAAAAGTGGAAGACCTTTCCTTTTGCCTCCCTGTCCGCCGGGTTCTTAGTCTGGTGTTGGCTCCTATTTTGTTCCCCCACTTTTCCGTCTCATCACCAGCGACGGGCTTTCTTTTTTTCCCCTTTCTGAGAAGAAAAAAAGTGTCAGGTGGCTTTTTTTTCGTATCTTTGCAGCGCAAAATTGCCAAGGCCTACCGACGATAGTGTTGTGGACTGATGGCGATTAGGCGGCTTGGTAGAGCCGACAACTCCCCCGATTTTATTTAATACTTACCGCTATGAAAAAAGCAACCAACAGTAGGCTTACCTACACCGTATTGTCCATTTCGCTGCTGACCGTAATGGCTGGAGCAGCCATGGCACCCGCTTTGGGTGAAATCCACAACCATTTTGCCTCTTATGGCAGTCTCACCGTACAGCTCATTGTCAGTCTGCCCGCTCTGTTTATCGTGGCCACCAATCTGGCATTCAGCAGTCTCTGCCGATGGATGAAGACCCGCACATTGGCCACCGCGGGCTTGTGTCTCTACGTGCTGGCGGGTGCGGGAGCTTTCTTTATCGACAACATCTGGCTGCTGCTGGCCTCGCGTGCCTTGCTGGGTGTGAGTGTCGGCATGGTCATGCCGCTTTCCACGGGGCTGCTGGCCTACTTTTTCCCGCCCCAGGAGCAGGCGCGGCTGATGGGTCTTTCCGCTGCAATGAATCAGATGGGTGGCGTGGTGGCCACACTGCTGAGCGGCATGCTGGCCGCCATGGGGTGGAATTATGCTTTCCTCGTATATCTGCTGGCGCTGCCGGCATTGGTGTTGGTGGTTCTGTTTTTGCCCAATATACGGCTCAACACCGACCTATCGCGCGACCATTCGCCCGATTATTATGAAAGTGAGACCGGCACGACCCGAGCGCGCAAGCGCGAGGGGCATCCCGTGAGGTCGTTGCTGCGTTTTGCTCCGTCGGTGGTGGGAATGCTGCTGGTCATGGTTCTCTTCTTCATCTATCCCACCAACTTTGCCATCATCGCCTCCCAAAACGGGACCATCGACAGCCCTACAGTCACCCTCATCATGGTGGGGCTCGACGTTGTGGCCTTTGCCATTGGGCTGGGCTTTGGCGCTCTGATGAGACGGATGCCCCGTCGGGTCAAGTATATCGCCCCGCTGGGGTTCATGACGGGATATGCCATTCTGGCAATGGGTACGGCAATGCCTTTTCTTGTGGCCGGGTCGGCGTTGATAGGGGTGGCCAATGGGGTAGGGGTGCCGTACCTCAACACTATCGCCTCCATCAAGGGAGGAAAAGACGCCGCCACTACTGTCATGCCCCTCATATCGGCCGCCCTCTATCTGGGCCAGTTCCTCTCGCCGCTCATCGTCACACCGCTGTGCCGGCTGATTCCGTTCGCGACAGCCCCCTATATGGCCGGAGTTGCGATAGGGTTGGTGTTCCTGGTGCAGACATGGTATTCGCGGCGTTACCATGCCTTGGCGGCTCACCAGTGATTCTTTTTGCCACCCCTGTTGCAAGTTCTGTTTCCCGTCGCATACTAATGGGGAAAACAGAAAAACCATGTCGTTTGATGTTTGTGATATTATGGAGAAATCTCCTTTTTCAGCAGCCCGCAACGAGGCAAGATTAGTGTCCTTCCAAGCAGGGTGATATATATTTTTCAATATTCAAAAAAAAAATTGTATCTTTGCAATTTCGAAAATAGCACTAATATGAAACGATACATCTTGATTTTAACAACCGCATTCATGCTGACAGGCAACGTATTGGCACAAACGCTGGCCTTTGACGACATCGGCATGAAGTATGGCTACAAAAACAGTAATGGCATCTGGCAGATACCCCCCAAGTATCAAGTGGCCTTTGCCTTTCAGCATCAAGACCGTAAATTTGCCGTAGTCAAATATGATGGCCGCTGGGGTTGCATCGATGAGGCTGGCAACATGATTGTCCGCAACATCTTCCGCACCCAGGAGGAGGCTCAGGAGGCTGGCGACCAATGGTATACCGCCGACGAACCCGGCAAATGGATTTATCCTGCCGAGAATCCCGCCGACCACAAATGGGGCTTTGTCAACTACTATGGACAATGGAAGTTCGAGCCCTCCTACGAAGGGGCGGGACGTTACTATGGCACCGACCCCATGAGTTTTGCCCCCGTCAAAATGGACGGCCGTTGGGGTTGTATCGACGCCAAAGGTATCTTGATAATCAACAATATCTTTGAGAACATGGAAGATGCCACCGAGGCCGGACACCAATGGATAGTAGGCCGTCACTACGACACATGGCGCATCGCCGTCACCAATCCCCGCAACGAGAACCAGTGGGGCATAGTCAACTACCTGGGTCGTTGGGTGGTGCAGCCGCAGTATGCCATGATTCGTCAGTTTGCAGGTGAGCACAACTACATCTATACCCAGGCCCTGAAAGGGGGCCGTTGGGGCAATATTGACCGCAATGGCAATGTGATCAGCGACTTCATCTTCAGCCGCGAGTCCGACTGCGTCTACGCTCTTTCGCAAATAGAGCATGGCCGCGACCTCGACGGATGGCGTCTGCCCGAGATGCGTACCGACACCAACCTGTGGGGTTGGGTCAAGCCCGACGGCACCTGGGCCATCCAGCCCACATTCCTCGAGGTGTCGCGTTTCCCCAACGATACAGGTCTCTTTGCCACCGCCAAGTGCGAGAACGGCTTCTGGGCCAGCATCCATGAGGATGGTCGTCTACTCTCCAAACCCGTTTTCACCCTCAGCAGTGAGGCCGCCAAAGCCGGCAAGGAGTGGGACGATAACCAGAAAGGCATTGAAGAGGCCGAGCTGGGACACTGGCTCTACCCCATTCAAGACCCCAAAACTGGCCACTGGGGCTACGTCGATTTCGAAGGCGAATGGGTCATCCTGCCCCGTCTGGAGGATGCCAAGCCTTTCATCAACACTTGGAACAACCGCGTGGCTCCGGCCAAGGAGGAGGGCCGTTGGGGATGTATTGACCACACCGGCCAATTTGTGGTGAAACCCATCTATAACAACTCTGCCGATGCCTATGTGGCAGCCCGCCAGTGGGGTGCCAGGAAAAAGTTCTGACACTCAACTTCCAACTATCGCTTTTCAACCCGATGGACTATATCATCAAGAACGGAATCATCGTGAACGAGGGCACCATGACCAAAGGCGACCTCTTCATCCACGAAGGGCGCTTGGTCCAGGACGCCACCAAACTGCGCAAACCTCAAGTCTTCGAGGCCGAGGGATGCTATATCATCCCCGGCGTGATTGACACCCACGTCCATTTCCGTGACCCCGGATTCCCGGCCAAAGCCGATTTCGCCACCGAAAGCCGTGCCGCCTTGGCCGGCGGAGTGACCTCGGTGATTGATATGCCCAACACGTCGCCGCAAACCACCTCCCTCGCCGAGCTCGAAGCAAAAGAAGAGATAGCCCGCAGCCGTAGCGCTGTGAACTACGCTTTCATGTTAGGCGCCACCAACGACAATATTGACCAACTGCTTGCCATCGACCCCTTGCGCTATGCCGCCATCAAGCTATTCCTTGGCAGTAGTACGGGCAACATGCTTGTCAACAACGCCGAAAGGCTCGACAAACTTTTTTCCGAAAGCCATAAACTCATAGTGGCCCATTGCGAAGAAGAATGCATCATCCAAGCCAACCTGCGCAACTACAAGATGGAGTTTGCTGGCCAAGAGGGCGAAACTGCGGCACTCCATCCCAAAATCCGCAGCCGCGAGGCCTGTTTCGTCTCCACCTACAAAGCCGTTGAGCGCGCCCGCAAGTATGGCACCCGTCTGCACATAGCCCATGTCAGCACCGCCACCGAGCTTTCCCTCTTCAGCAACATGCCGTTGCAGCAAAAACTGATCACCGCCGAGGTTACCCCCAACCACCTGTGGTTCGACGACCGCGACTATGCCGAGCTGGGCAACCGCATAAAATGCAATCCCGCTATCAAAAGCAACGAAGACCGTCTGGCCCTGTGGGGCGGACTCTTCGACGGCCTCCTTGACACCATCGCCACCGACCATGCTCCCCACACGCTGGCCGAGAAGCAACAGCGCTATTTCGATGCTCCGGGCGGCATACCCAGCATCCAGCACTCGCTGCAGATGATGGTGGAAGGCTTCTTCAACCCGGCCGCCACCCAGCGTCCCGACCACGACGAGGTGTTGCACGAATGGCTACCCCTGCTTGTCTACAAGATGTGTCACAACCCCGCTGAGATCTTCGGCATCGCCGAGCGTGGCTACCTCCGTCCGGGCTACTGGGCTGACCTGGCCATCCTCGAACCCGGCGAATACACCGTAACGCCCCAGACACTCCTCTACAAGTGCGGTTGGAGCCCCCTCGAAGGGCAAACCCTCCACACACGGCTGCGCCATGTCTTCCTCAACGGCATGCCCGCCGCCCAAAGCACTGCCATGCCACTCAAGTTCAATAAATAGCAACAACCCACTTCGGAGTCACGTTCCGCACCCGTCATAGAAAACATCAACCCTATCACATTAATACACGTAATAATCCCTTCAATACAACAAACAATATGAAAAAAATCATCCTTGCACTCTTGACAATTGTCATGATGGGCAGCAGCCTTTGGGCCAGCACCGACAAACGTACCATCGATCCCGAACGCCTGCCCAAGGCCGCCACTGAACTCATCCAGAAACACTGGCCCTCATGTGTCATCGACCATGCCTTCATCGACGGAAGAGAGTATGAAGTCCTCCTCAGCGACGGCACACTCATCGAGTTCGACAGCAAAGGCGTATGGAAAGAAATGAAGTGCATCGACGGCCTGCCCGTCACGCTGGTGCCTGGCTACATCACCCGCTATGTGGTGAACCGCTACCCCAAACAGCTCATTATCGAATGTGAAAAGATGATCAGAGGGTACGAAGTGAAACTCACCAATGGCCTCGAAATCCAGTTCGACTTGCAGGGCCGTGTGACTCACGTCGACGATTGACCTTAGCTGCCCGGCAGCCGAAGCAGGGCATCCGAAAGGGGGATTCCGGCAAAAGCTCTTTATTCCGTTGGTGCCGCAATCCCCTTTGCCGTTGCTCTCTTCCCCGTCAAGGTCTCATCCCCCAATCCCCGATAAGTACCATTCAATTTTACAGGTTCTATGACACTGCTTTATTATTTTCTGAGAACATGGTTGGCCTATCTGCTTAGACACAAATCCTTTCGCAGCACAGCTTTCTACGACAGCTGGGTGATGTACAAGAACTATCATGGCGACGACAAAAAAAGCTCCTGCCTGGTTCTGCGCGAAGTCAACACCCTGGCCAAGCACTGGAAATGCTTTCCCGAAACCTACTTCATGTTTGCCCATTTCAAAAAGGAATACACCGATATGGAGGTGCTGAAGACATACGTGCCCCAAAAAGCATACGCTCGCCACTGTGTCAACAAAAACCCCACCTACCAGATTCTCATCGACGACAAAATCCTTTTCCACGACATCATGAGGTGCTATGGCCTCCCTGTTCCCGAGCGTTACTTCTCCTACAGCTACGGCATGTTCAAGGCCAATGGCAGGCTGCTCAGCGATGCCGAAGTTGACGACATACTGTCGCAAGCCACCGATGCCCGCATTTTCCTCAAGCGCAACATGTGCGGCATGGGCAGCGGTGTGCACACCGCCAATCGCAGAGAAGACGGCTACTATACTGCCGCAGGTGTCAAACTCACCGCGCCCTCCATCCGCCATCATTTTGCCAACAGCCAGTATATATTCGAGCGTCAAATCAAGCAGCATCCCGTCATGGCCCAGTTCAACCCCGACTCGGTCAACACCTTCCGCGTCGTCACCTATCGCAATCGCGCCATTG
Organism: Bacteroidales bacterium UBA2714; assembly: GCA_002354035.1. Lineage (GTDB taxonomy): Bacteria > Bacteroidota > Bacteroidia > Bacteroidales > P3 > Colimorpha. The sequence continues at coordinate 13,584 of DEKU01000011.1, forward strand.
CTTGCGGAGCCCGCTTTGGCCGCAGTGGTTCGTTTGTGGACAACTGTTCGAAAGGCGGAGTGGTGGTGAGTGTCGATATGGCCACCGGCCTGTTGGGCGCCTACGGAATGCGCAAATACGACCCCGTTAAATACTACGAACACCCCGACACCCACGTGGCCTTCAAAGACGTGGAAGTGCCCTTCTGGAAAGAAATCGTGTCGCTCGTCGAGCGCACCAGCCAGATGCTGCCCTACTACAGCAGCGTAGGGTTCGATGTGGCCTGTACGACCGATGGACCCGTCGTGGTTGAGATCAATACCGGCGCCGGTGCCGATGCCCCTCAGTTCGGCAAGGACCGAGGCATAGCCGACTGCTACAAATAGCCCCGAAGGCACACACGCCTCCAACCTTCATGACGCATGCCGCCCAACAACGGGCGGCATGCGTCGTCTTAGGCTGGGCCGTAGGCCAGAATAAGAAGAGAGCCGGCACCCGTCGGTGTCGGCTCTTGATAGTCTGCCATTTATAGTTGGCAAGGGTTTAACCCTCGTAGAAAGGCATCTTCACGGTGATGGCTTTCACCAGTTTCTCGCGGATTTTGATGTAGATCTCCGTGCCAGTCTTGGCATACTCGGCGCAGAGCAGGGCTGTGCCGATGTTCTTGCCAGTGCTGGGGCTGGGGCTGCCGCTGCGCACCTCGCCAATGCACTTGCCTTCAGCGTTGCACACCTCGTAGCCGTTGCGGGCGATACCGCGGTCGATCATTTCAAATCCGGCAATTTTGCGTTTCACGCCGGCAGCCTTCTGGGCCAGGAAAAGCTCCTTGTTGATGAAAGAGTTGTTCTCGGCTTTCAGCTTGGTGATCCATGCCAGCGGAGCCTCGAGGGGGCTGATGGTGTCGTCCATCTCGTGGCCATAGAGGCAGAAACCTTTCTCCAGACGGAGGGTGTCGCGGCAGCCGAGACCGGCAGGCATAATGCCATACTCCTTGCCAGCTTCGAACACGGCGTTCCACACGTCGATGGCCTTGGCAGCGGGGATGTAGATTTCGCATCCGCCAGCTCCGGTGTAGCCCGTGGTGGAGAGGATGATGTTCTCAACGCCAGCAAAGGTCAGGATCTTGAAAGTGTAGTATTCCATGTCGACGATGTTCTCGCTGGTCAGCTTCTGCATGGCCTTGAGGGCGTTGGGACCTTGCACGGCAAGCTGTGCCCACTGTTCGCTCTCGTTCACGAAATCCTCGCCCAGTTTCATGCCCATCTTATCAGCAATCTGGCTCATCCAAGCCCAGTCTTTGTCGATGTTGGCTGCGTTGGGCACCATGAAATACTCGTCGTCCTTCACGCGGTATACCAGCATGTCGTCCACGATGCCGCCTTGGCCGTTGGGAAGGCAGGTGTACTGCACTTTGCCGTCGGTGAGGGCCTCAACGTCGTTGACGGTGACATACTGCATGAAATGTTTGGCCACGGGTCCCTTGGCGCGGAATTCGCCCATGTGGCTCACATCGAACACACCTACGTTGTTGCGCACATTGTTGTGTTCTTCGACCAGGCCGGTGTACTGGATGGGCATATTATAGCCCGCAAATTCGGCCATCTTGGCTCCAAGTGAGATGTGGAGGTCTGTGTAAGGGGTTGTCTTCATTATATTAATTGTTTGATTTATTATTATTTATAAATTAATTCTTCTCTTTGTTGAACTTACAAATATACACTTTTTTTTTGAATAAATCCTTATTTTTTTTCTCGGCGGGCTTTGCGATGCCTTTTTGGGAAGGGACAGGGCTGCGGAATGGGCCATTGCGGAGCCGATTTATGGCGACCGTCTGGGCGGTGCTGGGTGGAGAATGGCTGCGGCATAGGCGGCAGCCTCTGCGGCCTTTCGTCAGTGGAGAGCAGCCATAGGTGTGACGGTTGTAAACCGCAAGATAATACTGGCACCGCTCTGGGTCCGTTATTTATTTTATATTTATTTTCTTCTTTGTTTCTATATATTCTATTGAAGAGTGTTATTGTACAGTATTTGAGTTGATTAAATTGTGTCTAAGAATTGAGGGCGGGGCGTTGGGGGAGCCTGAGTTTGGGGGCGGGAAAAAACGAGTGACGCGCCGTAGGCGCGTCACTCGCTGGTGTTAGGCTCGTTGGTAGAGCTATTAGTGGACGAACACTTTGACAGGTTTGTCGCTGCCGACGCGGACGAGGTAGATGCCGGGCTGGGGGAGACGGAAGGTGGGGTTGCCGTCGTGTTGGCTGCCGGCGGTGGCGATGGTGCGGCCCATGAGGTCGTAGATGGCCACGGGCTGGCCGTGGATGCCTTGAATGGTGAGGCTGAGGTGGCGGGTGAGGATGAGGTAGCCGCCGTCGGTGTTATTGTCGTCGATGCCGAGGGGTGTGCGGAAGTAGGCCACGAAGACGGAGTCTTGGGTGACGGTGAGGGTGCGGGGGTTGTCGGTGTTGTTGTCTTGCCATGCCTGGAAGCGGTAGCCGGGACGGGGGTAGGCGTGGAGGGTTATGGTCTCGTTGGGGTTGTAGAGGCCTTGGCCGGTTGCGCGTCCGCGTTCGTCATTGTCGGGGATGACGCAGATGTAGTACTTGCCGTTGTTGTCGGGGCAGCCGGTGAAGGTTATGTTGTTGCGGAAGCGGTTGCGTGCTTGTGTGCCCTGGATGGTGTCGGCGAAGGGGTCGGGGTTGACGGAGGTGCTGGAGTAGATGATTGACATTCTGTCAGATGTGTTGTGGGTGAGAAATTTGTCGTTGATGTAGGAGCGTGTGCCGGAGTTGTCGTCGATGGCTATGAGGAGGTTGTCGGTGCCGTTGTAGTAGAAGGGTGTCTGGAGCAAGATTTCGTTCCATCCTTCTTCGTATTGGACTTTGCCTTCGAACACGTGTGTGAGTTGGCTGACGGGCATGAGGGGTGTGGAGTCGTTGAAGTTGGCGAGTGTGGTGTTGGCCATGTAAATGGTGCATTTCTTTTTGGAGAGCGAGTTGGTGTTGGCGTAGTAGAGACTGATGGAGTTGATGGTCATGGGGCCTTGCATCTCGTCGGCGAGGAAGATTTGCTGGGAGTAGTTGTAGTCCTGTACGTTGGCGTAGGGGATACCGACACGTGATTCGCTTTCGCCGTTGTTGATTTCGAATGTCGAGGGGTTATTGCACGATTGGGTGGTGACTGAGGTGTAGACGCGCTCAGAGGAGTCGCGGAAGTTGTCGGCTTCGAGGTTGTAGAGTCCGAGCAGCTGGATTTCGTAGGTGGTGCGGGGTTGGAGGTTGGAGAGGGTGGCAGTGGAGGAGTTGACCCGCTTGTAGGTGAAGGCTTGGGAGGAGCCTTCGGGGCGGTAGCGGAGGGCGTAGGTGTCGAAGTTGCCGAGCCAGGAGAGGGTGATGGTGGAGGTGGTGGTGCGCAACACTTGGAGGTGGGAGGGTTTGGGGTGGTTGTTGTAGTAGAAGGTGACGGAGTCGCCGGGGTTGGAGATTTTGGTGATGGAGAAGGTTACGTCGGGGGTGCCGTCGGTGAGGTAGGGGTAGTAGGTGGAGGAGGGGGTGAATTGGGAGCGTGAGCGGCGTGGTGAGAAGTATGCGTTGCTGATGAGTCCGTTTTCTCTGTTGCTGTTGGAGTTGGGACGGAAAATCCACACCTCGTCGAAGTAGTCGCGGCCGTTGTAGCCGGCGTTGCCTTCATAGCGTGTGTCGACGCGGTAGATGAGGAGTCCGGAGCCGGGAAGAGCGGTTTCGAAGGTCTCGGAGTTGTCGCGGAATTCAACTACGTAGAACTGATCGGGGTGGGCGCTGGGGAAGCGGTAGGCGATGTTGCCGGGAGTGCTGTCGCCGATGGAGTGGACGGCGTAGGTGCCGGGGGTGGTGATGAGGGGGATGCTGTCGAGCCAGTTGCCGTATTTGTATTTGAGGTAGGCTCCCATGTGTTGGGGAGGGTTGCCGTTGTTGGCCATGAGGTCCCAGGAGCCGACGGGTGTGATGTCGGTGCCGCGGTTGTAGCGGTAGAGGTCGGGGGCGCCGAGTGAGTGGAACATTTCGTGGCAGAAGGTGCTGGTGCCGAAGTAGCTGCTGCCGGCGCCTTCGAGGGCGAGGTTGAAGGTGTTGACCCGTTTGTTGTTTATGGTGACTTCCTGGCCGTAGAGTTGCCATTTGTGGGGCCAGAGGAGGTCGCTCCAGTCGGCGGCGGGGCCTTTGACCACGACGTTGACGTTGTCGATGTAGCCGTCGTTGTCGCAGTCGAGATTCACGTTGGAGGGTACGGGTGCGGAGTCGTTAATCCAGTTGATGGCTCCGACGATGAGTTCGAATTCGCGGTCGCGGCGCTCGTCGTTGGTGGAGTAGCCGATGGTGTTGTATTCGGTGTAGGGCATGAAGTAGTCGCGCGGATGGGGGCAACGGTAGGAGCGGATGCTGTCGCCGTTGGGGGCTGGGGCATAGTGGGTGCGGATGGATAATTTGCCGTAGGAGGCGTGGCGGAAGTAGTTGTAGACGGAGACGGAGTTTTCGGATGAGGAGTCGGAGAACATGTGGTCGACGTTGGAGAGGGAGCGTGAGTAGGGTGTGTCGTCGGCAAAGCGGATGAAGATGACGAGGTTGCAGAAGTCGCCATGGTTGCGGCCACTGGTCTTGGGCTTTTCAATGCGGAATTGTTCGGGTATATCCCAGTATTTGCGGCGTTGGAGCCATTGGTCGTAGGTGATGTCGAGGCCGGGTTTGATGCCGAGTTGGGCGGGGTCGACGGTGCCCACGGGGTGGGCTGAGGGCTGGATGCCTTGGTCGGAGGCGGGGATGGCATAGACCCACCAGCCGCTGCGGGCCTGGACGATGGTGTAGTTTTGCGCATCGTGGAAACGGTGATAGCATTCGTCGCCGGTTACGAAGAAGTGGGCTGTGTCGCCATTGGGCTGGATTTTGTAGACAGCCATTCTTTCGACGTAGACGGCGTGGGCGTTGAAGCAGCCAAGGATCATGGCTGCCAACAGGAGGATTCGGATTGGTAATTTCATAAACTGATGTGTTGGGATTATTTTTTATATTCTACTGTATATTGATTTCTTGAGATATAGAGCCTGGAGGATGCCTCGGAGGGCGAGATATACCATGAAGGCGGTCCAGAGGATGTTGTTCCAGATGAAGGGGTCGGTGTGGTGGATGGGCAGGAGGAGTTTGCCAAGGTAGTATACGCCGAAGAAGGAGAGGGAGGCGATGATCATGCAGATGAGCATGGTGCGCGAGGCTGTGGCGCCGACATAGATGCCATCGAAAAGGAATGCCGCGAAGCCGCAGATGGGTATGATGAGTGTCCAGAAGAGGTATTGCATGGTGCCGTTGATGACGTCGGGTTGGTCGCTGAAAAGGCGCAGAATCCATTCGCCACCGATGGCATAGGCGGCGGTGAAGAGGATGGTGAGCGCCAGGCCCCAGCGCATGAGTAGTTTGACGGTGAGGCGGAGGGAATGGCTGTCGCGGGCTCCGATGTAACGTCCCACCAGCGACTCGCCGGCGTAGGCGAAGCCGTCCATGATGTAGCTGAAGAGGGTGAAGAATTGCATGAGGAGGGCGTCGATGGCCAGCACTTGGGGGCTGATGCGGCTGCTGGCGGCGGTGATGAAGGTGAAGACGGTGGCCAGGCACACGGTGCGGAGGAAGATGTCGCCGTTGACTTTGAAGAAGGGTTTGAGGCTGTGCCAGGGCAGCGACTCTTTAAGGAGCGGGAGCAGACGGAAGGAGAGGGTGGTGCGGGGTTTGATGCGTTTCATTTCGCGATAGAGGAAACCGAGACCGACGGCGAAGCCGCTGTATTGCGCTATGACGGTGCCGAGGGCTACGCCCCGGATGCCCCAGTGGAGTAGCAGCACGAAAACAAGGCTGGAAGCGATGTTGACGCAGTTGAGGAAGATGGCAATCCACATGGGCAGGCGCGAGTTTTGCATGCCGATAAACCATCCTTTCACCGCGTAGAGGCCAAGGGTGGCGGGGGCGGCCCATATCCTGACAAAGAAGTAGGCCATGGCCAGTTGCAACACTTCAGGTCCCCCCTTGAAAATGAGGAGCGTGAGACGGCTGATGGGCCATTGGAGCAGGATGAGGGCAAGGGCCACGGTCAGGGCTATGGTGATGGCACGGACGAAGATGCGGACGGCCTCGTCGAAGTTGTTGGCTCCGTAGGCTTGGGCTGTGAAGCCGCTGGTGCCCATGCGGAGGAAGCCGAAGTTCCAATAGATGAGGTTGAAGATTTGTGTGCCAATGGCTATGGCACCGATATGGCTGGCGCTGAGCCGCCCAACAATGGCCATATCGACCATGCCAAGCAGGGGCACGGTGATGTTGGTGATGATGTTGGGCAGGGCCAGCGAGAGAATGCGTCGGTTCATGGAACGAGGTCACACTGGACAACGTTAAGAATCTTGCGGCTTTCTTGGTCGGAGATGAAGGCCACAAGATGGCAGTTGCCAGCAACACATTGTTCAGGGAGGTTGATGGGGAGATTGATGAAATATTTGCTGCCTTCGGTTTTGTCAACATCGATGGGGAACCCCCAGGCGTCGGTGTAGATGGTGCGGAGGACGTGGTTCTGGGCGTAGTCGTGGATGTCGCCACCGACATGAGTCTGTGTGGTGAGGATGTTGTCCTCGGTCAGCAGGAGGGTGAGGTTGAGGGGTTGGGAGATGGTTTGAAGGAATCCGATGTGGATTTCGGCCATGAGTAGGCCGTTGTTTGAGGCAGTGGACATGAGCATGGAGACGGGGGGCTGGTAGGCGAGGATTTGATCCACTTTGTCGTTGATGCCGGAGAGGGGGTTGAAAAGGTCGCCGCGGTTGACCATGGCGGCCGGGAGACCGGTGCTGGTGCCCACAAGGGTCTCGTACCATACGGTGCCGCCCTCAGTGCGAAGGTCGGGGTCGGAGCCCAGCGGACGGCCAAAGGCGCCGGAATGGATGGCTACGGCCACAAGGTTGTCGCCGTAGTGGTTGAGCGAGGCGTGGATGACCTCGTCGGCATCGGGGCAATTGACACAACGGACGCCGGTGTATTTCTCAATCATGGCGCGTTGTATGTTTGGGATATTCTCGTGGCTTGGGAACCATTGTCCGGTGGCACCGGCGGGAACGGTGTAGCGGTCCTGCTCTATCTTGTCGCAGGAGGCGGTCAGAAACACGAGTGCACAAACGAGTGCGGTGAAGATTGTTTTTTTCATTGTCTGTTATTATTATGCGGAGAGGTGTCCGCAGTTGCTGGATATGAAAGTGATTAGAATGAGGTGGTGAGACTGAATGTCAAACCGTTGCTGGCAGGGACCTGACGGCAGACACCACCGATGCAGAGAAGGCCTTCGCGCTGTTTGCCGTAGCCGAGTTGCAGGCGGGTGGCGCCATGGTTGTAGCCGAGGCTTACGTTGTAGTAGTTGGCTTTGTTGCCATCGTGATAGCTGTATTGGTCGCTGAGGGAGATGAACCAAGCGCTGGAGAAGTTGTATTCGACAAGCCCCATAATCCAGTCGCCACAACGTTTGTCGTCGACGTCGGGATTGTATTTACTGTCGCTGCCCATCCATTCGGCTTCGAATCGGAGGACGTTCTTTTTGTTGATTTTCCATGTCAGGTCGGCTACGGCCACATGGTTGTGGTGGAGGTCGCCATGGTGTCCCTCGACGATGGGGTTGAAGATTTGATAGCCGTAGGTGCAGGTGAGCTTGAGGGCGGAGCTGAGTTTCTTGGCCACTTCGATGGAGAGGTCGGTGTAGTAGAGGTCGCCGGTCTTGAACCAAGAGGAGGTGTAGCCGTCGGTGCCTGCGCCACCGATGGTGGTTGTGTCGAGGCCAGTGATGACGGCGCCGTTGATGTGGATGTCGGTGCCGTATTTGCCACCCAGGAGGGTGCCTTTCTTGATTTTGTACATCACGTCGCCCTGCAGGCCCATCTCGCCGGTGGTCTGTGTGGCGTAGGGATACATGTTGAGGAAGGCGTAGGTGTGCTGCTTGGTGATGGCGGGGATGTAGTTGATGTATAGCATCTCGCCACTTTCGTTGCGGGCCGATTTGAAGCACATGTTGTCTACGCGCTTGGCCTGGAGGTTGGCGCTAAAACCTTTCATCGAGTAGACGGCGTTCAGCATAAGGGCTTCGCCCTCACGATAGATGTAGTTGTTCATGACGCTGGGGTCCTGCCCTTTGTGGGCATATTCGGCTTGAAGGCTCCAGTTGCCGTAGTTCATGTCCATGCGGACGGCTCCGGCTCCGACGTTGAGGGGGAGATTGAGTTTGTAGCCGGGTTCGGGGCTGCTGATGAATTCGTCGGGTTCATATTTGCTGACAAACCCTGCGCCGAGGGTCATGCGGAATTTGCTCTCGGCCATGGGGGTGATGATACTATTGAGGTTCACTTCTCCATCGACACCACGCACAAGGCCTTGGGTGTTGTAGTTCCAGTAGATGCGTTGTACCCCGGTGAGTGCTTTGATGGTGACACCCGGGAAGGGACGCAGGGCCACGTTCAAACCGCGCAAGGAGTTGTCAAGTCCAAGGTATCGGTCCTCGTAGGCACGCAGAATCATGCCGCTGCCGAATTGTTCGTAGAAGTTGCCTGCCGTGACGCTGATGAGGTCGTTCTGATAGCTGGCAAAGAAATTGGGGACACCCATGCCCTGATAGCGGGCATTGAAGCCCAGCATGGGGTTCAGATAAGTCTCGAAACGCAAGCCGGCACTGAAGTTTCCGTTGGTGTAAAGAATATCGGCACGGCTGTTTGTGAGCAAACGCTCTGGCACATCGGAGGCACCGATGAGAGAGTCGGCATGGGATATCTGGCCATCTATCTGTATGTTTCCGGTGACGTGGCCTCCCATGATGCCTTGGGCCATGGCTGCAGGGGTTGCAAGCATCATCAAGGCCAACACGGGTATGGTTTTCCTGATGTTTGTCATTTCTGTAGAAGGGGTGTATGGATGGTTGACCTTAGTGATTTATTTCTCCGATTCTGCTGCCACTTTTCTGACCACTTCGATCAGTTCCTCCTCGTCGCCTTCAACGTAGGAGGCATGTTGCCACACGATTTCGCCTTTGCCGTTGATGACAAATGTGTGAGGGGGATTGACCACATTCATGGCACGTTTGAAGTCCTGATTTTGGTCGATGTAGACTTCATATTCCCAGCCGTTCCCGTCGACGTGGGGCTTCACGCGCGAAGCACTGCGGGCATCGTCGATTGAGATGGCTACTATCTTCACGCCGGTCTCTTCTTGCCATTCGGGGTAGAGCTCTTTGATGGTGTTGAGCTCGCGGTTGCAAGGTTTGCACCATGTGGCCCAGAAGTTGACGATAATAGGTTTGCCATCGTTCTGTATGGCTGAGGTTTGAACAGAGGAGCCGTCGAGGGCTTTGAGGGTGATGTTTTGTGGCAGGGTTGCGTTCTGAGCCAGGGCTATGCCTCCGAGGGTCAGACAAATCACAGATAAAAAGAATCTTTTCATGATAAGATGGATTTTGATGTTGTTTATTTTATTTTGTACTTAATAGGGTTTGATTATTGTATTGTTTATAAAAAACTTGTCATTGCAGGCGGAGCAGCGACTCCAGTGCCTGGCGGGCTGGGCTTTGGGGCAGCGGGAGCAGTGCGTCCGTGGCCAGTTGTCGATGGTGCTGGATAAGGTCGTCGGCATTCGACGAGCCGGGCATCTGTATGTCGTGGATGGTCTGGCTGTCGGCCAGGTCGTCGAGTATTTGGAACACTATGCCATAGTGGTACCCGAAGTTGTGCAGAGCCTGACGATAGGGAGCGGGGGCGGAAGAAGAAAGGGGCATGGCTCCAAGTTCGCAGCAGACGGCCATCAGCGAGGCCGTCTTTGAGCCTATGACATCGATGTAGACGTCCTGAGTTACACTCTTGCCCGAAGTCCAGTAGAGCTGAGCCAGTTCGCCGCGGCACATGGTGGAGACGACTTGTGCAACCATCAGCGAGGCTTGGTTGTCGCCAACAGTGTGGAGGAGCTGCATGACCTGTGCCAGATAAAAATCGCCGCACAGCACTGCCACTTGGTTGCTCCAGCGTTTGCGGACCGAATCATCACCCCTACGGCGGTCGGACTCGTCGACCACATCGTCGTGCATCAGGGTGGCGTTGTGTAGCAGTTCCATGGCGGTTGCCAGCAGGATGTGCCCCTGCTGGACGTGGCCGCATGCTTTGGCGGCCAGCAGCACCAGTGTCGGCCGCAGTTGTTTGCCTTGGTGTTGCCCCAAGTATTCCTCTACCTCGTTGAGCAAGCGGATGCTATTGCTGCCTCCCTCCCCACGGGTGTAACGGTCATATTCCTCTCTGAAAGCGAGGAACTCGGTGTGGATAGTTGACCGTATCTCGTTAATAGTCATTTTAGTTGTTAGTCTTATGTTGTTGTTTTCGGGCTTTGGCTCAAGGTTTCCGTCATTGGCCAAGATAGGAGCCCCTGGCTGTCACCACGGCCACTCGCCGATTCTGTCCATCGGTGATGTGGACGAGGAAAAGACAGGAGGTCCGTCCCTGTTTTATACATTCTGTTTCGGCGATAAGGGTGTCGTCTTTGGGCTGGGAGAGAAACTCGATGCTGCTGCCGGTGGTGACCCAGGCGATGGGCTTGTCCTGTTCGAGACAGATGCTGTTGGCGGCGGCCGCGAAGGCGAGGTCGGCCAGCGTGAACATGACGCCTCCCATCACAGCTCCCATGGCGTTGCGCAGTCCGGGCCCGATGGTCACACTGCAGCGGGCAAACTGCTGCCCGACGGCTTCTATCACCACTCCGGTGGTTTCGGTGGCGTAGATGTCGTGGCCAAAGACTTGGCGTGCCTTATGCGTTAAATTCGTCATAGAGTGAAGAAATCTTGTTGTATAGAGGCTTGCTCACCTTGACAAGCGGCAGGCGCAGGGTGTTGCCTATTTTGCCTTGCTGCTCCATGAGGGCCTTGATGCCGGAGGGGTTCCCCTCTTCGAAAATGGCATTCATCAAAGGCAGCATGCGGAAATGCAAGGGCAAGGCCTTTTTCACATCGCCCTTCAGTCCGTACTTGACCATGGTGCTCATCTCGTTGGGCAAGGCGTTGGCAATGACGGATATCACCCCCTGCGCGCCCAACAGCACCATGGGCAGGGTGAGGCTGTCGTCGCCCGAAATAACCATGAATCCTTCCGGTTTTGCTTGCAGTATCTGCATCACTTGTGCCATATTGCCGGAGGCTTCCTTTATGCCGATGATGTTGGGGCATTCCTTGGCAAGGGAGAGCGTGGTTTCGGCCGTGATGTTGACCCCCGTCCGGCCGGGAACGTTATAAATGACCACGGGCACAGGCGAGGCTTCGGCCACCTGTTTGAAGTGCTGGGCCAGGCCACGTTGATTGGGTTTGTTATAGAATGGAGCGACGGAAAGGATACCGCTGATGCCTTCAAAATTGGTGTTGGCGATGGCGTCTCTCACGGCGAGGGTGTTGTTGCCGCCCAGTCCCAGCATGATGGGGCAGCGGTCGCCTACGCATTCCACGATGAAGTCCTGCAAGGCATGACGTTCGGTATCGGTCATGGTGGCAGCCTCGCTTGTTGTGCCAAGGGCTACGATATAGTCCACGCCGCCACCGATAATGTCGTCTATCAGTTTCTCCAAGCGGCTAAAGTCGATGGTTTCTTGTTTCCGGAAAGGGGTGACGAGCGCCACTCCTGTGCCTACAAATGGATGTTTCATATAGTCTTGATTGTTTTTTCAGTAGTTCTTGTTTTGTATTTAATTAGCGTTTTGTTTTTCTGATCTGAATAAGATATTGCAGAATGTTGGTCAAATAGGTGGATAAATCGAAAGGAGAGTTGCCCAGAATAATCAGGTCGTAGATGTTGAGGTAGCATTTGGGCTGGGCGGCGGGGTCGGGGTATTTGGGATTGTCGGTTTGGGGAAGAGGGGGTGTGCCGCCGTAGCCTACGCGGAGGCTTGAGGAGGCGCTGAGGGTCACAAAGGGGCCGTAGGGGTCGCTCCCGGTGGTGGTGTCTATCAGCACGTCGTAATGGTAGCTGGTGAAAAGTTGTGTGAATTCGGGTCGGGGTAGTCCGTATTTGTCCAGGAGTTCACCGGAGTTGTGGGGGAGTTCGATTTTGCGGACCATGCTCCCGCGGTTTGTCATGTGGTGGGTGAATTGGCTCAGGGTGATTTGTTCGGAGTCGGAGAGTTCGCGGGCTATGATACCAATGTTCCGAACCTCGTCGAGATGCGTGATGCGACGGCGGTGAGGCTTGGCGACCAGCTCTTGCATGAGGTTGGTTTTGTATTGTTCTCGTATTTTGTCGACTACGCTCATTGTCGGGTGGGTTTGTGATGATGGGAGGGTTCTGAGGGTATGGCGGGGCTTGCGGCGGGGGCTTGCGTGCGGGAGGGGGAGGCCGTCTTGGTCAGTTTGAACGACTGACGGTGCAGAGGGGTGGCTCCAAATTGGGCCAACGCTTGGTAGTGGGCTGCCGTGGGGTAGCCTTTGTTTCTGTCCCAGCCGTAGTGGGGGTACTGGCTGTGAAGCTGGTTCATATAGTCGTCGCGGTAAGTCTTGGCCAGGATAGAGGCCGCCGCGATGGAGAGGTATTTGCCGTCGCCCTTGACAATTGTGAGGTAGGGGATGAGGCTTTCGTTGTAAAAGCGGTTGCCGTCGATGAGCAGCAGTTCTGGCGCAACGGAGAGCTGAGCGACGGCGAGGTTCATGGCGTGCATGGATGCCCGCAGGATGTTGGTGCGGTCAATCTCTTCGGCGGTCACGCTGGCTACGGCCCAGGCCAGGGCGTCGTGCTGGATCTGTTCGCGGAGGGCGTAACGTTGTCGCTCGGTCAGCTGCTTGGAGTCGTTCAATGCTTCGTTGCAGTAGTCTTTGGGCAGCACCACAGCGGCAGCATAGACGGCACCTGCCAAACAGCCGCGACCGGCTTCGTCGCAGCCGCATTCAATCAGGTCGGGAGTGTATTGGCTTTTGAGCATGGCGCAGTGGGTGAAAGGGGTGGTCAGGTGAGTTTTACGAACCAGTTGGTGAGTACGAAGAACAGGATGGTGGCAATGAAGAAAAGGTTTAGCCACAGCTCGTTGCGCTGTTTGCTGAAGCCTGACGTGCCATTGTCCATGAAGATATAGGTGGCGCAGCAGGCAAAGGGGATGGCAAAGTTGGCCGTGGCCACGGGAAAGAGCTGGCTGTAGCCGGCCAGGAGAAGGCTCCCGATGGAGAAGAGGAGGAGTGTGGTGACGTTCTTGTTGAAATTGATGTTGCGATTGCGGCTCATGCCGACAACTTTCATAATGCCCCAAACGATGAACAGCAGGAAGACAATGCTGACGACCCACTGCAAGAACGACCCCCCTATGCGGAGATGGAAGTCGGTGATGGTGTAGAGGAGCAGGTAGTTGCGATAGAAGAGTTCGTCATTTACCCAGTAGTAGGTCTCGACCAGAATCCAGGGAGCCAGGAATCCCAGGATGAACATGGCCCAGTCGCGCCAGTTGTAGAGGCTGTAGTTGAACATGCTGATGATGACGGGGATGGTGAAGACGACCATCGTGGGGCAAAGGATGGTGGCCATGCCGACACAGGCTGCGGCGCCGAAGGTGCGGTCCAATCCAATGGAGAGAAGTGTGGTGGTGAGCAGTAGTTGCTCGATGGCCAGAATCAGGAAAAGGGTGCCGAGCAAGATGGGGGTGAGGGTGGGACGGCCGGAGCTGAAGGCTATGACGAAAAAGAGGAGGGGAAAGAGGTTGCCTTGTCCGATGAGTTTGTGCCGATATAGAATGCTTGTCAATAGAACGCCTTCGACCAACATCAAGACGAAGGCAATGATTGTGGCCATCAGCGGACTGAGGGCGCTGGTGAGCCAATAGAACAGGCTGCCTCCGCCAGAGGGCATGTGGGCATTGGGATGAGCAAAACTGTTGCCCCACATCATCCCCGCCACTGCCAGGACGGTGATTATTTGTACTATGATATTGTTGTTCCTGAAGGATTTGAGCATGGGTGTTATGCTATTATTGTTGAGGCGTTGAGTTGTGAAGGGAGCGCTTGGGGGTTATTGACGGACAATTCTTGCTGTGCGGGCGCCACATTTGATGATGTACACTCCGCGAGGCAGGGCCGAGATGTCGATAGTGCCTTCCATTTCGATAACCTGGCTGGTCATCATCATGCCGTTGATGGCATAGATGTCGATGCGCTCTGGGGTGTGGCGGCCGGTGAGTATATGTATTCTCTCGGCAGCGGGATTGGGGAACACTTGCAGCGATTTCTCAAACCATTCGGCATCGGCCTGGTTGATGTCAACTCGTGCCAAGGCTTCGTTTACGGCCCTGAGGGCGTCGGCTTTGCCCCATCCCCACTCGTTGCTCACACTGTCGCGGGCGTGCAAGGGGCCCGTCATGGTGTCGTTACGGGCAGTAGTGCAGAGGATGTCTTTTACCTGGGCGGGGGAGAGGGTGGGGTTGGCCTCGAGCATGAGGGCCACGATGCCGGTGACGGCAGGACCCGACATGGATGTACCCGACATGCGAGCCCAAGTATAGTTGGTGCTGGCATATTCATACGTCATGACGGGGTTGTAGTACTCGGTGGTGCGGGAGCTGATGGATGACACAACGTTGGCGCCGGGAGCGGAGACTTCGGGTTTGTGACGGCCGTCAATGGTGGGGCCTTTGCTCGAGAATTCAGCCAGTCTGCCGTATTCCATTTGGCCGTTATAGCTCAGGTAGTCGGCCGAGTGAGCTGCAACGGCAATGCAGCTTTCGGCGCAAGCAGGCTCGCCGATTCCGTAGAAGTTGTCGCCTTTGGTGTAGTTGGTGAGTGTGCCTTTCGAGAAGGCTGCCCCCATGTTGCCGGCTCCGTTTTCAAGTATGCAGACATTCCAGGCATGCACGGTTCCCTCATTGGCCGTAACGGCAAGGTGGATGGAGTAGCCACGCACCTTGTCGACATTCAGCACTATGTGAGGCCGTCCGTTGTATATATTGCTGGTTTCCACGATTAACTCAAAATGCAGCTGGTCGCCGTTGGGGGCCACCATGGTGCTGTCCAGGTAGTAGGTGCCGTCCACGAAGTTCATCTGGGGATGGGCTGCGCTGCTGATGGTGGAGACCCAGGGCATGCATATCGAGTCGGAACCCTTTACCATTGCGAACGACATGTCGAAATGTTTTCCGGGTTCGCCCCACAGGGTGATGGCTTCGCCTATTTCTTTATAGTCATAGTAAGTGGCAATGGTGCGGAGGGTGTCCGTCGTGGCGGGCGAGAACGAGCGGGATATATGGAAGAGGTCGTCTCCGCAGTTGCCGCCACTGGTGACAAACACGATGCCACTGTCGGAAAGGTTGTTGATGGCCTGGCTTGCCAGCGAGGTGCCATCGATGGGTCCCAATGTGTACATGCCCCAACTGTTGTTCACCACCAGGCGTTTGCCCTCCTCTTTAGCCACGTTTTTCATCCAGCCCACGGCGTCAATCCACGATGCGAGGTCGAGATAGAACGAGGCAAAAATCAGGTTGGCGTAGGGCGCCTGGCCGGTGTATTTTCCGTCAATGCCACGACCGGCGCAGATGCCAGCCACGTGGGTGCCATGAGTGGCATAGCCATAGAGACCCGCAGTGTCGCCCTGGGCCTGTAGCAAGTCGTGGCGACCCACGATCTCGGTGCCGTAATCATATCCGCTGGGGGCAGGCCCTTGGAGTCTGAACTGGTCCCACGCTCTCAGCAGCCGGCGGTTGTCGGCGCCATTGTTGTTGTAGTTGGGGTGTCTGTAGTCGAATCCCCAGTCGGTGATGCCGATAAGCACATCTTTGCCCGTGTAGGCTTGGGGCAGACCGAGTCCGGCCTGGACGCTGTCGGTGCGGGTGTCGAAACGGGTGCGGTCCATGGTGGGGAATACGCGCTCGGAAGTGCTGTACTGCAGTATAGTGGGGTCGGAGTCTATTACGTGGAGCTGACTCAGCGCGAGCCTCAATGTGATGATGTCGCCCGCTTTTGTGCCGACGGTTATGCCTTTCTCTTTGAGCTTTCGGGCGTCAAAGTCAGGGGTGACTTTTGCCAGCAGACGGATCTGGTCGGCGCCGGATTTGGATTGTGTCAGGTGTGCCAGTTTTGCTTTGGTCACACCATCGCTCTTGCAACCCACACTGAGGTTGGCGTTCTGTCCAAAAGCTTGCACGGCGGCAAGCAATATGCCCATGATAATGATAGTTTTGCGCATAAGATGTGTTGTATAGAGTGTTTGTTGTTTTATATTGTGTTTATTTTGTTTTTCTATTCTGTTTTATTTCTTGTTTTATTCTAAAGAAGAAAATAAATCTTGTGTTTATGTCGAATAAACGGACAATAACAATCGGTTCACCGCACAGGCGTCCGCCTCTCGGGTTGTCCGTCGAGCCGCGAGACCGTCCTGGCTATTTCGTCTACACGGTGTCGCCCCCCTTGCCCATGTTGTGATTGTTTGCGGCAAAGGCTTGGGTGTGTTTCTTTTTTGGGCTCGGGTTCGGTCGCGTGTCTGTGGCTTTGGGCATGGGGGAGGGACCGGAAGTTGCCGTCGTGTGGCTGCGGCAGACTATCGGAAGGGCTGTGACAGACCTCAGCCCTCACCCCTTCGGCGAGGGGTAATGCTCGGCCTAAGACGAATTGACTGTAAACCAACCCAATCTCTCCAATCCAATATGTTGCTTTTCCCCTTTTCACAGGCCATTATTTTTTTGCAAAGGTACAAAAAAAAAGTAATCTGATATTTTTTTCTTTTAAAAAAAGGCCTCTATTAAGACTTTTGATTATGCAAACGATGTTGGAACTGGGCAGTTTTGTAGGCGGGTGGCGCGGCGTCGGGGTGGGCTTCGATTTGAGGCCGCCGGGATGCGTGGATGTCTGTTTTTAATGATGCAACTGTCGGTTTTATAGTGATTTCCTTTGGTATTAACAAATGCTCTTTTTTTTCTTTTTAAATATAATGGCGTTATATTGATATTTTTTTGTATTTTTGCACTATCAATTTGTAATGCATTGTTTATTTAAACCTTTCTAAAATGTCAAAAGAACAGATAGTTAATAAGGATGACCTCGTCGTCCGATTTGCCGGTGATTCCGGCGACGGCATGCAGTTGTCGGGAACTTTGTTCTCCGATGCTGCCGCCCTGACAGGAAACGACATCGCCACGTTCCCTGACTATCCCGCCGAAATCCGTGCCCCCCATAATACAGTGGCTGGTGTGTCGGGCTATCAGGTGCATGTGGGTTCGCACATCTACAGCTCAGGCGACAAGTGCGATATTCTCGTGGCCATGAATCCGGCCTCGTTCAAGTCGCAGCTGAAATGGGCCAAGAAGGGTGCCACCGTCATCGTGGATGCCGACACTTTCACTCCCGAGGCTTTGGAAAAAGCAGGATATAAAGAGGATCCTTTCACAGAGGAATTTGAGCGTGCCTATACCATTGTGCGTGCCCCTATCACCTCTTTCACACAGCGTATCGGCCAGGATCAAGGAGCCGACAAGAAGACTGCCGACAAGAGCCGCAACATGTTCGCTCTCGGCATGATTTTCTTCCTCACGAACAAGACGCTTGAAAAGACCTTTGCCTATCTGGAGCGCAAATTCGCCAAGAAACCCGATGTGGTGAAGCTGAACAAGGCTGTCCTTACCGAAGGTTATGAGTATGCCGAAAAGCTCGAACTGATTCATTCCAAGATAGTCGAAGTTGCCAAGGCCGAAATGCCCAAGGGCCGTTACCGCAATATCACCGGCAACGTGGCCACCGCTTGGGGCCTTCTGGCTGCCAGCGAGCGCAGCGGACGCCGTCTGTTCCTGGGCAGTTATCCTATCACCCCCGCTACGGATGTGATGGTTGAGCTGTCTAAGCACAAAGGTCTTGGCGCACGTGTGTTCCAGGCCGAGGACGAGATTGCCGGTATCTGTTCTGCTATCGGAGCCAGCTACGCCGGTGCTCTGGCTTGCACCAGCACTTCGGGCCCAGGCCTGTCGCTGAAGAGCGAGGCTCTGGGTCTGGCCGTGATGACGGAGCTGCCCCTGGTGGTTGTCGACGTGCAGCGTGGCGGCCCCTCAACAGGTCTGCCCACCAAGACCGAGCAGAGCGACCTCAATCAGGCTCTCTATGGCCGCAATGGTGAGGCTCCCCTTATCGTTGTTGCCGCATCGAGCAGTGCTAACTGCTTCTACTGGGCTTACAATGCCGCCAAGCTGGCTTTGGAACACATGACCCCCGTCATTCTTCTCACCGACGGCTATCTGGGCAACGGCTCACAGCTGTTCCGCATCCCGAAGGTCGCAGACCTCCCCAGCATCACTCCTCGTCTGGCCAAGCCCAACGATCCCGACTATCGTCCTTTCCGCCGCGACCCCGAAACCTTTGCCCGTGAGTGGGCTCTGCCCGGCATGGAAGGTCTGCGCCACCGCGTAGGCGGTCTGGAGAAGTGCCCCGACGGCCCCCTCAGCACCGACCCCGAAAACCACGCCCTCATGGTGTACAACCGTCAGGAGAAGGTGAACCGCGTGGCCAACTATATCCCCGATCAGGAAGTGAAGGGCAACCCCGACGCCGACCTGCTCGTTGTTGGCTGGGGCGGCACCGCCGGTGCTCTCACCCTTGCGGTTGAGGAGATGAACAATGAAGGCAAAAAGGTGGCCTACACCCACTTCAATTATATTTGCCCCCTGCCCAAGAACACGGGCGACATCCTCCGCAAATATAAAAAGATTGTTGTCTGCGAACTTAATAACGGCCAGTTTGCCGGTTACCTGCGCACTCAGTTCCCCGAATGCACCATGACCCAGTATAACAAAGTGATGGGACTGCCCTTCGAGGTGGGTGAGTTGAAAGCCGAGTTCGAAAGACTGCTTGAGAAGTAAAGTAATTGTAGTCCATCAAGCTCTTAAACAATACCTTTTAAAACAGTTATTATTATGGAAAGACATTTCGTCCCTAAGACAGACGCTGAATATACAAAAATAGATTTTACCAGCGACCAGATGGTAAAATGGTGTCCCGGCTGTGGCGACCACGCCATCCTTGCTTCTCTGTTGGCGGCATTCCCCAAATTGCACGACAAGAAGGAGAACATCTGCATGGTGTCCGGCATCGGATGCTCCTCTCGTATTCCTTATTATGTCGACACCTACGGTTTCCACGGCATCCACGGCCGCGCCTGCGCCATTGCAACCGGTGTGAAACTGGCCAACCCCGAACTGAGTGTTTGGGTCAGCATGGGCGATGGCGACTCGATGGCCATCGGTGGCAACCACCTTATCCATGCCGTCCGCCGCAATCAGGACCTCGACATCACCATTTTCAACAACGAGATCTACGGCCTGACCAAAGGGCAGTACAGCCCCACCACCAAGTTCGGTCAGGTGACCAAGACCTCGCCGTTCGGCACCATCGACTATCCCTTCAACCCCGGCGAGCTGGTGATGGGCGCTCAGGGCACTTTCTTCGCCCGCACGCTTGACTGTGTGCCCGCACTGACCACCGACATCATGGTGCGCGCTGCCGAACATGACGGTACATCAGTCATTGAGGTGCTGCAAAACTGCATGATTTTTAACGACAAAACCCATGCCGCCATCACCGACCGCGCTGTGCGCGACGACCGTACCATCGTCCTCGAACATGGCAAACCCATGATTTTCGGCAAAGAGAAGAACAAAGGTCTGCGTTTCAATGGCCGTCAGCTCGAGGCTGTCACCATCGGCGAGAACGGCATTACGATCGACGACATCATGGTTCACGACGAGACCACCGAGGACACTGGCATCCACATGATGCTGGCCCACATGGGTGGCGACCTCCCCGTGGCTCTTGGTGTGATTCGCAACGTCAAGAAACCCTCCTACACTCAGCTCTACGAGCGCCAGATGGACGACTGCATAGCCAACTGCAAATACAAATGCGTGGATGACCTGCTCAACTCCGGCGACACTTGGGAAGTGTAATATCTGATTGAAAAAGTGTAGAATGCCATCACATGGGTGTGCGCACCCACGACATTCTACACTTTTCCGTTTTCTTTAAACATATAATTTATCAATGAGTCTTGCACCGAAATACGACCCCAGCATTGTAGAGGAGAAATGGTACTCCTTCTGGCTGGAAAAGAAATTGTTCCATTCTGAACCCGACCACCGCAGGCCGTACACCATCGTCATTCCCCCGCCCAATGTGACGGGTGTGCTGCACATGGGCCACATGCTCAACAACACCATCCAGGATGTCCTCATCCGCCGTGCACGTATGCTCGGGTTGAATGCCTGCTGGGTGCCGGGCACGGACCACGCCTCCATCTCCACCGAGGCCAAGGTGGTGGCCATGCTCAAAGAGCGCGGCATTGACAAGCGCGACCTCTCCCGCGACGAGTATATGAAGTATGCATGGGAGTGGAAAGAGAAATATGGCGGCATCATCCTCAAGCAGCTCCGCAAACTGGGAGCCTCCTGCGACTGGGACCGCACCGCCTTCACCATGGACGACATCCGCTATGAGAGCGTCATCCGTGTCTTTGTCGACCTCTACAACAAGGGGCTTATCTATCGCGGCGTGCGCATGGTCAACTGGGATCCCAAAGCCCTCACCGCTGTCAGCGACGAGGAGGTAATCTACAAGGAGAGCCATGGCAAACTCTTCTACCTGCGCTATTATATCGATGGCCCCGCACTCCCCGCAGGCGAGGAGAGCGGCATCAAGCAGGACGACAAAGGGCAGTATATCGTAGTGGCCACCACTCGTCCTGAGACCATCCTCGGCGATACGGCCGTCTGTGTCCATCCTGACGACCCCCGTTACGCAGCCCTCAAAGGCCAGCGTGTCGTCGTCCCCGGCGTGGGTCGCAGTGTCCAGATTATCATGGACGAGTATGTCGACCGCGAGTTCGGCACCGGTGCCCTGAAAATCACCCCTGCCCACGACATCAACGACTACAATCTCGGCCTCAAATACAACCTCGACACCATCGACATCTTCAACGACAACGGCACCCTCAACGACAAAGGAATGCAGTATGCCGGTATGGACCGTTTCGCCTGCCGCAAACAGATTGTCAAAGACCTCGAAGAGGCAGGTCTTATCGAGAAGATTGAAGACTACACCAACAAGGTGGGTCACTCCGAGCGTACCGATGCCGTCATCGAACCTAAACTCTCCACGCAGTGGTTCATGCGCATGTCCGATGTGGCCAAGAAGGCCCTCGAAGTGGTGGAGGATGACACCATCCAGTTTCACCCCGCCAAATTCAAAAACACCTACCGTCACTGGTTAGAGAATATCAAGGACTGGTGCATCAGCCGCCAGCTCTGGTGGGGTCACCGCATCCCAGCTTATTATTATGATGTCGACGGCAAGACCGAAGTCGTCGTGGCTACCACCCGCGACGAGGCCTTCACCCTGGCCAATGCCAAGCACCCCGGTGCGCTCTCCACCCCCGACCAGCTCCGTCAGGACGAGGACGTTCTCGATACCTGGTTCAGCAGTTGGCTTTGGCCGATCAGCCTTTTCGACGGCATCCGCAATCCCGACAACGACGAGATTAAATACTACTATCCCACCGACACACTCATCACCGCCCCCGACATCATCTTCTTCTGGGTGGCCCGCATGATTATGGCCGGCGAGGAATACCGCCACGAGGTGCCTTTCCACCACGTCTACTTCACCGGTATTGTCCGCGACAAACTGGGTCGCAAGATGTCCAAGAGTCTTGGCAACAGCCCCGACCCCATCGAGCTTATCAACAAATACGGTGCCGATGGCGTGCGTATGGGTATGCTCCTCACCGCTCCGGCGGGCAACGACATCCCCTTCGACGAGAGCATCTGCGAGCAAGGCCGCAATTTCTCCAACAAGATTTGGAACGCCCTCCGTCTTGTCAAGGGCTGGGAAGTGAGCGACGACCTCAAGCAGAGCTACGACAACGCCGTCAGTGTCCAGTGGATGGAGATGCGCATGGCACAGGTGCTGGAAGAAATCGAACGCGACTTCGACGACTTCCGTCTCAGCGAGGCCCTCATGAAGAGCTACAAACTCGTCTGGGACGACTTCTGCTCCTGGTACCTCGAAATGATCAAACCCGCCTACGGCACACCCATCGACCGCGACACCTACGATTCCACCATCGCCGTCTTCGACCGTCTCATGCGCATCCTGCACCCCTTCATGCCCTTCGTCACCGAAGAGATTTGGCACGCTCTCTCCGAACGTCCCGAAGGTGTCAGCATCATGGTGCAGCACATGCCCCACAGTGTCTTCTTCGACCAGCGTATGCTCGACGACTTCACGCTGGCTCGCGACATCATTGCTGGTGTCCGCAACCTCCGCAACAGCAAAGGCCTCTCGCCCAAGGAGCAGCTCGAACTCTATATCAAAGGCCAGTGCCCAGCCATGTTCAACGGCATTATCTGCAAACTGGCCAGCGTCTCCAAGATTGAGACCGTCTCCGACAAAGTCGAGGGTGCCCTCAGCTTCATGGTCGGCACCACCGAGTGCTTCGTGCCCGTCAGCCTCAACATCGACAAAGAGGCCGAACTCCAGAAACTCAACGACGAGCTCAAATACGCCGAAGGCTTCCTCGCCTCCGTCATGAAGAAACTCTCCAACGAGAAGTTCGTCAACGGAGCCCCCGAGAAAGTTGTTGCCGTCGAGCGTCAGAAGAAAGCCGACGCCGAAAGCAAGATAGCCGCTCTCAAGGCCCAGATAGCCGCCTTGGGTTGAGCCTGTCTCCTATGAATAAAGAGGGTTTGCCGATGGTTGGGCAAGCCCTCTTTCTGTTAACAACGATAGGCGTTCGTCCGAAAAAATGTATTTTTTATCCTTTTGGTCGTCCGAAAAAATGTAGTTATTCTTCTATTATTCGTCCAAAAAAATGTATATTTGCATCGTGAATTCGTCCGAAAAAATGTAGATTAATATTATGGAACGACTGATATATAATAATTTGATTAATTGGAAGTGTAGGGAAAGTAGAAAGCCACTTATCTTAAATGGGGCACGTCAAGTGGGAAAAACTTGGATTATCCGGGAGTTTGGCAGGAGGGAGTATGCTAACATGGCCTATATCAACTGTGAAAGCACCCTTCAGATTGAGGAAGTCTTCAAGGACTTTGACACCCGCCGTATGGTGACTGCTCTGTCGGCTGTTTCGGGTGAATCTATTGCAGCGGGATCTACTTTGATTGTCCTTGATGAGATACAAGAATATCCGCGTGCCCTGACGGCCTTGAAATATTTCTGTGAGAATGCCCCCGAATACCATATAATCGTGGCTGGTTCCCTGTTGGGCATATCGCTGCATCAAGGTGTTTCTTTCCCTGTTGGGAAGGTGGAGATGATGAACCTCTATCCCATGTCGTTCACCGAGTTTGTGATGGCCATGGGAAAGGAACAGGCAGCAGAGATGCTACAGAACGGTGATATCTCATCCACCAGTGTACTCAACAGTTTCTTCATCGAGCTGCTGCGGCAATACTATTATGTGGGTGGAATGCCGGCAGCGGTGAAGTCTTTTGCAGAAGATGGCAATCCTCACGAGGTACGCAAGATTCAGAAGCAGATTCTGGCTGACTATCGCAAAGACTTCTCCAAGCATGTGTCACGGAGTGAGGCGGAGCGTATAGCCATGGTGTGGGATGCTATCCCCCAGCAGTTGGCAAAAGAGAACAAGAAGTTCAAATATTCTGATGTGAAGCCAGGGAGCCGCGCCAGCGACTACCTGCTTGCCATTCAATGGCTTTCAGATGCTGGTCTGGTGTATAAGGTCACGCGTGTCAGTCGTCCTCAGATGCCCCTTCGATTCTATGAAGAGCCTTCGGTTTTCAAATTGTATATGAACGATGTGGGGCTGCTTGGAGCACAGATGGACGCACCGGCAAAGGATGTCCTGTTGGGCGACAATGCATTTTCTGAATACAAAGGAGCCTTTTCGGAACAATATGTGCTGTCTCAGATGGTGCCTTCTGCTCTCCCCATCCACTATTACGCAACTAATGATTCGCAGATGGAGGTGGACTTCATCGTGCAGGCAGAACAGCGTATACTGCCTATCGAGGTAAAAGCTGAGGCGAATGTCCATTCAAAGTCGCTCCGCACCTTCATAGAGAAAAACTCCGACCTGAAAGGCGTGCGATTCTCCACGCTGCCCTACAAAGACCAAGAATGGATGGAAAACGTGCCACTATACAATGTTGAGAAGCTAATCAAGGACAACAACCAATAATACCATGGGAACATCAGTACTACATATCAAGACCGAGGTGGAATGCCGGTGCCCAATGCTGTCTAGGCGTGTGCTATGAGAATGGAGAGGGCGTGGAGCAGGACTGGGAGGAGGCGTTGAAGTGGTACCGCAAGGCTGAGGAGCAGGGAATGCTACTCACAGATATTATTTGGAAACTTGATGAGATAATTAGAATAAAAAAGATTGTGAATACTGCAAAGCATTACCTCTTCTTTTACACAAAGACGACGGGGGTGCCGTTTGCGCATACGCAAAACTGGCCGCGGCTGGTGCAGTTGGCATGGATATTAACTGACGGAGAGGGATACCCGCTGTCTCAGGACAATGAGATAGTGAAACCAGAGGGTTTTGTTATCCCTGCTGATGCGGCGCGGGTACATGGCATCACTACCGAGAAAGCAATGCAGATGGGCAAGCCGTTGCGGGAGGTGATAGACCTATTCCTACAAGATGCAGGGAAGGCACAATGTATTGTGGGACATAATATCTCCTTCGACCAGAAGGTGGTGGGCGCGGAGTTGTGTCGATTGGGTATTCCCGACACGATAAGCACGGCGAAGAGCCTCTGCACCATGCATGCGGGTACGGATTACTGCAAGATACCAGGCTACTACGGCTATAAGTGGCCTAAGTTGCAAGAACTGTACAATAAACTATTTTGTTATGATTTTGAAGATGCGCACGATGCCATGGCGGACATCACCGCCACGAAGAAGTGCTTCTTTGAGATGCGGAAGAGAGGGTTGATTTAGTTACATACCCCGCCACTTCCGTGGCACTCCTTTTAACAGAGGACGGCTGGCGCACGGTACGGCGACACCTCAGGTTGTACTCTCCAATGATATTCTATTGGGTGCGTATTTTGAATAAAATCGCACTATATTGTGATTTTGTTTTGCTGAATGAAATAATAGTTGTATCTTTGCAGCGGAAATCGCAATATAATGGTATTATGGACTTGAATGAAATCGGGCAGATTATTAAAGAGCAGCGTGCCGTGCTGGGGGTAAACCAGCGCACGGTTTCTGAGCTTTCGGGGGTTGCCGTCAATACTCTTGTTGCTATTGAACGGGGCGAAGGAAACCCACAAATTGCCACATTGCAGGTCATTCTTGACACCATAGGACTACAGTTAGATGTGAAACCTAAAGTAATGGAATATGAGACAAGGTAAGGTGTATGTAAACGGCATAGTGGCGGGCATCTTTCGGGAGGATGACAGCAGGTGTTTCACATTCTCCTATAACATTACAATGATTCAAAAATGAAGAATGTAAGATCTACCATTGCTATATGCCTTTTGCTGCTGCCCATTGTCGCGCAGGGGCAGAGCGAGTTCACCCATCTTTACAGCACTGGACAGATGGGCTATCGGGGGCGGGTGCAGACCGTGCAGCGCACTGATTTATGCATGGATGCCGAGCACAAGCTGTTCGTCACCACTGCCGAGGTCTACAACCAGTCGGGCATGCGCACCGCCATGTCCACTGTCGGCTTGCAGGATGAGACCGATGAGCGGTATGAGTATCTTCCCGACGGGAGGCTGCACCTATTTGTGTCGTCTAATAATTATTGTGTCGACAGCGTGGTGTATGTCTACGACAGCCTTGGCTGCCTGTTCGGCTTTTCGGAATACCTCATCAGCAAAACCGAAGACGATAATAGCGTGACGGACAACCTCATCACCTGCGACGACCACTGCCGCCCGCTGGTGCAGGTGAATGTGTGGGGTGACAGCACTGTCTACCGCTACGACTCGCTGGGGCGTCCCGTCTATAAGACCATCCCCGGCGCCGTGGAACGTTACAGCTATGATGCCGATGGCAGGCTGACGCTTGTCCGCTCCGGCAAAGGCCGTTATCTCGATTTCCACATCCGCTATGACGAGCGTGGCGACACTGCCGAGACGTGGTACTCCGACTGGGAGCAAGACCTTCCCGTTCGCCCTACTGTCCTGATTCGTAATAAGTACACCTACACCGACTACGACGACCACGGCAACTGGACCAAGGCCACAATCGATGTGATAGATGACAAAGAGCAACACGCCATCACCGTGGTCCGCACCTTCAGCTATTATGATTAAGCGTTCCTCTGTGTTCGATAAGTCGATGACGACACAGGCATTGCCCTGAAATCCTCGCTGTACAGATGGCTCAATCCTTGCCCCACCTTTATTATTACCCCTCCCCACTGGGGCGCCTTGTGCTGGCCTCGGACGGCGCATCGCTTGTGGGTCTTTGTTTCGACGGGCAACCATCAAAGCCCCGATGGCTTTGCAACCACTTTCCCTCCACCCCGGTCCCGGCCGGGACCGACTTTGCAGACCCTGCGCTGCGTCAGGCTTCGGAGTGGTTGGATGCCTATTTCGGTGGAGCCAAACTCCCGTCCGCTCCGCCGTTGGCCCTGAGTGGTACCCCTTTTCAGCAGGCCGTCTGGCGGCTTTTGCTGTCCATCCCCTACGGCCAGACTGTCACTTACGGCGCTTTGGCCGCGGAGCTGGCCCGGACCTTTGGCCTCGACCGCATGTCGGCGCAAGCCGTCGGCCACGCTGTGGCTTGCAATCCGGTCATGCTGATAGTCCCCTGCCACAGGGTGGTGGGAGCCGGAGGGCGGCTGGCAGGCTATGCCGGGGGACTGGAACGCAAGCAACATCTGTTGCAGCTGGAACGCGCCGTGCTGCCACCACAATAGCTATTTCTTCACAACATACCCTACATTTTGCTGAGATATTCTTTCCATTTTGTTTCTTTCGAGAGACTAAATAGAAAATAAATAGAGTATAAATAGAGTATAAATAGTGTATATGTATCGGAGCGGGAGGGGACTTGGAGCGGACCCTGGTTATTGGCTTTGGGGAGGATGTAGTGGGGAGAGAAGAGGGGGGAGTGGGTAAAAAATGGTGTTGCTTCGCAGAAGCAACACCACAAAAAAAAATACGGTACTAACCTTTATCGTCTTGATTGTTTCTTGCGGTTGTCGGGTTTGGCGTTTGGATCTTGCTGAAAGCGACGGTGTTTGCGGTCGGCTTTGAGGCGAGAGCGGAATTCGGTGAGTTGCTCGTCGGTCAGCACGCGGTCGATCTGCTGGCGGACGCGGTACATGGTTTTGGCCATCTGGGCCTGGAGCTGGCTTTCGCGGTCGATGAGGGGGAAGAGCTTTTCGGACTGGTCGCCGGGTTGGTCCATAAGTGAGCGGATTTTCTGGCGGACGGTGTTGAGTTCTTTCTCGAGTTTGTCTGTTTCTTGTTGGCAGTCGTTGGTGATGGCCTCAAGGCGTTTTTTCTGTACTGCGGAGAGGTTGCTGACCATTTGCTCCACTTTTGGGGGCTGTGGCCGATGGTGACGTTTGTGGGGTCCGCCTTCGGGCGGCTGGGCCGTGAGGGTGAAGGCCATGAGGGTGGTGATGAGGATGAGTGCAAGGTGTTTCATAGTATGTGATTATTGATGGTTTAAAGGTTTTAGAGGTATTCGAGTGCAACGGATTGGTGGAGGTTGGGATAGGTTTCGTAGTCGAGGTTGTAGTCGTAGACGGAGGCGATGACGTTGCTGATTTGGGCTTCGTTGTAGTTGTGGGTGAAGAGGAGAGTGATGTTGATGGCCACGGCGATGATGGCGCATGCGGCCACGGCAGTGGACCATCGTTGCAGCCTTTGGCGGCGGAGGGCATGGGGTGAGAGCAGGGGCATGGAGCTTATGCGGGCCATGACGGCGTCTGTGACGTCGATAGGCTCGGTGTAGCTCAGGTTGCGGAGCTGCTGCATGAGTGGGTCGTCGGTGTTATGTGTCGGTTGGTTCACGGATTGTGTTTGTATGTTGTGTTTGTTGTGTGCTTTTGAGGGTGGGTGTTAGGGGTTGAGCTTCTTTTTGAGGTTTTTGCGTGCCCGGAAGATGAGTGATTCGACTTTGGCGGTGGAGCATTGCATGACTTCGGCGATGTCGTTGTAGGAGAAGTTGCTGTAGGTGTAGAGGACGAGGGCAGTGCGTTGTTCGGGGTTGAGGGTGCCGAGGGCTTTGCGCAGTTGCTGCATTTGTTCGTTGCGGATGATGGATTGCTCGACGTTGGGTTCGTCAGCGGGACGGTCGGGCATGGTGTATTCGTCGGTGGGGACGATGTGTCGTTTGAGGTGTTTGAGTTCTTTGCAGACTACGTTGACGGTTATGCGGTAGATGAAAGTGCTCAGTTTCGACTTGAACTGGAATCGTGGGAGGGCTTGGTAGAGCTCGACGAAGACTTGCTGGGTCATTTCGGGGATGTCGAGTTTGAGGCCTCCCATTTTGAAGCAGAGGTTGGCCACAATGGTCTGGTAGGCTTTGACTATCTCGGCGTAGCGGTTGACGTTGCCCGACAGTATGTCGCGGATTACCTCTTCTTCGTCCATGGTCGAATCTGTTATTATGTATTTGTTATTACGGATTTATTGCAGTGGGGTGCGAATTTTTTATAATGGGCTGTTTCCCGGTGGTTTGGAGTGGGGGTGGAGTGTGTTTGGCGAGGGGGATGGCTGCTGGTGGGCAGATGCCAGTGAGGTTTGATAGAGGTGTGAGGGTTATTTGTATTTGAATTCTTCTATGTCGCGGCGTTCGCGTTTGGTGGGGCGGCCTGCGCCGCGGTCGCGCTTTTCGAAGGCGTACTGGCGGATGAGTTGTATGCGTTCGTACTCTTCCTGTGGCGTGAGGTCGGTCATGAAGTTTTCGACGAGTTTGGCGCCGACGCGGTTGGCCAGGGGCTGGCGCACTTGGATGACGCGGTGGAGCTGCTCGATGGATATTTCGTAGGTTTCGCCGGCTTTGATTTCGTGAGAGGGTTTGACGGGTTGTCCGCCGAGGCGGACGTGGCCGCAGCGGCAGGCATCGGTGGCCAGGCTGCGCGTCTTGTAGAGACGCACAGCCCAGAGGTATTTGTCGATGCGTATGGGTTCGTCCATGGGTCAGTTGTTGCGGAATACGTAGGTGATGGTGCCGGTCTGGACTTCGGGGGCGTCGTCCTTGGGGCTGAATTTGGCTTTCATGGCGGCGGATTTGGCCTGGCGCACAAGGCCAGCATCGGTGAGGGTGGAGCCTTTTTCGGGAGCGGAGGTCTGTGTGACGTTGCCGGCGCGGTCGACCCATATTTTCACCACTACTTTGCCTTCTTTGTTGGTGGAGGTTTGGGGTGAGGGGAGTGCGCGTGCGCTGCGTCCTGCAAGGCTGAAACCGGCTCCGCCGTGGCCGGGAGTGCCGTCGTAGCGGTTGGAGTTGGGGTCACCACCTTCTTTGCCCATGTTGCCTTTGCCGTAGGTGTTGCCCTCGCTGCCGCTGTTGGAGTTCTTGTTTTTGTTGCCGCGGTTGCCGTTGAAGAGTGCGTTTTTGTTGATTTCTGGCTCTTTTGGGGGCTCGGGTTTGGTGGTGGTGGGAGTGGGGTTGTCGGTCTTGGCGGTGGAGGGTTTGGGCGATGAGTAGATGGGAGCGGAGGCTTCGGTGCTTTGGGTGGAGACTTGCTCGGTGGCGGCGCGGGGACGGGGTGCGCTGCTGGCTTCGGAGGCTTCGGGCATGGGGTTGTTGCCGTAGCCGAAGTCGCTGTTGCCGAGGTTCACCTCGACACCCTCTTCAGGGATGGGAGGGTCGGGCGGATCGTAGCCGAAGGAGAGGCACACGATGACCGCCAGGGCCATGCAGAGGAAGGTGATGGCACCGGATATGAGTTTGTTTTTTTTGTCGTTGTCCGTTGAGTTTGTCATATTGTGGGGACGATTGGTTTATGGAGTGGGGGTTGTTATTGTTTGGGTGAGGTGGCGAGGATGACTTTGTGTTTGGAGCCAGTCTGTTCGTTGATGGCGTTGACGGCGTCGATGACGTTGACGACGTACTGGACGGGGACGGTTTTGTCGGAGCGGAGCACTACGCATGCATCGGTGACTCCGGCTTCGATACCGGAGGCGATGAGTGGCTGGAGGCCATCGATGTCGGTTGGGGTGTTGCCTACTTGGAAGTTGTGGTTCTCGTCGATGTATACGGTGACGTTCTGCTTGGCCATGGTCTTGCTGCCGCTTTCGGGCAGGAGGAGCTTGACGGCGTTGGGGCTGATGAGGGTGGAGGTCATCATGAAGAAGACCAGCAGCAGGAACACCAGGTCGGACATGGTGGAGTTGTTGTTCTCGATGGTGAGTTTATTTCTTGTCTCAATCATAACGGCTGCTGTTTAAAGGGGTGTGTGATTAGGCGGGTTCGTGGAGGAGGTCCATGAATTCGGTGGCGCGGACTTCGATGTCGAGTACCACTTTGTTGATGCGGGTGACGAGGACGTTGTAGAGGAAGTAGCAGATGATGCCGACGATGAGGCCGCCGATGGTGGTGACCATGGCTTCGTACATGCCTGTGGCGAGGACGGAGATGTCGATGTTGTTGCCGGCGAAAGCCATGTCCTGGAAGCAGGTGACCATGCCGGTGACGGTGCCGAGGAAGCCGATCATGGGGCCGAGGGAGGCGACGGTGGCGACGAGGGAGACACGTTTTTCGAGGCGTGCCACTTCGAGTTTGCCTTCGTTCTCGATGGCGGCTTGGATGTCGGA
>DEKU01000011.1:44452-58606 GCA_002354035.1 Bacteroidales bacterium UBA2714
TGGATGTACTCGCGGATGCTGTTCATGAAGAGGTCGTCGTTCTCGGTTTTGAGAGCTTGGCGGAGGGCCAGATAGCGCTCGACGGCGATGTAGATGGCCAGAGCCAAGAGGCAGGCGAGGACGAGCATAATCCAACCGCCTTTGAGGGTCATGTCCCAGAGGGTGATACGTTCGGGAGTAGCTACGGCAGCCATGGTATCGAGGGCTGTCTGCACATCAGCCTGGTCGGCTTGAATCATTAAGAATGGGTTCATGGATAGGGATGTTTTATCGTTTGTTGTTGTTTGTTTTCAAAATTTGAGTGTGAGTTGTAGGGTAGGGGAGAGGGTGGAGGGAGCGGAGGGGAGCGGGGTGAGCGAGGGGGAGAGGTTGAGGGAGAGGTCGTCGGTGATTTGGAAGTCGTAGAGGTGGCCGAAGACGTAGGCGTCGATAAGGTTGAGCCCGTAGACGGCGGCTGTGATGATAACGAAAAGTTGGAAGTTTTTATTGTTGGATTGGTAGAGATTGTAGATACTGGTGTTGGGATAGTTGGTGTAGCCTTCGAGTTGGGGGGTGCCTCCGTTGACGCGGTGGAGGTATTCTTCCTTGAAGGCCATCATGTTGGTGTAGTTGTCGTAGGCGAAGTAGCCCACGCCGCCCAGGGCGGCATAGATGATGGGGATTTTCCAGGCTTGGCCGTTGTAGACCTGGCCGGCACCCGGCAGGAGGGAGAGGAGCAGTGCTTTGGTGGGGTTGTGGGGAGTGGGCTGGGGGAGGGGTTGGATGGGTGTGGGTTGGACGGGCACTTGTTGGGCTTGGACAGAGGAGATGGGGGCCGCGAAAATGAGTGGTAGGAGTGCGGCCAAGATGAGGCGCAGGGTGTGACGCGCCGGAGTGTGGAGGGTTGTGTTATCGGTCTGGATGTCAGACATGAGGGTCGAGTAGTTTCATGATACGGTCGAAGTCCTCGTCGTTGTTGAAGTGGATGGTGAGTGTGCCTTTGCCACGGCGGGAGCGTTTGATTTCGACATCGGACTGGAGGGTTTGGCGCAGTTGGGACTGGGCAGCGCTGTGGGTGGTGGGCAGTTCGGGTTTGGCAGTGACGGGCAGCCGCGCGGGCTGTTTGTTGGCTTTGACGAGTTGCTCTGTCTGGTGGACGGAGAGGTGACGGTTGACGATGTCGTGGAGGATGGCGAGGTGGCGTTCGGGGTCGTCGACGTTGATGAGTGCGCGGGCGTGGGCCATGCTGATTTGGCCTGAGCTGAGTGCGAGCTGGGTTTCGGCGGGGAGGTTGAGAAGGCGCAGGTAGTTGGTGATGGTGGAGCGGTCTTTGCCCACGCGCTGGCTGAGCTGCTCGTGGGTGAGTTGACACTCCTCGATGAGGGCGTTGTAGGAGAGGGCTATCTCCATGGCGTTGAGGTTTTCTCGCTGGATGTTCTCGACGAGAGCCATTTCCATCATTTGGCCGTCGGTGGCTACACGTATGTAGGCAGGGAGTTCAGAGAGGTCGGCCAGTTGGGCGGCACGGAAACGGCGTTCGCCAGCGATGAGTTGGTATTTGCCGTCGGGCATGCGTCGCACGGTAATGGGAGTGATGATGCCTTGTTCGCGGATGGACTGGGCCAGCTCTTGGAGCGCGTTGTCGTCGAACTCTTTGCGGGGCTGGAAGGGGTTGGTCTCGATGTCGTTGATGGGTACCATGCTGATGGCGGCGGTGACATCGGAGGTGGAGCCATTGATGGCCTCGACATCGATGTTGCCGAGGATGGCATCCAGTCCACGACCGGGGATAAGGGGTTTCTTACTTGCCATTGTGTGTTTAGTGCTTTGGTGTGTATTGTTTGGTGATAGAGTTGCTTTGTGTTTTTGATGTTTTGACGGGGTGTGTGGCGTGTGGGTGGTGTAGGGCTCGGGCCTGAAAGGAGGCTGCTGTGGGCAGGGCAGGGGGGATGGGGGTTGAGGGGATGTCAGCTTTGGGGTGAGACTCGCATCTTGTTGCGTTTGAGCATTTCGGTGGCGAGGTTGAGATAGTTGACGGCTCCGGCACAGGTGACGTCGTACATGATGACGGATTTGCCATAGCTTGGGGCTTCGGCAAGTTTGGTGTTGCGATAGATGAGGGTGTCGAAGACGAGTTTCTTGAAGTGTGCGCGGACGTCCTCGACCACTTGACGCGCCAGACGCAGACGGGAGTCGTACATGGTGATGAGGAGGCCTTCGATGGTGAGTTGAGGGTTGAGGCGAGTCTGGACAATGCGGACGGTGTTGAGGAGTTTTCCCAGTCCTTCGAGGGCGAAGTATTCGCTCTGGATGGGGATGATGACGGAGTCGGAGGCGGTGAGGGCGTTGACGGTGATGAGGCCGAGCGAGGGGCTGCAGTCGATGATGATGAAGTCGAAGCTGTCCTTGACGGGGTCGAGGGCGCGTTTGATGAAGTACTCGCGGTTTTTCTCGTTGACGAGTTCCACTTCGGCCCCGACGAGGTCGATGCGGGTGGGGAGGACGGAGAGGTTGGGAGTGTCGGTCTGGATGAGGCACTCCTTTATGTCGGCCTGTCCCAGGAAGCATTCGTAGGCGCTTTTGTCCAGTTCGTCGGTGTTGATGCCGAGACCAGAGGAGGCGTTGGCTTGGGGGTCGGCGTCGACGAGCAACACTTTATACTCCATCACCGCCAGAGCGGCACTGAGATTGACGGCGGTGGTGGTTTTGCCAACACCGCCTTTCTGATTGGCGACAGAGATTATTTTGCCCATGGCCAAGGATTAGTATTTGAAATCGATGTCGTCGATGGTGTAGGAGGATTTCTCTTCGTCTTTGTCGAAAAAGCCGTTGGAGTGGTCGTCGTCGTTGCGGAATTCGCTTTCGGGGACTACGGGTTCGGGTTCGATGCCGGTCTCGATGAAGGAGATGGCATTGGCGAGGCCTTTTCTGAATTTCTCGAAGTCTTCTTTGTAGAGGAAGATTTTGTTTTTGTCGATGTAGAATTCACCGGTATTGTTGTCGAAGATGCGACGGCTTTCAGCGATGGTAATGAATTTGTCACCTCCACGGGTTTCTTTCACGTCGAAAAAGTAGCGGCGTTTTCCGGCAGGAATGGCTTGCGAATACAATTCTTCTTTTCTGTGTTCCATGATGTAATACGTTATAAATTCCGATTGCAAAAGTATGAATTAATTTTGAATGAGTGAGTGCGGTCGGGCGAAAGTTATCAACAAGATGTTGTTACAGGGTGTTTCCGTGGCCGTGGAGTGGTAAGTGTTGCAGTTGGTTTTCAGTGAGTAGATGGAGCAGTGGGGGAATGGGGCGGCAGCGCGGTTTTTGCCCGATGGCGGGGATTATTGTTTGTGTGTCATGATGTCGAGTACGGTGTCGTCGACTTGGTCCATGCCGTCGTGGCCGAGGCGTCCGAGGTTTCGGATGGAGCAGTCGACATCGCGTTCGCTGAGGCCGTCGGTGGCGTCGACCACGCAGTTGTGGTGGGCCAGTTCGGCACTGACGAAGGCGCTGTAGAGGCCGGTGCTCATTTTGAGGGCGCAGCTGGGTTTGGCTCCGTCGCACACCATGCCGGCGATGGTGTTGATCATGTTCTTGATGGCGTAGCACATCTGTTCGAAGCTTCCGCCATGGAGGAATACGATGCCACAAGCCACGCCGATGCTGGCGTTGACGATGCCGCAGAGGGCGCTGAGACGGCCTATGCCCCGTTTGATGTAGATGGACATGAGGTGGTTGAGGATGAGAGCGCGGACTATCTGTTCGTCGGAGCAGCCTTTGGCTTTGCCGTAGTTGTAGACGGGGAGGGTGCAGGCGATGCCTTGGTTGCCGCTGCCGCTGTTGCTGTAGACGGAGAGTGTGCAGCCGTCCATGCGGGCGTCGGAGGCGGCCACGGTGCGTGCCACGACGGTATGGACGATGTCGCCAGCGGCGTTTTCCATGAGAATCTTGCCGGTGTGGAGTCCGTAGCCTTTGAGGCCTTCGGTGGCGGCGGCATCGTTGTATTTGACCGTCTCCTTGATGAATTCGAGTTCGTCGAGGGGAGCGGTGGTGGCATAGTCGTATACCAGTCGGGCCGTCAGGCAGAGGCCGTCGTCGCAGCAGTCGTTGTCGGCCTCGGGGGTGCTGTTGGGTGCTGTGGCGGAGCCGTCGAAGAGCACTTGTCCGTTGCGGGCTATGAGGACGAAGTGTGTGTGGCGGTGGCTGATGATGGCGGTGGAGGTGTCGGAACCGGCGGAGCAGTTGCACTCGATGTAGAGTTTTTCGCAGCTGTCCTTGACACCGATGGTAATCCGCGAAGCGTTGTTGGCCAGCCAGGCCTTGGCTTTTTCGACCTGATGGTCGGGGATGGTGAGCACTTCGAGACCGCGGCTGGATTTGCCCGCCACGACGGCCATGGCCACCGCGATGGGCAGTCCGATCATGCCTGTGCCGGGGATGCCGACGCCCATGGCGTTTTTGAATACATTTTTGCTAAGTTGGAGCTCGATGGTTTCGGGTTCGCGCCCCAATGTTTCGCATGCCTTGGCGACACAGAGGGCCACGGCCCCGGGCTCGGTGCAGCCCGTGGCCAGGACAACCTCTTGTCGGAGCAGAGCATTCAGCTGCTTGCGGATGCTTTCTTCCATAAATAGGGGGAGATTATTTTTCGAACAGTTTCTGCCAGTTTTTATACTCGCGGTCTTTCCAACAGCCATTGTGGTAGGCATAGGATACGATGGCGGGGATGACGGTGGTGCCTTCGGCATAGACCATCTGCTGGAGTTCCTCGCTCACCTTGCCCCAGCTGCCAGCCTCGAGGAGGGTGGAGGAGCTGCAGGCGCCGTCGCGCACGTCGGCCACGGTGATCTGGATGGCATATTTATGCATGGGCACTTCGTGGCCGAGGATTTCGGCGCAGACGACGGTGTCCTGGGCGAAGTTTTTGGGCGTGCCGCCGCCGACCATGAAGAGGCCGCTCTCGGGGCAGGCCATCTTGATTTTGGTCAGTTCGACGAAGTCGCACACGGAGTCGATGCTGAGGTATTTCTCACCCTTCTGAGAGCGCTCCCACTGGTGCTTGCCGATGCCGAAACCGGCGGAGCAGTCGCTGAAGGCGGGGCAGAAGATGGGCACGCCGCATTCGTAGCAGGTCTGGATGAGGCTGTCTTTCTTCACAGCGCGGCCATTATGGAGCCATTTGCCAAGCTCGTAGATGAATTCGCGCGAGCTGTAGGGACGGGCTTCGAGCATGTTGGCCAGCTCGTAGGTGGCGTTGTCGCAAGCCTGGAGTTCCTCTTCATCGATGAAGGTGTCGTAGATACGGTCGATGTAAAGCTCGCGGAGCTTGGTGTCGGGGATGATGTTTTCCTTGGTGCCGACATAGTGTTTGAACCCTAAGGCCTCGAAGAGGTCCATGTCGATAATGGAGGCGCCGGTGGAGACCACCACGTCGACCATCTTGTTGCGAACCATGTCGACATACACCTGCATGCAGCCAGCGGCACTGGTGGAGCCGGCGATGGTGAGGATGTTGGTGCAGTCTTTCTCTTTGCACATCATGGTGAGGATGTCGGCGGCACGGGCGGTGTCGCGGCTGGTGAACGACATGTTGCGCATGGCGTCGATGAGCTCGGTGGAGTCGTACTTTTTGATGTCGATGTGTTTGATGGTCTCTTTCAGGAGATCCTTCTTGGTCAGATTTTCGATGTTTTCCATTGTGGATATTTTTATTGATTATTAATTCGATAGGATTTAGAACGGGGGTTCGTCGTCGGCTGGGAGGCCGGAGGCGAATTGGGGGTCGTCGTCCTTACGGTTAATCTTGGAGTCGATGAGGATGGTGGGGGTGCCGTCGGAGTCGAAACTGGTGTTCTGGGGTAGGGCGCTGTTGGCCAGCTGCTCGTTGGTGAGGAACTCGGGGTTCTCGAAACGGGCATACTTGCCCTGGAACCGCAGACGCACACGTCCCACACCGCCGCTACGGTGCTTGGCCAGGATGATGTCGGCCATGCCGACGGTGGAACCGGCGTTGTCCTCCATGATGCCGTAATATTCGGGGCGGTAGATGAACATGACGATGTCGGCGTCCTGCTCGATGGCGCCGGACTCGCGAAGGTCGCTGAGCATAGGCTCCTTGGTGCCGCCACGGGTCTCGACAGCACGGCTCAGCTGCGACATGGCCAGCACCGGGATGCCCAGTTCTTTGGAGAGGGCTTTGAGCTGGCGGCTGATGGTGCTGATTTCCTGTTCGCGGTTGCCGCCTCGAGTCTGGTTGTCGCTGCCGGCGCTCATCAGTTGCAGATAGTCGATGAAAACCATCTGTATGTCGTGGTGCTGTTTCAGTCGGCGGCATTTGGCCCGCAGCTCGTAGATGGTCAGCTGGGGGGTGTCGTCAATGAAAAGCTTGGCTTCGTTGAGGGCTTGGGTGCGGACCTCCAACTGTTTCCGTTCGAAGGCTTGGAGCTCGCCTTTTTTGAGTTTGTCGCCCGGAATCTGGGCTTCGCCGGAGATGAGGCGCATGGCCAGCTCGACACCTGTCATTTCGAGCGAGAAGAAGGCCACGGGCTTCTTGTGGTCGATGGCCATGTTGCGGGCAATGGAGAGGGCGAAGGCTGTCTTACCCATGGCTGGACGGGCGGCGAGGATGATGAGGGTGCCGGGATGGAAACCGGCGGTGAGGCGGTCGAGGTCGACGAAGCCGGAGGGGATGCCCGCCAGGCCGTCTTCACTTTTCGAAGCCTCGTCGATTTGGGCCGTGGCAGCCTGCACCAGGTCGCCCACGGGGTGGAAGTCGGAGCGGAAATTCTTGTCGTTGATGTCCATCAGCCGACCCTCGGTTTTGTCGAGGAGGTCCACCACATCGGTGGTTTCGTCGTAGGCGCTGGTGATGGTCTCGGTCGAGACACGGATGAGCTCGCGCGAGATGTATTTCTCGCTCAGCACGCGGGCATAGTATTCGATATGGGCCGCACTGACTATGTGGCTTGTGAGTTCGCTTATGTGGAATGCGCCGCCGGCGGCCTCCAGTTCGCCCGTTTGGCGCAGCTGGTTGGTGACGGTGAGCATGTCGACAGGCTGGTTCATCTCGAACAGCTTGTGGATGGCGCGGAAGATAACCTGGTGTTCGGGTTTATAGAAATATTCCTCGTGTAGCAGTTCAATGGCAGTGTTGAGCGCGTTGGCATCCAGCATCAGCGCACCCAGCACATTCTCCTCCAATTCGGGAGCCTGTGGCGGCCTGTTGCCGCCGTTGATGCTGAACACTTGCTCGTAAGACATTCTGTCTTTGCGTCTTGTGTTCGAATTAGACATTATTTCCATGTTACAAAGTTAGGAAAAAAAATCGGTGTAGTGAAAAAATATTTATCAACAAACGGCTTGCTCCGCCATAAGTGCAAGGCTAAGCGGGCCAAGCCTGGGGCAATAGTGCTTGGCCCGAGGCTTGGCCGGAAAGGGTGGGGGATGGGTGGTCAGCGCCGTTTTGCGGCCTCAGCGGCTTTGAGCACGGCGGCCGTCATGCGGTTCCAGGTGTATTTCGTCTTCTCCTGCCGCAGGGCTTCGGTGAAAGGCTCCTCGCGCTGGCTTTTGTAGAAGTCGATCAGTGCGTCGGTGATGGCCTGTGCGTTCGGTTCCACCACATAGCCTATCTTGCCGTCGGGCACAATCTCGGCCAGCCCTCCCACATTGGTCACCAACATAGGCTTCTCAAAATGGAAAGCCACCTGTGTCACACCGCTCTGCGTGGCGTTCTTGTAGGGCTGGGCCACTATGTCGGCAGCGCCGAAATAGAGGTTGACGCGGGTGTCGGGGATATAGTCGTTGTGCAGGATTACGATGTCGCTGATGTCCAGCGAGCGGATGCGGTCCAGATAGGGCTGCGGGCTGCCGTAGAACTCGCCCGCCACAATCAGCTTCACCCCCAAGTCCTGCAGACGGGGGTCGCCGAAAGCATCAATCAGCAGGTCCAGCCCCTTGTAGTCGCGGATAAAGCCGAAAAAAAGCACGTAGCGCCCATTGGGGTCGAGCCCCAGTTCGTGGCGGGCGGTGGCTTTGTCCATAAGGCTTCCGTAGTGGTCGTATATGGGGTGCGGGGCCCAGGTCTTGGGCTTGTCGGCATGGTCGAAATGGTTGATGTCGGCAATCACAGCCTCCGAGAGGGTGGTGAACCCATGCATGGCTCTGACGAAATAGAAGGGCAGATAGCGGTCGATGGCCTTGTGGTCGTGGGGCAGCATGTTGTGCACCAGTGCTATGCAGCGGATGTCCTTGTCGCGGCTGATGTGGCGGGCGATGGTGCCGAAGCAGGGGGCCATGAACGACATCCAATAGGCAAACACCACCACATCCGGCTTCTTTTTCCTGATTTCCCTCCCCACCGAAATCCAGTTGAAAGGGTTGCACGAGTTGATGCGACGTTTGATGGGAAGGTGGGCCGGAGCTGGCGAGTCGGTGAACTGGCTTTTGCCGGGGAAAAGGAACGAGGGGTACTGGAGCGTGAAGGTATACATCTCCACGTCGTGGCCTTCAGCCTGAAACTGAAGTGCCAGACGCTCGTTGAACGCGGCCAGACCGCCGCGATAGGGGTGTGCAGTGCCTACAATGACTATATGCATGTTTGTGGTTGTTTGTTAGTTGAGTGGGTGCAGGACAATGGTGCATACCACTGCCTTGCAAACTGCAAAAATACAAAAAATATTAAACATACAATTTTTTTTCTCCTTTTTTGTTTTGACCCAAAATCAAGTTTTATTATGAAGAAATTGTTTTTAGTAATGACATTGGCATTGTTGGGCTGCCATTCGGGCCAGACCCAGCAGAATGCCGAAATGCAAAGCCCAGTAACTGTTCCCGCACAGGGTGTCCGCTATGCCGACTTCAGCGACGTGGCCGCCCAAACCATCGACGGCGTGGTGCACATCCGCACCACCCAGACCCGTCTCACTCCCCTCTACCAGTCCTTTTTCGGTTTCATCATCAACCAAGGCGTGCAGCGCAAAGAATACTCCGCCTACGGCTCGGGAGTCATCATCAGCCCCGACGGCTACATTGTCACCAACAACCACGTGGTCCAGGATGCCGAAAGCATACAGGTGACCCTCAACGACAAGAAAGTGCTGCCCGCCACCCTCATCGGCACCGACCCCGCCACCGACCTTGCCCTCATCAAAGTCGACG
Source organism: Bacteroidales bacterium UBA2714 (assembly GCA_002354035.1). GTDB lineage: Bacteria > Bacteroidota > Bacteroidia > Bacteroidales > P3 > Colimorpha. Next base: position 53,582 of record DEKU01000011.1, read on the forward strand.
CCTCCAACCTGAAGGCCATCCCCTTTGGCAACTCCGACAGCGCCCGTGTGGGCCAGCCCGTCATGGCCATCGGTAACCCCTTTAACCTCACCTCCACCGTCACCGCCGGCATCATCAGCGCCAAAGCCCGCAACGTGGGCATCATTGAGAACACCCGCGGAATGGAAAGCCCCATCGAGTCATTCATCCAGACCGACGCCGCCGTCAACCCCGGCAACTCAGGCGGAGCCTTGGTCGACGCTTCGGGCAACCTGATAGGCATCGTCACCGCCATCGCCTCGGCCGACGGCTATTACACCGGCTACAGCTTTGCCATCCCCTCCAACCTGGCACGCAAAGTGGCCGACGACCTCCGCCGCTACGGCCATGCCCAGCGGGCATACCTGGGAGTCAATGTGGTTGAGATGACCTCCAACCTGGCCACCCAGATGGGTCTGCAAGAAGTCAAAGGAGTGCTCTTGGCCCGAGTGGTGCCCGACTGCGCCGCCGACAAAGCGGGCCTCCGCCAGGGCGACCTGCTGCTCACCGTGGCTGGCGTGCCCGTCAACAGCTTTGCCGAGATGATGGAAGAACTGGGCCGCCATGCTCCCGGCGACCTTGTTGACATCACCTACTACCGCGACGGCAAAACCCGCTCCACCACCGTCACCCTCCAGAACGCCCAGGGCACCACAGCTGTCATTCGCCGCTAAAAAGTGCGGAAGTCAAGATGACTTTTCAACACATACTTTCATGCAACGATTATTATTAGTGCCGGCATGCTACTGTAGCATGCCGGCGCTAATAATACATCCAGTCAATACATCCAGTCGCCATCACGTTTTTTTTCAAGCAATGTTTTTTTTCTGAAATAATGTGTGACAATATAACACCATTTGAAAAAAAATGCGTATATTTGCAAATTGAAAAGCAAAGTAAAAAACTATTATCTCTATGAAAGTCAAAGTAGGAATAGCCCAAATGGCCTGCGGGGCCGACAAGCAGGCCAACATCGTCCGCTACACCGACGCCGTGCGCCGCCTGGCCGCGCAAGGGGCGCAAATCATCTGTCTGCAAGAACTCTTCGCCTCCCTCTACTTCTGCGACGAGGAGCGCTACCAAAATTTCTCCCTGGCCGAGCCCGTGCCTGACGGCCCCACCTGCCAGCACTTCATGCGCCTGGCCGCCGAACTGGGGGTAGTGCTTATATGCTCCCTCTTCGAAAAACGCGCCGAAGGCCTCTACCACAACACCACCGCCGTCATCGACGCCGACGGCTCCTACCTTGGCAAATACCGCAAGATGCACATCCCCGACGACCCCGGCTACTACGAGAAATTCTACTTCACCCCCGGCGACCTCGGCTACCGCGTCTTCCACACCCGTTTCGCCACCCTCGGAGTCCTCATCTGCTGGGACCAGTGGTACCCCGAAGCCGCCCGCATCACCAGCCTCATGGGCGCGCAACTCCTCTTCTTCCCCACAGCTATCGGCTGGGACGTCCGCCAAAACGAAGACGACAACACCGAGCAATACCAAGCCTGGCAAACCATCCAGCGCAGCCATGCCGTGGCCAACGGCGTGCCCGTCATCAGCGTCAACCGCACCGGCCGCGAAGGCGGCATGCAGTTCTGGGGCGGAAGCTTCATCACCAACGCCTTCGGCCGCATCCTCTACCAGGCTCCCCACCTCGAAGAAGCCCTCCACGTCCAAGAACTCGACCTCGACCAGACCGACCACTACCGCCGCCACTGGCCCTACCTCCGCGACCGCCGCATCGACTCCTACGGCCCCATCCTCAACCGCTTCATCGACTGACCATGTCCAGATATACAGATTACATCAACTCTTTGTTGAGGCCTTGCATAACCGAAACAGCCAAAGTCATTGATTTGTTTGCCGGGTGTGGGGGGCTATCGCTGGGCTTCGAGGCTGCGGGTTTCAAAACAATCGGTTTCGAAATGGAGCCAGCAATTGTGGATACATACAATCACAATTTAGAAGGGGGATGTGATCTGGTCAAGTTGGAAGTGGGCTTTGACTATCCCGATGCCGATATTGTCATTGGGGGGCCTCCCTGCCAACCCTTTAGCGTGAGGGGAAAACAACAAGGTATTCTGGATTCCCGCGACGGATTTCCCATCTTCATTGATGCAGTCAGACGCATTAAACCCAAGGTATTCCTCTTCGAGAATGTCCGTAACCTTGCATTCTCCCACAGGTGGTATCTCGATTTGATCGTAGACAGTCTGAAGGCTTTGGGATATATTGTCGATTTCCAATGTTTGAATGCTGTGGATTATGGTGTCCCGCAGAACCGCGAACGAATCTTTGTGGTAGGTCATAAATCCACATTCCGTTTCCCCGATAAAGAACTTTCCAAAGTGACGGTGGGCGAAGCCATAGGGGACACGATGAACAAGGTTGTCGAAGGCTGCCATTTTCTCACCCCCTCGCAAGACAAGTACATTGCCGAATATGAAAAGAAGTCGGCATGTATCAACCCACGAGACTTGTACCCCGACAGGCCAGCGAGGACTATCACATGTCGCAATCTGGCCGGTGCCACCAGCGACATGCAGCGCGTAAGACTGCCCGACGGCCGCCGCCGCAGAATTGTGCAACGCGAAGCGGCACGGCTTCAAAGCTTTCCCGACTGGTTTGAGTTTTGTGGAAACGAGAGTCAACAATTCAACCAGATAGGCAATGCAGTCCCGCCACTACTGGCCTATAAATTGGCCATAGCTGTCAAAGACACCTTTCGCAGAACAGGAGCAGACCGCAGTGAGACAATCAGCGCCAGCAGATACCAAAATCAAACCACTTCGAATGCCGTATGCTTATAAAATTTTCAGGCAATAAAAGTGACAGCATAAAGCAATTGTATTCCGACATGCTTGATATTTTAGCCATGGTTGGAATACCCGTAAATAAATTGCCCTCGGACCGTCGAAAGGAGATAATGGCGGGAGCATGCCTCGCAACCGGACAGATTGTTTCCTCATTCAAAGAAGCCAAGTCTGTTATGAATGGCACATTCATGAAGACACGCGATATCATCGACTTTGAAAACACACATTTCGGTGAGCACATCTCTCCCGGCTCTTACGACGATATCAGGCGCAAGGATTTGAAACCCCTTGTCGAAGAAGGCCTGGTAGTCAACTCGTCCACCCTTGATCAGTCCGCCACCAACAACCCCAACCGGGGATATGCTCTCGACCCGCAGTTTGCCAATCTTCTGAAAACTTATGGCACAAAGAAATGGGACGACAAACTGGCTCTCTTTGTCGAGATTCGTCAAAAGGTAAAACAAGAACTCGCGCAAAAAAGAGCCATGGCATTGATTCCCGTCACCCTCCCGTCGGGTGTCCTATTAGAACTGTCGCCGGGCGGGCACAATCTATTGCAGAAGAAAATCATTGAAGAATTCATGCCCAGATGGGGGATGGGAGCGCAGGTATTATATATAGGAGACACCTCCGACAAATACCTTTTCCGCGACAATGACAAGCTGGATGCACTCCATTTCTTTCCCATCGAACACGACGAGCTGCCCGATATCGTGGCATACAGCGAAGATAAAAACCTGCTCTATTTGATTGAGGCAGTCTACAGCTCCGGCCCCATGGATGAAATAAGGGTGAACCGGTTGAAACGTTTACTCAAAGACTGCACTGCCGAGGTTGTTTTCATCACAGCCTTCCTCGACAAAAAGATGTACCAAAAGTATTGTTTAAATATAGCATGGGAGACAGAAGTCTGGATGGCTGACAGCCCCGACCATCTTGTCCACCTCAACGGCTATAAATTCCTTGAAATATATAAATGACCACCATTCCAATGACACCCAAAGAACAAGGCTTCTACATGCCCGCCGAATGGGCCGCACACCAGGCCACCTGGCTCAGCTATCCCCACAACCAGGACTCCTGGCCCGGAAAGATTGAAACCATCTTCCCCTCCTATCACCTCTTCATCAAAACCCTGGCCGAAGCCGAGGACGTCCACATCAACGTCAACAACCAGTCCATGCTCGACCACGCCGCCCAGCAGCTCCGCCAAATCGGTGCCGACATGGGCCGCATCTTCTTCCACCTCTTCCCCACCAACGACGCCTGGTGCCGCGACCACGGCCCCGCCTTCCTCCTCAACCGCCGCGACCCCTCCCTCCGCGCCATCGTCAACTGGAACCACAACGCCTGGGGCGGCAAATACCCATACGACCTCGACACCCAAATCCCCCTCCATATCTTCCGCCACCTCGCCGCCGCCGACCCCCGCCTCCAGCTCTTCGAGCCCGGCATCGTCATGGAAGGCGGCAGCATCGACGTCAACGGCCAAGGCGACCTCCTCACCACCACCTCCTGCCTCCTCAACCCCAACCGCAACCCCGACCTCTCCCGCGACCAAATCGAGGACTACCTCCGCGCCTACTACGGCGTCGACAACATCATCTGGCTCGCCGACGGCATTGTGGGCGACGACACCGACGGCCACGTCGACGACCTCAGCCGTTTCGTCGCCCCCGACACCATCATCACCGCCGTCGAGGAAGATGTATGGGACGAAAACTACGACGCCCTCCAGCGCAACCTCAAAACCCTCAACTCCTGCCGCCTGGCCAACGGCAAACAGCCCACAGTGGTCGAGCTGCCCATGCCCGACATGGTTTTCTACGACAATCAGCGCCTTCCCGCCAGCTATGCCAACTTCTATATTGCCAACGGCAAAGTGATTTTCCCCACCTACCGCTGCCTGGCCGACAACCGCGCCGCCTACACCCTCGAAGCCTGTTTCCCCGACCACGAAATAGTGGGCATCGACAGCACCGACATCGTCTGGGGGCTCGGCTCCTTCCACTGCCTCTCCCAGCAGATGCCCCTCTGACCCGCCTCGCCCAATCGCTACTCACCGTTTATTCAGCTTTTTTACAACATTTCTTTTCTTGAATAGAAATAAAAGCTAATATATATAGAATGTAAATAGAAAATAAATAGAAATAAAAGCTACTATAAATAGTGAGTGTGATTTGCTGATTTAGGT
>DEKU01000045.1 GCA_002354035.1 Bacteroidales bacterium UBA2714
CCAGGCGGCGACGCTGTCAATCGAACCAAGTTCTTTTTCCTGCTCGTCCAGGGTACGGGAAAACATCTCTATGTTGCTCAGCACCATCATAGCCGACAGTTTGCGATCCTTGACGCGCTGGCGTTTCTCCATCAGAGTTGCTGCACTGATAGTGAGAACCAACGAGATGGTTGTACCGACTACAATCATGACAATCTGCTTCCAGAAAGATTTCTTGGCATCCACGCTTATTTTTGGTGGCTTGATAATATTGAGTGTGGGCATAACCGAATTATTTTTCCGGATGCAAAGATACGATTTTTTCCCGACATGGATGAAAAAACCGCACACCCCTATTATATTTAAAACAAAGTCTAAATCGGAAAATGACTTTTTTAACACTTTTTCAATGCAGAAGAACGCCGCAACACAATAGTTTCCAGCCACTCCGCTGCACTGCCAAAAAAGCGCAACTACAACATAGCTATGCCAACAACAACCTATAGACCAAATTTTTACCCACCATAGGCATACCAAAGCCGTATCAACGCTGAAGCCAGTCGGTGAAGATACGCCCCATGGGCGGACATTTCGCACCCATGTCACAATAAAAAGCTGCGGCTTGCGTTTATTTTTCACATATAAACTATGATAACGATGATTGAGCAACTATACGAAGCCTATCTCTCGTCGCGCACGGTGACCACCGACTCGCGGCTTATTACCCCCGGCTGCATCTTTTTAGCCTTCAAGGGTGAGAATTTCGACGGCAACGCTTTCGTACTCCAAGCCCTGGAGCAGGGGGCCGCGCTGTGCGTCACTTCAGACAGCCGCCACAGCACCAACCCCCGCTGCATCGTAGTGCCCGATGTGCTGCAGACTCTGCAGCAGCTGGCCGCACACCACCGCCGCCAACTCTCCATCCCCTTCATTGGCATCACCGGCACCAACGGCAAGACCACCACCAAAGAGTTGGTCCACGCCGTCCTCTCCCGCCGCTACCGCACCCACGCCACCGCCGGCAACTTCAACAACCACCTCGGCGTCCCCCTCACGCTCCTCGCCATCCCGGCCGACACCGAGATTGCCATCATCGAAATGGGAGCCAGCCACCCCGGTGAGATTGATGCGCTGTGCCGCATCGCCGACCCCGACTTCGGCCTCATCACCAACGTGGGGCGCGCCCACTTAGAGGGATTCGGCAGTTTCGAAGGGGTAATACTGACCAAAACTGAACTCTACCGCCATCTGGCCGCCAAGCACGGCACCGCTTTCGTCAATGCCGACAACGACATCCTCACCGCCCAAGCCGCTCAGTGCGGCCTGACTACCGTCACCTACGGCCAGTCCGACCAGGCCGCAATCAAGGGCCATCTCGTAGGTTCCGAGCCATACATGAAATACTACGTCGAAGACGGCGACAACGTCTACTCCATCCAATCCCACCTGCTGGGCAACTACAATTTCGACAACGCCATGGCCGCCACCGCCATAGGTCGCTTCTTCCGCGTCGATCTCTGGGACATCAAAGAGGCCATCGAGCAGTACCAGCCCTCCAACCGCCGCTCACAGTTCAAGGACACCGGCCGCAACGCCCTCTTTCTCGACTGCTACAACGCCAACCCCTCCAGCATGAAAGTGGCCCTCGACAACCTCGAAGCCCTCGCCATGCCCGCCAAAACCGCCATCCTCGGCGGCATGAAGGAGTTGGGAGCCGAGAGCCAGGCCGAGCACCAAGCCATTGCCGACCGCCTCGAAGCCCATCCCGACATAGAGACCATCCTTGTGGGCCCCGAATTTGGATTCATCCACGACAACCCCTCCTACAGCCGTCTGCTGTGGTTTGCCGATGTCGAGGCCGCCAAGGCCTACCTCCAGGCCCATCCCCTCACCCACCGCACCATCCTCCTCAAAGGCTCCAACAGCACCCGCATGTGGCTGCTCGAAGAGGTGCTGTAGTCTGCCGCCACGGGGCTTTCCACCAGCTCTACCCTCACGCTGTCCTCCACCCAGGCCTTCACCCGCTCGGCCTGCTCGGCTGTGGCCACAATGGTACCCAACGGGGTGTCGTTGGCATGCAGCTCCTCAATCGCAGGGCATGGGGTCAAATCAATCTCACGCACCGATGTCTCCCTCACATACAACCGCCGCAGCTGCGGCACACCCCGCAAATCCAGCGTCTTGACCCCCGGCGTGAAAATACAGTAAATCTCCTCCAGCTTGGCGTTATGGCTCACATCCAGCCCCTCCAGCTCCGCAAAACTCACCTCCACCCATTTCAGCTCACTGTTCCGGCTCAGGTCCAACCCTTGCAGCGGCACCTCATTGGCCACAAACTGCTTCAGCCGAGGGAATGCGGACAAATCCACCTCGCGCAAAGGATTCTGGCTGCACACCAGCACCACCAGCCGCCCGAAAAGCGCTGCCCCCTCCAAGCTCCGAATGCCCATATTGTGCACATTCAGCACCTGCAGTGCCCGCCCCATCGGCGTACGCTCCACCACCTCTTCCCTTGGGACAAACCATCCGAATGCCGCCATGCTGCCCTCGTAGGGCCGCACATAGCCCTGCTCCAGTAGGTATGTCCTGAATGCCCCATCCGGCACCCGGGCCACCGCCACCCCGTCACCGCCCTCCAGCTGCGGTTGCACCGAGGCACAGCCGCAGCAGAGCAGCATCAAAGAGATGAAGATGGCAAGCCAACGCATAGGTTACTGCGACTTAAAATTGATGGGCAGCACGTACTTGGACCGTACTGGCTTGCCCTTGAACATGGCGGGCCGCCATTTCGGCATGGACCTCACCACTCGCAAAGCCTCATCGTCACACTCGCCGCCAACGCCATGCAACACAGTGGCATCCGCTATGTTGCCGTCGGTATCAACGACAAACTGCACATACACCATACCCTGCATCCCGTCGGCCTTGGCCTTTTCGGGATAGACGACCGACTTGGCAATGTAATTGGACATGGCTTCTAAGCCCCCGGGGTACCCGGCAAGCTCGAATTCGCCACCATCCTCTTCGTCCCACCAGCTCAATGCGGCCCGGTCGTCGGCCCATGCCACATCATACCACCGCGCTGCAGCACTGTCGTTAAGGTTCACCATCGACACCGTGTGGACAGCCTTCCCCTCCACTACCAGCCTGTCCGAATAGCGCGCTGCCTCGGCCGAGTCGGCAAACACCTTGTGCTTATCCAACTCCTCAAGCGGAAGCAGAACGCCCATATACTCGCGTTCCACCAACTGTCCGTCGCGGTAGGTGTCGGTGAATGGCCACACCAGATACTGTCCGTCGGGGATTGCAGCCTGTTGCTGCGCAGGCTCCTGGTTCTTGCAATTGGCAAACATCAGCAAGGCTGCCACAGGCAAAGCTGCCAATGCCTTGACCCACCCTCTGCGGGATTTTGGTTGTTTCATCATGGTAATACGGTTTTTGATTGTTGGAAAATAAAAACTATTGACTACCGGGACATAACGTGCCCCTGTAACTTGACGGTAAAGCAAGCGGAGATAGCTCTTGTATTCGCCCTCGCCGCCCTGCCGCAGCACCGCCTCGTCGGCCAGATACTCATGCACCTCGCGCAAATCGCGCCCATAAAGCCACACAAAAGGGTCGAACCACAACAGGCAGCCCACCAGCCGTGCCAACAGCCTGTCCCAACTGTGGCCCTGCATGGCGTGCGCCCTTTCATGCGCCAGCACCATCTCACACTCATCGCCGCTCAGCCCACGACTCCCCACCACGATATGCCGAAATAGGGAGAAAGACCCCTCGCCGCCCTCGTCAATGGCCACCTTCAGCCCCTCGCGGCGCTCAAACCTATAGCGGCGCATCCGCCACCACAAGGCCACATAGCCCACCACCATCAGCAGCACACTTGCCGCCACACCGACCCAATACACCACGCCGACCACTCGCCACGCCGACCAACCCGTCGCAGCCGACGGCAAAGTTCCCGCGCCGGTTTCTGGCTCCCCATAGGGCGTAGCCCCTTCGGTCGACTCGGACAAGTCAATCAAATAGCCCGTCGCGCCCCCATCCACCGCAACCGGCAGGCTCAGCACCGGCCGCATCAACGGCAACAACAGGCTCAGCACCAAAGTCAACAACAGATATGCCCTGTTCAGCCCCAAACAACGCTCCCTGCGGAGCAGCCAACGGTACACCACCCAGAACAGACCCGTGCCCACGGTGGTGAAAAGCAGATAGCGTATCATTTCTCAATAGCTTTGGTCAGCGATTCCAAATCCTCCAGTGTCACACTCTTTCGGTCCACTAAAAAGGACACCATTTTGCGGAACGACGACCCGAAAAAACGGATGGCCAGACGGCTCAGCATCTGCTGCGAATAATCCTCACGGCTGATGAGCGGATAATAGCGGTTGGACCGGTTGAAGGTCTCGTGTGCCACAAAACCTTTTGTCTCCAGTATCCTCACTATAGTGAGGATAGTATTATAGGCGGGACGGGGAGGCTCCACCGCCGTCACAATCTCGTTGGCAAAACCTTTCCCAATCGTCCACAGTGCTTGCATCACCTGCTCCTCCGACTTTGTGAGTTCCTTTATTTCAGTGCTTTTCATGATTAAAAAATAATTATTACAACTAATTTTATAGTTCAATAACGGGACAACGATTCGTTTATTGTTCCAAGAACGAAAAAAAATGTGTCGCCGCTCGCCCAAAGGTCCCAAATCCAGCCGCCACAAACGGTCGCCACGACAATGGGCCAGCCATTTTCAGCCATTTTAGCCGGCACCGACCAAAGGCAACTGCAAGGCTCATCCTTTTATCCTGTTTTGCCTCTGGTTTTACAGCATTTCGTTTCTATTTTGTCTCTTGTTCAGAAATAAAATAGAATCTAAATAGAAAGTAAATATAAACTAAATAGCGGTTTGTGATTTGCTGATTTTGGTTGT
>DEKU01000007.1 GCA_002354035.1 Bacteroidales bacterium UBA2714
ACCTGCCTTATGAGAAAACCACTGTGGGTTAGGGATCTCTCCTGCTGGGGACGGGATGGAGCATATTTATTGTTTAAATATACACAGAAATGTCATGAAGATGAAGTTGTTTTTGGTTTGCCTGATAGGGGCAACGGTGGGCGGGCTGTGTCTGACGGCCTGCACGAAGAAGGACGGCACAGTGCCTCTGGGCGAGAAGGTGTGCCACTGCGGCTCGGACGACGCGCTGCAGGAGATTGGATGGCTGTGGGACGAGGTGGCGCAGCTGGAGAGCCGCCGCGGCAAGGAGCGCGCGGAGGTGAGCACATGCAGATATGACGGCGGGAAGGAGGGTTTTCTGATTGCCCGCTGTATCGACTGCCCGGACTTGGGCAGCAGTTTCGTCGACTGCTCGGGGAACGTTCTGGGGCTGCTGTTCGGCATTGATGGGAGAGGGTTTGACTATTATGGCATCAACCCGGCGAGTGTGCGTTGTGTGTACCGCAATTATGAGGAGGTGACGCTGCGGGACCGGCTGTCGGGCAAGGTGCTGGAGTTGGAGCGCTTTGTGGACCGCGCAACAGGTCGCAGCGAGCGACCCGCGCTGGGTGGCGAGGGACGGCATTTCTGGCTGCTGTTCCACTCGGACGGGACTGTGGAGGGCGGCGGTGTGAACCGCCTGACGGGACGTTATGAACTGGACGAGGAGCACCATATCGGCATCCGAATCCAGACGATGACAGAGGTGTATGATGCGACGGGATGGGAGGACCGGATGTTGGAGGCGCTGAACGAGGCGATTGTGTGCGACTTCCACTCCGACCACATACGGATTTATTATCATTACACGAACACTTATATGGAGTTCCGCACGGCGGAGGGGGAGCAGTTGTGACGCCCGCGCTGTGGGATGCATGAGAGAGGGGCTCCGCCGATGGCGGAGCCCCTCTCTTAGTGTATGCGGCCTGTGGAGGCCGCTATTTCATGGGGAGATAGATTACTTGCTTGGTGAGGAAATAGTCTTCGGCAAAGAAGTCGGAGATATCCCAGGTGCGCACTTTCTTGCGGAACGGGGCGAGCTCGGCGGTGAGGTCGCCTCCTTTGAGGTAGAGGATGCCATTGCGGAGGTGGTGGTACTGGATGTCGGAGAAACGTCCGCGGACCCACTGGACGAACTGCGGGAGGTCGGTGACGGCGCGGGAGACAACGAAGTCGTACTCGCCACTGAGCTGTTCGGCCCTCACCTGTTCAGCACGAACGTTCTGGAGGCCGAGCTGGTCGGCCACGCTTTGCACCACTTTGATTTTCTTACCGATGGAGTCGATGAGGTGGAACTTGGTGTCGGGAAAGAGGATGGCCAGGGGGATGCCGGGAAAACCGCCGCCTGTGCCCACATCGAGGATTTCGGCCATGCTCTTGAAAGGCTGCACCTTGGCGATGGCGAGACTGTGGAGGACATGGTGGGGGTAGAAGTTGTCCATATCCTTGCGGGAAATGACGTTGATTTTGGCGTTCCAGTCCTGGTAAAGGGGAAGCAGAGCGGCAAACTGTTCTTTCTGCCGTTCTGTCAACCCTGGGAAGTAATGCAGTAGCAAGTCGACACCATCCATAGACTACAAGTAGGCTTGAAGGTGCTTGCTTTTGCTGCTGACGCGGAGGCGTTTGATGCCTTTCTCCTTGATCTGGCGTACACGCTCGCGAGTGAGACCGAACTTCATAGCGATCTCGTCGAGGCTGAGTGCGTGGGGGAGGCCGATGCCGAAATACATCTTGATGACCTCGCGCTCGTACTCGGTGAGGGTGGAGAGGGCACGCTCGATTTCCTGCGAGAGAGACTCCTGCATGAGGGCGCTGTCGGTGGGCGGAGTGTCCTCGTTGGGCAGCACGTCGACAAAGTTGACATCCTCGTCGGCCACGAGGGGGGCGTCGATAGAGATATGGCGGCCCGAGATGCCGAGGATGCTCTTGATTTTCTCTTCGGGGATGTCGAGCATGTCGGCCAGTTCCTCCTCCGATGGGGGGCGTTCGAGTTCCTGTTCCAGACGGCTAATCTCTTTCTTGAGCTTGTTGAGGGCGCCGAGCTGGTTGGAGGGAAGGCGGACGATGCGGGAATTTTCGGCAATGGCCTGCAGGATGGACTGGCGAATCCACCACACGGCATAGGAGATGAACTTGAAGCCGCGAGTCTCGTCGAAACGTTTGGCGGCCTTGATCAGGCCCACGTTGCCCTCGTTGATAAGGTCGGGAAGGCTGAGGCCCTGGTTCTGATACTGCTTGGCCACAGAGACCACGAAGCGGAGGTTGGCCTTGGTGAGGCGGTCGAGGGCCTCCTGGTCGCCGGCCTTGATACGCTGAGCCAGACGCACCTCCTCCTCGGGGGTGAGCAGCTCCTCGCTACAGATGTCCTGCAAATACTTGTCCAACGACTTGATGTCGCGGTTGGTAATGGAATGAGTAATTTTTAATTGTCTCATAGCTGATAATTCAATTCCACCTGATTTTTACTTCCCATAACGTCAAAACTGAAAAAAAGTTTCATGGAAACGAAAAAAAAGTTGTTAATTGTATTTTAAGAGATGAAGAATCAAAAAAAAAACGTAAATTTGCATTTTGAACCGAAGGATAACAAGACCTATGTTTGAAAGTATTAGTAGCAAGATAGAGAAAGCGTTACACACGCTTAAAGGCAAGGGCAGTATCACCGATATCAACATTGCCGAGACTGTGAAAGAGGTCCGCAAGGCCTTGCTGGACGCCGATGTGAGCTATCCGATAGCCAAGGAATTCACGGACAAGGTGAAATCCGAGGCACTGGGAAGAAACGTCATACAGAGCATCGAGCCGGGACAGCTGATGGTGAAAATCGTCCACGAGAAGCTGACCGAGCTGATGGGCAGCGCGGCGGTGGACATCAACACCAAGGGCAATCCGGCCATCATCCTTATCGCCGGTCTGCAAGGTTCGGGAAAGACCACCTTCTCGGCCAAGCTGGCGCACTACTTGAAGACTAAGAAGAACAAAAGCGTGATGCTGGTGGCGGGCGACGTGTACCGTCCGGCAGCCATCAGCCAGCTGCAGACCCTCGGCCAGCAGATACAGGTGCCCGTCTACACTGAAGAGGGCAACACCAACCCCATAGACATAGCCACCAAGGCCATCCGCGACGCCCGCATGAAAGGCACCAACGTGGTGATCGTCGACACGGCCGGACGACTGGCCGTGGACGAGGAGATGATGAACGAAATCTCCGGCCTGAAGGAATCGCTCAAACCGCAGGAGACCCTTTTCGTGGTGGACTCGATGACTGGACAGGATGCCGTGAACACCGCCAAGGCCTTCAACGAACGGCTGGACTTCGACGGCGTGGTGCTGACCAAACTGGACGGCGACACACGCGGCGGTGCGGCCCTCACCATCCGCTACTCGGTGCAGAAGCCCATCAAGTTTGTAGGTATCGGCGAGAAGATGGACGCCCTCGATGTGTTCCACCCCGACCGCATGGCCAGCCGCATTCTGGGCATGGGCGATGTGGTGTCGCTGGTGGAACGCGCCCAGGAGCAATACGACGAAGAGGAAGCCCGCAAGATACAGAAAAAACTTATCCACAACGAATACAACTTCGAGGACTTCCTGTCGCAGATAGGGCAGGTGAAGAAAATGGGCAGCATGAAAGACCTTATCGGCATGATTCCCGGCATGGACAAACTGACCAAGAACGTGGAAATCACCGACGACGCCTTCAAACCCATCGAGTCGATGATCGGGAGCATGACCCCCTACGAGCGGCGCAACCCCAGCTGCCTGAACGGCAGTCGCAAACAGCGCATAGCCACCGGCAGTGGCCACACCATCCAAGAGGTGAACCGCTTCGTGAAGCAGTTCGAGGAAACCCGCAAGATGATGAAGGCCGTTAGCTCGAAAGGCAAGCCCCCACGGCTGCCCAGACGTCCCAGATAGTCCCCCACCGCTCACTCACAATGTAAAGAATAATAATCACTCACATACAAAAGCCACTCCCCATGTTTCAATTATTAGACGGCAAAACATTATCCATCCAAATCAAAGAAGAAATCGCCACCGAGGTGCGCCAGCTCATGGCCCAAGGCCACCGCACCCCTCATCTGGCCGCCGTAATCGTAGGCAACGACGGCGCCAGCCAGACCTATGTGGCTAACAAGGAGAAATCCAGCCACGAGGTGGGCTTCACCTCATCGGTCTACCGCTACCCCGAGCGCACCACCGAGAAAGAGCTCCTCGAGTCCATCGAATTCCTCAACAACGACCCCGACATCGACGGCTTCATCGTGCAGCTTCCCCTGCCCAAGCACATCAACGAGCAGCACGTCATCGACGCCATCTCGCCCGACAAGGACGTCGACGGCTTCACCGCCATCAACGTGGGCCGCATGGTGCTGGGCGAAGACGCCTTCATCCCCGCCACTCCCATGGGCATCTGCACCCTGCTGAAACGCTACGGCATCGAAACCTCCGGCAAACACTGTGTGGTGATAGGCCGCAGCAACATAGTGGGCACCCCAGTGGCCAACCTCCTTTCGCGCAAAGGCTATGACTGCACCGTCACCCTCTGCCACAGCCGCACCCAAAACCTGGCCGACATCACCCGCACGGCCGACATCCTCATCGTAGCCATCGGCAAGCCCGAGTTTGTCACCGCCGACATGGTGAAACCCGGAGCCGTGGTGGTGGACGTGGGCATCCACCGCATCCCCGACGAGAGTCGCAAGAGCGGCTACCGCATCATCGGCGACGTGAAGCACAGCGAAGTGGACAACCTTTGCAGCTGGGTGACCCCTGTGCCCGGCGGCGTAGGCCCCCTGACCATCATCTCCCTGCTCGAGAACACCATGAAAGCCTACAAAAAGAGCCTCAAACTGCAATAGAACACACATACCCCACCAACCAAAATCCCCGCACTGGCAGAATGTCCGGTGCGGGGATTTTGTTGTCGACAGGCGAGACCTGTCACGACCTCGTCTCCGAAAGGAGATTCTCATTCACCTCTAACGGCGAATAGCGGCCCTCCTCCTTACACTTCACGTTGGCCGCCCTGTGGCACACACAGCCTGCCGACTGGCCCGTATAGGGGTCCATACTGCTGCAATGACGCTTAAACTCGCCATGCTTGCGGAACAGCATCTTCACACCCAGCCCCAGCATCATCAGCGACACTACAGCCAAGGCCAGAAGGAGGGTTATGAGCAATGTATTATTCATAAGTTCATTTCTATTCGTTCGTGTTCTATTACCATGGCATCGCTGCCGGAAATGCCGTCTCGTCTCAGGGCAGCACTTGGCTGGCCATCTACGGGTGGCCAGAAGCCCGTTGGAAGCCTTTGTTCGGGTCCGTCGCAGTTGGAGGCTCATCAGCCACTCCTATGGACCTCGAAAGCCCCTGCTTACAGACTCCAACCTACAGCCTAAACAAAAAGCCGCACTGAATGCGGCTTTTTGTTTTGCTCCCCAAGCAGGACTTGAACCTGCGACCCCCTGATTAACAGTCAGGGGCTCTNNGCTCTAACCAACTGAGCTATTGAGGAAGGTTGCTTTTCTCTTTCAAAGCGGTTGCAAAGATACGCACTTTTTTCGAACCGACAAAATTTTTTTTGAAAAAAGTTTTCCAGTACACCTTTACAGTAATGATTATCATATTGTTGCCAAGGTCAAAAATTTTATCATATCCCCTGCTACCAAGCTGCATTCTGACTGCTTTTGGACTGCCAAATCAGCAGATTTGCCATGAATCCACACAGCCATCGAAGCACATATCGCTGCATTTAACTGATATTCTTTACTTTGAGCTAAAAAAGCCAAAGTAATACCCGTCAGCACATCACCGCTCCCCGCTGTGGCCATGCCGGGATTACCCGTTGTGTTGACATACATTTCACCCTCACTCCCAGTAGTTTGAGTCCGATGCCCCTTATACACTATAGCGCAATGCGTCTGTCGGCTCAACTTCCGTTGGTGCTGCTGACGCAAAGAAGGGGAGTCAAAAGAGCCGAACATCCGTTCAAACTCGCGTGCATGGGGTGTCAGCACCGTAGGAGCCGCCATGCCCAACGTCCGCAACAGGTCGAGGCGGTCGGGCATAGCGGCCAGCATGTTCAGCCCGTCGGCGTCCACCACCACCCTTTTGCCCACCGCCGCCAGCATCAGCGCGCGCATGGCGTCGGCGCTGGCAGTGCCCAATCCGGGCCCCACGCCCACGGCATCATAGCGCTCCAGCTCTTGCGGCGTGAAAGAGTGGGTCCAGTGGCACTCATCATCGTCCACCTGAACCATGGCCTCCGGCACAGCCGTCTGCATAATATCAACCCCGCGCCGTGGCACATGAACCGTCAGCAGGCCCACGCCAGCGCGCATACAAGCCCGCGCTGCCAGCACGGCGGCCCCCATCTTGCCGTAGCTCCCCGCCACCAGCAGAGCGTGGCCATAGGTGCCTTTATGGCTCTCGGCGGGCCGGTTGTTGAGGAAATCGGGCCACACTGGGCGGTCCACCTCGAAAGTATTATCGTCAATCTGTATCATCAATCTATCGTTTTGTGGCCTAACAGGCCTGTACCATCCCGTCACACGACGGAAACAACAAAGGCGGCTCCGGTTGCCCGGTACACCGCCTTTCTTTTTATAAGAACTACTATCTTCTTAGAAATGATAGGTGACACCCATGCCAAAGTTCCAGGTGCGGTTAAACATCTTGCTGGGGCTCTTGGCGGTGCTGATAAGGCCGTGGTAATAGTTGCCTTCGAAAAGCAGCTGCCAGTTGGGCGACACATTCATGCTCAGACCCAGCCCGCAAGCCAGACCGGCATCGAAACGGTTGTCATAGCCGTCGATGAACTGATAGGTGTAGCCCGTGTTGTGGTGGGGCTCAGTAGCCTTGTAGATATAGCCGTCGCGATACTGGCTGAGCCAGTAGGCAGCATAGCCGCCAGCCATGAAATGGATGCGGACAGCCTCGCCACCGATCGAAAAGTCGGCCATCAGGGGCAACTGCAGGTACTGGTTCTGGTGGTAGGTATTATACTGCTGGCTGGCGCCATTGATGTCGACAGTAAGCTTGGTGGCATAATTCTTTGACAGCAGACCCACACCGCTGCGGATGCCGAACCACTCGTTGAACTGATAGCCGGCGCGGAGCTCGAGGTTCAGACCACGGTAGGAATACCACGTGCCGTTGAAGATGGTCTTCTGCACGTCGAGCGAATTGCTGGTACCGCCAAGCAGCAAGCCGACATACCAACCCTTGGCCTCGTCGCGGCGGATGTCCTCCTCCGGAATCATGTTGCGGCGCACCGAACGGCGGTCCTGATCCTCGACATTCTTGGCCTGAGCCTTAACATTCTTCTGATAAGGAGTCTCGACATAAGCGCCGTCGGCCTTCACCTGGTCGTTGCGCATAAACACGCGGGTGGAAGGCTGCACTCTCTCCACCAGCTGGGCGTTGAGGAAAGCCTGATACTGCTGCGCAGCGATGAGGGCTGTGGCCATACGACCCGACCGGGTCTGGATTACCACACCATACTTGTTCAATGAATCCTGTGGCACATTGCTACCGTCCTTGAAAGTAATCAGTGCCGACACATACTCGGTGACGCCCTCATTCTGGGCGAATGCTCCGCCCATCAGGGCCAGGAACAATACTAAAAACAGTGATTTCTTCATGATAATATAGTTTTATTATTTTACTCTGTTTTGTGTTGCAAAAATACGCTTTTTTTTTCTATTGCAAGAATAATAAAGCGCGGCCAAAACGCTACTCGCTTTATGTCAGCAAACTAAAGTCGCGTCCACCCGGTGTTGCGCCGCTGGCCGGAGGCCTTCCGCAGGCGGCCTACAGGTTGGCATAGGCAGGGGTGAACGTGTCGCCTCCCTGCACCGAACCCGTCGTCAGCCCCTTCTTGAGCCACTTCACGCGCTGGGCCGACGTGCCATGGTTGAACGAGTCGGGCACCGAATAGCCGCGTGCTCTCTTTTGAAGGTAATCATCACCAATCTTCGAAGCCACATTCAGGCCCTCCTCAATGTCGCCATCTTCGAGCGAGCCGAACATCTTGTTGTCGTGATAGGCCCACACGCCGGCATAATAGTCGGCCTGCAGTTCGAGCCTGACACTGATTTGGTTCGACTCCTTCTCGCTGAGACGGCTCATCTGCTGATGGGCCTGAGTCAGCGTGCCGAGCAGATATTGCACATGGTGTCCCACCTCGTGGGCTATGACATAGGCGTATGCAAAATCGCCGTCGGCACCCAGCTGCTGGCGCATGCTGGAGAAGAACTCAAGGTCGATATACACACATTGGTCTGCCGAGCAATAGAACGGACCCGACGACGAGGTGGCGCCACCGCAACCGCTCTGCACCGACCCTTTGAAAAGCACCAGCTTGGGAGGCGTATAGGTGCGGCCCATCTTTCTGAATTCGGCCGTCCACACATCCTCGGTGCCGGCCAGAATCTGACTGGCAAACTTGGCCAGTTCCTGCTCCTCGGCCGTGGCCACATACTCGGTGTTCTCTCCCGAGGTGGAGTTGCCGCCGGCCAGTTGCAACACCTTGGTCGGGTCACCACCCATAATCAGCACAATGATACCGGCAATAATAAGACCCCCGATACCCAGGCCGGCTTTCTTGCCCACCTGTCCGCGGCGGTCGTCAACATTTTTGCTTTCGCGTCTTCCCTGTAGATTCATAATTCAGTCTATAAAGAGATTAAACAATCATTTCCTTGTCCACAGACGGCGAACGCGGCCACGGCAAGCTGCCCACACCACGGGTGTTGCTGCATCCAACCACGGCACCTGCCAGCACAATGTGCCTCTGCCCGCAGGCAACCGCATTGGATTCCACACCTTTAGACAATCGGCACCGTTGACCCGCCCACCATCTATGGTGCTGCAAATATACATTTTTTTTTTGAATCGGCAAGATTTCTTGAAGGTCGGGACACTCAGGGAGGCCAGTGCCTCTGCCCAAGCCGCTGGCACGCCCTCCCGCCGCAAGGCCCCCGATTCCCAGATTCCCAACAGCCGTCAGAAGCTATCGCAACCTCAACAGACCACTTGAACCACAGGCGCCAGCCCCGCCGAAATGGCAAGACCTATTCTATTACAGCATTTTGACGCATTTTATTTTATATATATACACTGGTGCAGAGATAAAATACAATAGAAATAGAAACAAACAAGAAAATATATGGAAACAAACCCCTCTTGTTCTGCTGATGCTGGGGCAAGAGGGGTATGGGCGATGAGCCTTATGATGACAAGGAGCGGTCGCGCCACGGCCGGCGGAATGCAGGGCAGTGCGGCGCCGCGCGGCCTACCGCTGGGGACCAAGCACCTGGTTGAGGCACTTGAGGGTCACCGTGACGTGCGAGAGGTCGGCCTTGGGGTCGGCTGGGATGAAGCGGGCCTGGAGAGTGGCTCCGGCGGGGAGGTCAAAGTAGTTGAGGTCGAAATGACCGTCGACGTGGGGCGAAGTTTGCAGCATCACGTCGCGGAGACTGGTCTGCGCCTTGAGGTCGACCACCAGCTGCCCTTTGACCATGCGCTGGCTGAGGTCGTAGCGGGCCTTGGGCAGATGGAGATTGCGGGGATAGGTTTTATAGTATTTCGCCCAGCGGTCGAGGTCGACGGTGTCGCTGAAAAGGTCGCGGACACGGTAGTGGAGGGCGTTCCAGTTGCCGTAGTAGTCGACCGACGACCACGAGGCCACGGGCCATACGTCGTTGAGCTGCCAATAGAGGGTGCCCATGCAGTGGGGCTGCGCCTGGAGGTGGCAGAGGATGCCGTAGCCTGTGCCCCAAGCCTGGAGGAGCTGGCTGACGTAGCAGAAATCCTCGAGGCTGAGCGAGCGGCTGTCGACGCCATAGTATTGTTGCATGGCTTTGTCAATTATCTCCAGTCCGCGACCGTGTTTCTGGTGTTTCTTCATGGTGGGGGAGTCGATGGTGCGCTGGTCGGCGGGGCAGTAGCGACAGACGGTGCTGTAGTCCGGGTAGCTCTGGAAGCCGAACTCGGACATGAAGCGGCCCGTCTTCTCACGGTACATTTCGAAAGGTTGCTCGCCCCACCATACGCCCCAGTAGTGGCTGTCGCCATGGGTGACGCATTCGGGATGGCCCCAGCCGAAGAGCGGCGAGGAGCTGATGTAGGGTCGACGCAGGGGGTCGCATTGGCTGACGGCCTGGGCCAGTATGCCATTGGGGCCGAAGAGGGTGTCGATGCCGTGCTGGAGGGTGGCTGTCTGTTCGGGAGTCCACTGGTATTGGGCTTGCCAGCCCCAGTCTTCCCAGCCGTTTTTCACCTCGTTGTTGCCACACCACAGCACCACACAGGGATGCTGCGCAATGCGGCGCACCTGCTCCTCGGCCTCGGCTTTGACGTTGGCGAGGAAGGCGGAGTCGGAGGGATAGAGGGCGCAGCTGAAGTTGAAGTCGACCCACACCATGAGACCCAGCGAGTCGCAGAGATGGAAGAAGTAGTCGGGTTCGTAGATGCCGCCACCCCACACGCGGAGCATGTTGAAATGGGCGTCCTTGGCGGCGGTGAGCAGGTGGCGGTAGCGGGCGCGGTTGGCGCTGTCGAGCACGGGGAAGGAATGGACGGGAATCCAGTTGGCACCCTTCACGAAGAGGGGTTTGCCGTTGCGGTAGAAGGTGAAGCTCTGTCCGATGGAGTCCTGCTCCTGCCGCAGCTCGACATTCCAGGAGCGGGGTTTGGCGACGGAGGGTTCTGGCTCGTCGCCGTTGAAGCACTCTAAGCGTGCCGCGCCGAGGATGCCGACGGTGCTGAGCTTAGGGCCCCAGTCCCACCCCAGCATGTAGGGGGCCATGCGGCTCATGGCGCGGTGGTCGGGCAGGTCGTAGTCCATGTCGGGCCAGGGGTAGCCGTCCTCTGCACTCACCTTGGTGGCAAAATGGTTCTCGTTGCTTTGCTCTATGGGGAAGAAGGTGATTTCGATCATGGCCTCCTCGTCGGGGTCGGGCAGGATGCCACTGTCGATGAGGGACTCGAAGAGGCACACGCGGAAGGTGCGGAACATGTTGTCCGGCGACATGAGCAGGTGTTCGAAGGGGGCGCCCATGGTGGTGCCGGTGATGCGCACGTCGCAATAGGTGACGCCTTCGAGCACGAGGTCGCAATGCTCGAAGCCCTCCCACATGTCGCGGGTGATGGTGGTGCGGTATTTCCATGGACGCTGCGCAACCCATTGCACGGAGTCCTCGTTGGTGGCATAGAAGGGGTCGGGGATAAGGTCCTGGGCCATGAGGTCGGTGTGGATGCAGCCGGGAACGGTGGCGGGGTACCACTGGCCGTCATACTCGAACTCCCACTGCGAGAGAGGGATGGTTTGCATTTCTTTTTGGCAGCCGACAGCCAGGAGCAGGGGCGGCAACAACATGAGAAGGACTTTTTTCATGGCAAGGACATTTTAATTGGTTTTCAAGAAAGCAAAAAAGACGGCGGCCACAATGCAGCCGAAGGCCACAAGGTGGTTCCAGCGGATGGGCTCGCCCTTGAAGACGGTGGCCACAATGACGGTGAAGACAAAGAGCGAAATGCACTCCTGTATGATTTTGAGCTGCATGAGGGTGAAGGGGCCGCCAGTGATTTGAGAGCCGATGCGGTTGGCGGGAATCATGAAGGAGTATTCGAAAAAGGCGGTACCCCACGAGAGGGCTATGATGGCGATGAGGGGCCAGTCTTTGATGAGGTTCATCTGCTGGAGTTTGAGGTTGCCGTACCAGGCAAATGTCATGAAGACATTGGAGCAGACGAGCATGAGAATGGTGATTAAACCTTTGGGCATGGGATTATGTGTTGCGGATGATGAACGTTTGGGTTTCAGACTTGGCGGGAGGATGGGTCGGGATGTTCGGCATTGACCATCTTGACGAGGTCGCTCCACACGGCGTTGCAGGTGCGCTCGATGGTTTGGGCGCGGCGGTCGCCGAACCGGAGCAGGCGTGCCACGGTCTGGCTGTGGGACGCCACGGCAATCCACACGGTGCCGACAGGCTTCTGGGGTGTGCCGCCGCCGGGGCCGGCAATGCCGGTGGTGGCTACGGCATAGTGGCTGCCGAGGCGGTGGAGGGCGCCTTCGGCCATTTGGCGCACGGTGGGTTCACTGACGGCTCCGTGGGCAGCAAGGGTGTCGGGGTCGACTCCCAAGGCGCATTGTTTCACCTCGTTGCTGTAGGCCACGATGCCGCCTCGGTAGTACTCGGAGGCACCGGCCATGGCGGTGAGCTGCGACGCCAGGGCGCCGCCGGTGCAACTTTCGGCAGTGGCAAGGGTGAGATGGCGGAGGGTCATGGTGCGGGCCACAAGCTGGGGAAGGGTTTCAAGGTCTTCACCCACAATATATTGGCCAGCAATGGGGTAGAGCTTGCTTACAGCTTGCGCTATCTGTGTTTCGAGCAACGGACGGTCGTCGTGGCTCCCACGGGCGGTGAGGCGCAGTTTGAGCATTCCGGCCTGTGGCAGATAGGCCAGACGGATGGTGGAGGGCAGGGCCAGCTCCCAGGGCTCGATGAGGTCGGAAAGGAAGGACTCGCCGATGCCTTGTATCAGAATGTTCTTGTTGACAATCTGGTCGGTGCGGAAATGAGCCTGTAGTCTTGGGATAACTTCGGTCTGCATGAGGTTGACCATCTCGAAAGGGACGCCCGGCATGGAGACGATGACTTTGCCCTGATAGTCGAACCACATGCAGGGGGCAGTGCCCAGCAGATTGTTGACCATGGTGCAGCAGCGCGGCACCCAGGCCTGCTGCCGATTGACGGGGGTGAGCTCGTAGCCGCGCGAATCGAAGATGCGCTTGATGTTGGCTAAGGCCTCCGGGTTCTCGTAAAGCTCGCTGTGGAAGAAGTCGCAGAGGGTGCGCTTGGTGATGTCGTCCTTGGTGGGGCCGAGGCCGCCCGTGATGAGGACCACATCGCTCTTTTCTATGCAATGACGGAGGTAGTAATCGATGTCGTCGGCGCGGTCGCCGATGACGAAGGTGCCGCAGACATCTATGCCCGCAGCTATGAGCATCTGGGCCATCGTGCTGGCATTTGTGTTGACTACCTGCCCGATGAGAAGCTCGTCGCCTATGTTTATGATGGTTGATTTCATGGTGCAAAAGTACGAAAAAAACACAACTCGGAAAGATTATTTTAGATAATTGAAAGATTATTCGTATTTTTGCAAATTGAAATAATAAGGTGT
The DNA here is from genome assembly GCA_002354035.1 of Bacteroidales bacterium UBA2714. Classification (GTDB taxonomy): domain Bacteria; phylum Bacteroidota; class Bacteroidia; order Bacteroidales; family P3; genus Colimorpha. The sequence goes on from DEKU01000007.1 coordinate 13,214, forward strand.
TTGACATGATGACCAATATCCCCAATTTAGACGAACTGATTCGTATGGCACTGCTTGAAGATGTGGGCGACGGCGACCACAGCACTTTGGCGTGCATTCCCCCAACAGCCACTAACACAGCCAAAATGGTTGCCAAGGCCGACGGCATTGTGTGCGGCATGGAGGTGGGCGAACGGGTGTTCCGCTTTGTGAACGACAGCTATTACCACAGCCAGATCCCCATCAACGTGACCCCGCTGAAACATGACGGCGACCCGGTGAAAAAAGGCGAAATACTGATGACCGTGGAAGGCGCGTCGGGGGTAATTCTCACTGCCGAGCGCACCGCCCTGAACTTTATGCAACGCCTGAGCGGCATCGCCACTCAGACCCACCACATGGTGCAGATGCTGGACGGTCTGCACACCCGCCTGCTCGACACCCGCAAAACCACACCCAACATGCGCCTGTTGGAGAAGTACGCTGTGCACTGCGGCGGCGGCACCAACCACCGCATCGGGCTGTACGACATGGTGATGCTGAAGGACAACCACATCGACTTCGCCGGAGGCATCGAAGCTGCCATCGACCGCACACACGACTACCTCAAAGCAAAAGGCAAGGACTTGAAGATTGAAATCGAGGTGCGCAACCTTGACGAGCTGGAGCAGGTGATGCGCCACGGAGGCGTGGACCGCATCATGCTCGACAACTTCGACCCCGACACGCTGCGCCAAGCCGTCCGCCGCATCGACGGCAAATATGAGACCGAGGCCAGCGGCGGCATCACCGAGCAGACCCTCCGCACCTATGCCGAGACCGGCGTGGACTTCATCTCCGTCGGAGCCCTCACTCACCACATCAAAAGCATGGACATCTCGCTTGTAAAGAAATAAGCACCCACCTGCCGTGAAACCCCGTCTCGACACCCTGGCAGACCGCTGCCGCAATATGGCAGACCGCATGACCCACAGCCGCATGGCTCGCCGCATGCGTGTTGCGGTCTATCGCGGAGCCATGCCCCGCAGCCAAGGAGTGCCCATCTACGACGTGGTGAGCTACATCTGGCGAGGCATCTTCAACGGCGACCTCTGGCGGGCGTCCAAGGGGCTGGCCTTTTCCTTCCTCTCTGCCCTGCCTCCGCTGCTCATCTTCATCTTCACCCTCATCGCCTTCCTGCCTTTCGACGGACTACAGGACGAACTGCTCTACGAACTGCAACTCATCGTGCCCGAAAAGATTTACGGTCCCTTGGCCAACACCATCAACGACGTCATGGGCCACAAGCACACCAGCCTCCTCTCCCTCGGCTCGGCGGCGTCGGTCATCTTTGCCGCCAACGGCCTTAACAGCATGATGTCCTATTTCTCCGGCCGCCATGAGGAGCAACGCTCCTTTGTGGTGCAATACCTCATCTGCATCGCCCTGGTGTTCCTGCTCTACATCATGCTGGTACTGGTGCTGGTCCTCATCATCGGCTACAAAACCATCCTCATCTGGCTCTTCCGTTACGGCATTCTCATCCCCGGCTCCTTCACCCACATCATCATCAGCATTGGCCGCTGGGTGATACTGGTGGGGATGGCCCTGCTCACCATCAGCCTAATCTACTATCTCATCCCCATGAAGAAACAACGTGTGGGCTTCTTCTCAGCCGGAGCCATCTTCTCCACCGGCATGTTCATCCTCCTCTCGTGGGGATTCAAAATCTACCTGGCCAACTTCAACCGCTACAACCTCCTCTACGGCTCTATCGGCACCCTGATGCTCATCATGCTCTGGTTGCTGGTCAACAGCTTCGTCGTCATGCTGGGCTACGAGCTCAACGTGGCCATAGCCACCGGCCGCGACCTGCGCTCACAACGCACACGGCGCTCACACCTCCTCCGCCACACAAAAAATCCCGAATAAAGAAAAAACACTCCTTTCACCTCATCTCAAATCTTAACAACAAGACAATGATTATCCAGAAACAAAACGGCAAAGCCGTACCCGTGCAGAGCTCCAACAGAGAGAAATTCAAAATGGTAGCCAAAACCATGATGGGCCTCGAGGAAGTCCTCGCCGACGAACTCCGCACCATCGGCGCCCAAAACATAGAGTGCATCAACCGCGCCGTACTCTTCGAGGGCGACATGCGCACCCTCTACCGCGCCAACTACACCTGCCGCACCGCTCTGGCCATCCTCAAACCCTTTGCCGAGTTCGAGGCCAACAACGACCAAGAGCTCTACGACCAGGTCTACCGCATCAAATGGGAGAAAATCCTCGACGTCGACTGCACCTTCATGATCGACAGCACCACCTCCGGCGACATCTTCACCCATTCCTACTACGCCGCCCTCAAAACCAAGGACGCCATCGTGGACCGCTTCCGCCGCAACTTCGGCCAGCGTCCCTCCATCGACACCGAAAACGCCGACTATAAATTCAACCTCCACATCCACGACAACCAAGTCACCCTCCTCATCAACTCCAGCGGCGAATCCCTCCACAAGCGCGGCTACCGCCAGGCCGTAGGCCTCGCACCCATCAACGAAGTCCTCGCAGCCGGCATGATCAAACTCACCGGATGGCAGTGCGACACCAACTTCTACGACCCCATGTGCGGCTCCGGCACCCTTCTCATCGAGGCCGCCATGATGGCCATGAACATCCCGGCCCAGTATTACCGCGGCGACCGCTTCGCCTTCCGTCGCTGGAAAGAATTCAACCTCGGCGAATGGAAAAGCGTCAAACAAGAAGAAGACCGCAAAATCGGCTCCAACGATTTCGACCACGAAATATGGGGCAACGACATCGACCTCACCGTCCTCTCTCAAGCCGAGAAAAACCTCCAGTTCACCAAGCTCCACAAGGACGTGATGCTCTTCAACGGCTCCTTCGAAGACCAAGACCCACCCGAAGGCCGCACCCTCATCGTCACCAATCCCCCCTACGGCGAACGCATCAAAATCGAGGACCTCAACGCCATGTACCAGCAACTCGGCGACACCTTCAAGCGCAAATACGGCAAAGACTGCGAGGTATGGCTCATCAGCTCCGGCTTCGAAGCCCTCAAACACATCGGCCTCAAACCCTCCCAAAAGATACCCCTCCTCAACGGACAGCTCGACTGCCGGTTCCTCAAATTCGAACTTTTCGAGGGCTCACTCAAGGATAACCGAGCCGCACAAGCCAACAGTCCCGAAGCCGAATAACCCGTGCACTCCCCCACCCTCTCCTCGTCGGCCGTCAAAGAGGCCGCCGCCGCTGTGGGTTTCGACGCCTGCGGCATAGCCGCCGCCACCCCTCTCTCCGAAGAGGAATGGGGCTATGCCGAATGGCTCCGCAACGGCTACCACGCCGACATGGCCTACATGGAACAGTACCGCGACCTCCGCGCCGACCCCTCCCTGCTCCTTCCCGGAGCCCAAAGCGTCATCGTCCTCCTCCTCGGCTACAAACCCTCTTGCCTGATGGAAGGCCCCGCCCGCATCGCACAATACGCCTACGGCGAAGACTACCACGAACGCATCAAACGGATGCTCTTCCAGCTCATCGCCGCCATCCAGCTCCAACACCCCGACTTCCAAGCCAAACCCTGTGTCGACACCGTCCCCATCAGCGACAAACAATGGGCCCTCCGAGCCGGCCTCGGCTGGATAGGGCGCAACACCCTCCTCGTCAACCCCACCTTAGGCAGCTACTGCAACATCGGCGAACTCGTCACCGCCTCCCCCGCCGACCACTACGACACACCCCTCTCCAACCGCTGCGCCGACTGCCACGCCTGTGTCGACGCCTGCCCCAACCACGCCATCACCCACACCGCCCACACCCACATCCCCCTGCTCGACGCCACACGCTGCGCCTCCTACCACACCATCGAAAACCGTGCCGAAACCCTTCCGCCGCACATCCGCCTCTCCGGCTATGCCTTCGGCTGCGACTGCTGCCAACTCGTCTGCCCCTACAACCGGCAGGCCGCCGTCCGCTACACCCTCACCCCCGAGCGCAAAGCCCAGCTCGAAGCCCTTGCCGAAGCCGACCCCGCCGCCTTCCGCCGCTTCACCAAACACTCTGCCCTCAACCGCATCCGCCACTCCCAATGGCGCCGCAATCAAGATTCGTAAAACAACTTTTTCACAAAAAGCACCATGGCCAGGATACCCGCCAGTGCACCAGTCATAAACCAGCCGCCCCCGCCGTGGGGATGAGCGGCCACATAATGGCTCCACCTGCCCCGGCGGTCCAACACATCGACTTCATAAACCCTTACTCTCACCTGCCTCACCCGACCCACCTCCGAGTCGTCCATCACCCGGTCATAGTCGTCGCGGCTAATCCACACCCGCACACTGTCGTACTGCTCCTTTGGCCACACCTGTGGCACTGCAAAGTCGGCATAAAACTCCGCCTGCACATCATACATCGACATGCAGCCATAAGCCATCCCCAGCAGCAACTTCGAACCGGGAAACACATCCTTCTTGACCGTATTCTCAAAGCGGCTGGCCGTTGTGCTCAACGACACAAGATACCCCGGCTTGGCCGGAAAAAAGAACAGCACCATACACACCGCCGACACCACACCCAGCAGCATCACCACCCACCACCTTCTCACTCCGCCCTTCGTCTTCAAACTGTCGTCACCATTCATCTTCTTGTCTTTTTGTTCGTTTTATGCGTCCTCGATCCTTGCAAGCCGGGAAACCAACTCCGCACCGGCCTGTCAAGTCCCAACCCGTTCATATAGTTATACGTCGCCGTGCGCAGGCCGCGTCCTACCTCCTCAATATCATAGTCAAACTGCGGGCCTCCCACCGCCGGTTCCCAATCCACCTCATTATTGCAGAAGGCATTCGGCTCCCGGTCCAGCCGCCGTGCGCCGTACCGCTCGGGGTTCTGGCCCGAAGGACTGTGGCACGTCATGGCATAGCGGTGCCAAAACGCGCTCTGCACAATCCCCTCGTCGAACATCCGGCGCACCGTGTCCAGCGCGTCGAGAGTCTCCTGCAACGTCTCCGTCGGGAAACCGTACATCAAATACGTATGCACCATGATACCCGCGTCGCGGAAATGGCGGCACGCCTCAACCGTCTGCTCAATCGTCACCCCCTTGTCCATCAGTCGCAATAGCCTGTCCGACGCCACCTCCAGTCCCCCGCTCACGGCCACACATCCCGCCCTCGCCAGCTTGCTGCACAGCTCGGCCGTATAAGCCTTCTCGAAACGGATATTGCCCCAAAAAGTCATCGTCAGCCCGCGCCGCAACAACTCGTCGCACACCTCGCCCAGCAGCCTGGGCGGCAGCGCCTCGTCCACAAAATGGAACCCGCCGCACCCCGTCTGCGCCACCACCCGCTCCATCGTGTCCACCACCTGCGCAGCCGTCGGGGCCACAAAACGCCCTATATAGTCCAGACCCGTGTCGCAAAACGCACATCGGTGCCAATAGCAGCCGTGCGCCATCATCAGCTTGTTCCAACGGCCGTCGCTCCACAGGCGGTGCATCGGGTTGGTCATATCGGCTGTGGAGACATACAAATGCAGCGGCAACCCGCCAAAGTCTGGCTCGCCGTTGGCCACCACCTCGCTGGCGTTCAGCAGCTCCCACACCACCGTACCGTCGGCTCGCCGCCACATGGTGCGCACCAGCTCCTGCTCCGTGCTCTGCCCCGCCACAAACTCGGCGATGCGCCGCAGGGGCAGTTCGCCGTCGTCGAGGGTGATGAAATCACAATAGTTAAACACCCGGTCGTCGCGCAGCTGCCGCCACTCCGTATTCACAAAGCCTCCTCCCACACACACCGCTGGCCACGGCCATCCATACCTCAGCACCACGTCGCCGTCATGCCGGGTCCCGTCGCCTCCACGGCGGCATTTAATCCATCCGCCGCAGCGCAACGCCCCGTACAGACAGCCCGGAAACGGAACCGAGAAACAAACCACATCGGGCCGCTCGCGCTCCAAATGCGCCTCCAGCAGCCCCCTCATCAGCTCATCCACAGGCGTGGGGTCGGCCCAGAGCGCTCGGTGCAACTCGTCGAACATAGGGGCATAGGCCGCCAGCTGCTCGGCATAATTCACAAGGCCGAAATGGGGGTCTACCCCTTTGCGCACCGCGTCGGCCACCTCCTCAACAAACAGCGTGGCCATATAGCGCGCCCGGTCCGTGATGCCCGCATTGCCAAAAGCCCAATCCATATCCTCAGCCTGTCTCATCCTCCGCCCCTCGGGCAGCAGACTTCCATTCACAATGCGCCACGCCACCGACTCGTCGCCGCCGCGCAAAAAACGCATCACCGGCTCCACCACCTCGGCGGCCTGCAACAGCACCCCCGCCACACGTCCGCTGCCTCCGCCGTCGGCCGCCCACCGGGCAGCCCGGCGCAGCCAGTCGGCACACATCATGCGGTCCACCAGCTCAATACCCAAGTCGGCCTGGGCCACCTCGTAGCCACACCCCTCCAAATACCCTTTCAGCACCGCCGTGGCGGGGTAGGGAGTGTTGAGCTGTGTGAGCGGTGGGGTTATCAACAACAATTTCATACTGTAACGAGACAAACTGGCAAACTTTAAAACCACTAAACGCCAAAGAATAAAAAATATTGTGTATCTTTGCAGCGTCAACAAAACAACAACACCCGGTGCCCACAGCCCATAAACACTTGTCAACATGAAACAAATCATCCCCCTCGTCATTGCCGCAGCCTGTGGCCTCAGCCTCTCGGCGCAGTCCTTTTCCGACTCGTTCTACGACGCCCTGAACAGCGACAACCTAACCCAGCAGCGCAGCATCCTGGCCCAATGGTCGGAGTCGTCGCCCGACGACATCGACCTCCACATAGCCCGCTTCAACCACTACATCAACCGTTGCATGTCCACGGCCGACAACCCCGCCGCAGCCGACGCCCTGGCCGACAGCGGCCTGGCCGTGATCGACCGTGCCATCAACCTCTTCCCCGACCGCCTCGACCTGCGGTTCGGCAAAATCTTCTTCCTTGGCGAGATACGCCAATGGCAGCCCTTCGCCGACGAAATCATCACCACCCTCAACCGCTCCGAAAGCATCGGCCACCGCTGGCAATACCCCAACTTCGACCAAGGCGGCCGCCAGCTCATCATCGAAGGCGTGCAGGACTATCTCTACACCCTCTACGAGGCCAGCCAGGCCGCTCCCGCCGACGGCAGTCCCGCCGCCCAGGCCTCCCTCACCCCTGCCCAGACCGACGTCATGCCCCACATACGCCGCGTGGCCCTCCGCGCTGCTCAGCTCTTCCCCGCCGAACCCTCGTTCCTCTCATCGCTGGCCTACACCTACATTGCCGAGGCCGACTACCCCACCGCCCTGCGCCACCTGAACCGTGCCGAGCAGCTCGCCCCCAACGACCCCGCCATACTACAACAGCTGGTGGACATCCACACCCGCATGAAAAACACAAAGCAGGCCAACATCTATCGGACACGGCTCGCGGAGCAAACCCGCCCTTGATCCGATATTTATTATACATTTTGTTTCTATTTATACTCTATTTATACTCTATTTTGTTTCTTGACAAGAATCAAAGTATAAGCCAAGCATAGGCCAACAGGCGCCTATGCAACTACGGCGATGCCTTGTCGCGGTGCCGCTGGCCCCGGGCTGCGGGGCTGCGGCATGGGCTGCGCAAAAAAGAGTCAGGGATTCTGGACCTAAGCAGCAGAGGCAGTGCGCCGATGCCCGGTGGCAGCGGCGGGCGCGGCAGGGCTACCACTGACGGGTGACCCCGTGGCGCACCACTGCGGCAGGATTGCCGGCAATGACGGTGTGGGGCTCGAGAAAGGTGCCGTGGACACAGCTCATGGCCCCGACGGTGGTGTGCGGCGGGAGGGTGGTGCCTTTGAGCAGCACGACGTGGCAGCCCAGCCACACGTGGTCGGCCACCTGGATGGGGCGGTCGGGGTTGCAGTGGCGGCCCTGGCTGTCGAAAAGCGGGTGCTGGTCGGTGTCCATCAGGGTGCAGCACCAGGAGGTCTGCACATGGGGGCCGAAAACGATGGAATGGTTGCACACGATGAGGGACGAGGGGCCGAGGTTGAAATGATGACCCAGCGAGAGGCTGCCAGAGGGCGACACGTCGATGCTGGACCCCGCACCGATGGCACACTCGCCATAGATGTGGAGGGTGCCGCGCAGGTTGAGGAGGGTGCGGTGGTGGCGGAAATCGGTTTGCTGGCAGGTGTTGAAGCCTATCTTCACCAGCCCCACACGCAGTGCGGAGGGGTGCAGCTCGATGCGGCCCGAGAGGTTGAGGAGCTTGGTGCGGTGGGAGACGAGCAGGGGGAGACGGCGGGCCTGGCTGAAGGGCAGAAGGCTGAAATTGAGCCACACGCTGCGCGGAAAGGCAAGGATGTAGCGCCAAAGGGCCAGCCGTTTGAGGCGGTGGCGCTCGCGGCGGTCGGCATCGGGGTGCGGAGCGCGGGGTGAGGGCGGTTCAGCAGCCGGGTGGGCAGCGGGCGGGGTTGAGGGATGGGTGGGGTTCATGGTACGGGAAAAAGAAAAGCCCCGCCGGATGGAGGCAGGGCATAACTTGATCATCATTGAAGCGATTAGCCTTCGACGATAGCACCGGTGGGGCAAGCACCAGCGCAGGTGCCGCAGCTGACGCAAGCGTCAGCGTCGATTTTGTAGATGTCGCCCTCGGAGATAGCTCCGACGGGGCACTGGTCGATGCAAGTACCGCAAGCAACGCAGATGTCAGTGATTTTGTAAGCCATTTTTATCTATTTTTAGGGTTAATAACGTGGTGCAAAAGTACAACTTTTTTCGGACATAGAGAGTTTTTTTTATCAGCAAGGGCGGGAAAGAGTGTTTAGTGCCTGATAGTCTGACAGGTGGATGGTAATAAAAAACAATTTCCGACAACGGCGTGCACAACACTAAAGCGAGGGTTGCTGTCTTCTTTTGGACTTTTTCCAGCCCATGAAGTAGGCTATGGAAGTTGGCTCAACGGCACTCCTACAGCTCCTCGTCGGAATAGTGATAGGGCTTGTTCTGCCGAGCGGGGAAACGCCTGAGTGATTCTTTGAGTTTCATGTCTTGGATTGTGCGGTTTTTTTGCTGACGAAGTAGCCAAAGGCGAGGATGCCTGCAAGAGCGACCAGGTAAAGCAAGAGGATTGTTGCGACTTGCGGAAGTTTTTCGGGGTGGGTTGTGACGATATTTAAAAAGTTTATAAAGATGACAAAGAAGATGCCCCAGACCGCGAAGCACAAAAGAATACGCCAGATAGTGCCCCAAGGTCGGTAGCCGAAAAGCTGGCGGTAAGCGATGTAGTAGTAAACCGGTATCAGAAGCGAGAACAAAATAAAGAAATCGGAAAGGAAAACAATGACGAGGATGAGGATGTTCATGAAAAGCTGGATGAAGATGCCTTCAGGGAGTGTGTGGCGTGTATGGCGTGGGGCAAAATGGAAGAATAGCCATGTAGGGATAATCATTGCCACAGAGATCAGCATGGCGTTCCATGCAGGGTGTTCGGAAACCCATTCAAAGACCATTTGAACGACTTTGCCTCCCTTGTCTTCAGGAGTGGCCGCATAGTCCCAACCAAGAAGTTGCTGCACCACGACGTAAAAAATGGCAAGAATGAAGAGCATATTGAAAGGCTTGTAGCAAATCTGATGCTGGCCGTCGAGATATGCACCGATAAGGCGTCCGGGACGTATGAAAAGCTGGAGGAGGGTGTTCGGCAGAGAACGGGAATCCAAGCCCCACACATCGAGGATGCTTTTACCCACCCACTTCCACGTGATGCGGCCATCTTTGGCATCCTGACGGCATACAGGGCAGTAGTTTCCCCTGAACACGTTACCGCAGTTGGCACAACGATGCTCTTCTTGTTCCTCGTCGGAATTGTGATAGGGTTTGTTCTGCCAAGTGCGGAAACGTCCGAGTGTTTCTTTCAGGTTCATGCCTTAGAAAAGAAGACTGAACAGAACCCAGAGCCAGTGGGCGGCGATGCCGGCGCAGAGACCTCCGATGGTGTGGGCTCCGATGGCTTTGCCAATCAGTTTGCGGTAGCCGAGGGTGTCGAGCATGGCGGTGTGGGTGGAGAGGTAGCCGCTCCAGCACATGCCCATGGCGGTGAAGACGGCGATGGCGTTGTTGTCGATGATGCCTTCGGAGATGAAGCGTGGCACAAGGCCGAGGGCGGCGCCGACGGCACCGAGGGCGGTGATGGGGAAGGAGACGAGGGCACCGTTCTGGAAGCCGAAGAGCCAGTAGAAGACGACATTGATTTTGTCGGCAAGCCAGGTGATGACGGGTACGCCTTCGTAGGCGGCGCCGGTGTACTGGTGGGTGGCGGCGTCGGGGCCGAAGGTGAGCATCATGACGAGGGTGGAGATGCAGAGCACGCCGGGGATGATGGCGAAGCCGATGCTTACGCCGTCCTTACCGCCGTCGAGGAGGGAGTTGAGAAAACGCTGGAAAATGGAGCCTTCGCTTTTGAAGGAGATCTGCTGCTCGTCGCCGGTGAATTCGGCCACGGGGGTGTCAAGTTCGGGATAGGCGCGGAGGGTGAAGCGCTGCATGAGGCGGGTGGAGACGATGCTGCCTATGATGGCACCGACGATGCCCACGAGCGCGCCCTTGCCAAAGCCGAGGCCGGTCATGAAGGCCAGCACCATGAGGCCCATGCCGAAGGCGGTGCCGAAGTTGGTGAGGGAGACGAGCTGGTATTTCTTGAAGTATTGGGCGAAGTTTTTGTCCTGGGCGAGGGAGATGATGGCGGGGTTGTCGGAGAGGAAGGTGAGGATGGCACCGAGGGCGGCGACGCCAGGGAGATTGTAGAGCGGTTTCATGAGGGGGCGCAGGATGTTCTCGAGCAGGCGGACTACGCCGAATTCGACCAGCAGCTTGCCGATGGCGCCCATGAGGACGCAGATGGCCATGATGTAGAAGACGGTTTCGAGCAGGAGGTGGTAGGCGGTCTGCATGAAGGTGTTGAGCATGTGGGGGAGGGTCATCTTGTAGGCCATGAACCAGAAGAAGCCTATGAAGATGAGGAGGAAGATGATGGCCTCGATGGAGCGCTTGCTGGTGAACTTGAGGGGGCTGGCTATTTTGAGCCGACGCTCGATGCCGCGGAAAGCGGACTCGGCCCAGCGGGCGTAGCCCGTGGTTTTGTTTTTGTGGTGGTTGTGAATATCCATGATATGAGGGCGTTTGGGGTTTGCCTGTCTATACTAAGGGATTATTGTTGTTGGTTTTCCTGCATGATGCGGGCCATGCGCTGTTTGAGCATGCGGTAGATTTCCATGCTCCAGGTGATGCCGATGTTGGCACGGAGGGAGTTGGTGACGACATCGGGGGTGGCGGTGCGACGGTTGGCCACAAAGGCGTGGAGCCGGAAGTCGGGGTTGACTTTGGGGTGGTATTCCATGCCGAGGCCATAGGTGAGATGGCTGCTGCCGGTTTGGCAGAAGATGTCGTAGTAGCCGAGATCGATGTTGTTGCCAATACCGAAGCCGGGCAGTGCGTTGTCGGAGTGGTTTTGCTCATAGGCACCTTTGACGAAAATGTTCCACTCTTTGTTGAAATAGACGTTGGCGCAGCTGACGACGGCGAAGTTGTTGCCCCAGTCCTCGAGGCCGTTGGCGTGGTGGATAAGGTCGAGGTAGATGTCCCAGTGATCGTATTCCAGTTCGTGGCCGATGGCGATGTAGTTCATGAATTTGCGGTCGGGACGTTGGAACATGTTGACGGAATGGAGGAGTTTGAGGTGGCCCACCTTGCCGCTGTAGAAGAGGTTGAAGGACATGAGTCCGCTCTTCCATTCGTTGCCGAGGCCGTAGCCGAGGTCGGCGCCATAGTGGACATAGGGGGAGTTGGCCACCTGGAAGAGGAGCATGTGGTTGGCGTCGTCGGTTTTATAGGCGGCGGCGACGGCAGGCTGGAAGCAGTAGAAGTTGTCCCAGTAGTTGGTGCTGAAAAGGACGTTGATGGGGGGAGCGTCGTATTCGAAGCCGCCGACGGCCAAGGCGTCCTTACCGAAACGGAGCATCCAGTTGGGGGAAGGGGTATAGTTGATATAGAGGAAGTCGGTGTTGTCGAAAAGGCTGACGCTGCCCGGCGAGGCGATAATGCGCTGGCGGAAGAAGTAAGAGAACTTCTCGCCAAGGGGACCGCCTATGACAAAGTTGAAGTAGCGGCCGTGGAAGCCGTAGGGGTTCAGGACATCGTAGTTGCGGCTGTTGGTTTCATGATAGTAGTCGAAGTCGGTGCGTGCCTCAAGTTTTATCTGGGTGAAGATGGGCGTGAAGTCGACCTGAGACTTCGCAAAGGGCGATATTGCAAGCATGAGGAGCAGTGCAATAGGACGTAAAGTTTTTTGTTTCAGAATCATATATAAAACGATTTTATGTGCTAACTGGTGCAAAAATACAAAAATATATTGAAAAAACAGGAATGCAGACGGTTTTTTTAGAGCGGGGAGGTGGTTTGGGTTGTGGTGGAGAGAGGTTTGGTTGGGGGATGACGGAGGAGAGAGGGACTGGCGTTGAAAAAAAATGTGTGCAACGATGATGTTTGGTGCAATAAAGCGGGCTGGACTGCGTTAAGGGTATGCAGAAAAGGAGTGGGTCGAGCCTATGCCCCGGACTGGGAAAGGAGAGGCAGGCTGGATTTGGTCTTTTTGTGCAGAAACAGTTTGGAGCATTCTTTCAGCATTGAGAAAACAGAGTAAGTAATAACATTTCATCCTACTACAAAAAGCGAGTATATGTCGTCGTTGCCTCCCATTTTTTTAGATTTGGCCATCATTCTGATCACCGCCGGGGTCATCACCGTGGTGTTCAAGTGGCTGAAACAGCCTTTGGTGTTGGGGTATATAGTGGCTGGTTTTTTCATAGGACCTTATTTCCCGTGGTTTCCCGCCATCACCGACGAGGGGAATGTGCACGTGTGGAGCGACATCGGCATCGTGTTCTTGATGTTTGCCTTGGGACTGGAATTCAGTATCAAGAAATTGAAGCGGGTGGGAGCCACCGGGGCGATTACGGCTCTGACGGAGCTGGCCATCATGTTTGTGGCTGGCAACACGGTGGGACACCTGCTGGGGATGAAGACGATGGATTGTGTGTTTCTGGGGTGCATGCTTTCGATTTCGTCCACCACGATTATCATCAAGTCGTTTGACGACTTGAAACTGAAGCAGCAGCGGTTTACCAGCACGGTGACGGCTGTGCTGGTGGTGGAGGATTTGGTGGCCGTGTTGCTGCTGGTGATACTGAGCACGCTGAGCGTGGGAAAGAGTGTGAACGGAGGCGAGCTGGTGCTGAGCATGGTGAAGCTGGCATTCTTCCTCATCGTTTGGTTTACGTTCGGGATATTCCTTCTGCCCACGTTTCTGCGGTGGATGCGCCGTTGGATGACGGAGGAGACCCTGTGCATCGTGGCCGTGGGGTTGTGTTTTGGAATGGTGGTGATGGCCGATTTTGCCGGTTTCTCCACGGCTCTGGGTGCCTTCGTGATGGGAGCCATACTGAGCGAGACCATCGAGGCCGACGTGATACACCGCATCATCACCCCGCTGAAGAACCTGTTCGGAGCGGTGTTTTTTGTGTCGGTGGGCATGTTGGTGAATCCAGAGGTGCTGGTGAAACACTGGCTGCCGATAGTGGTGATTGCCGCGGTGGTGATAGTGGTGAAGTCGAGTGCCGCCACCCTGGGCATACTGCTGAGCGGCAAACCCCTGCGCAGTGCCATGCAGGGAGGTTTCTGCTTTTGCCAAATAGGCGAGTTCAGCTTTATCATAGCGGGACTGGGGTTGAGCTTTAAGGTGATAGACCCGGTGCTTTATCCCATCATCGTATCGGTGTCGATACTGACTACTTTTGTTACTCCTTATATGATTAAGGCGGGACTGCCCGCCTACGAGTTTGTCTGGCCACGGCTGCCGCAAAGGCTGAAACAGGCCTTGGAGCATTACAGCACCAGTGGCCGTGTGAACACCCATGAGAAGAAGTTGGGCACATTTGTGCGTAAGCAACTAATGTCGATATTGCTCTACAGCGCCATCCTTATTGCCCTGGGGCTGCTGAGCGTACTGCTGCTGCGGCCGACCATCGACGGGCTTTTTGCGTCGTGGAGCATACCGCAGGTGTGGGGAAGGCTGCTGGGCATGATGGCAACGCTGGTGGTGCAAGCCCCGTTCCTGTGGGCGCTGGCGGTGAAGAATGTGAACCGCGAGCGCATACGCAAAATGCTGCACACCTACAGCCACAGCCAGGTGGCCGTGATACCGCTGCTGGCATTGCGCTATTTTGTGGCACTGTTCATGGTGGGCTGGATCATATCGCGCTATATGCATCTGGCGGCCGGACTGGTGGTGGTGGTGGCCATCGTGGTGGTGGCCTCTGTGCTGCTTTCGCGGCGAGCCACCGACTTCTATAACCGCATCGAGGACCATTTCGTCACCAACTTCTACCAGCGCCAAGCCCAGAACTCGTTCAAGATTCCCGAGTCGCTGGAAAAGAATTTCATCATGGAACGGATGACGGTGACCCCCTATTCCCCCTTAGCGGGGCTGAAACTGCAAGACTCGCACCTGCGCCAAAATTATGGGGTAAACCTGATTTCGATAGAACGTGCCGGGAAGGTGTATGACCTGCCGGACAAGGACATGCTGCTGATGCCGGCCGACCGCCTCACCATTCTGGGCAACGAGGAACAGCTGTCGCACGTCAGAGCCACCGTGGAGGTGGAGCCCGACATGCTAATCCATGACCACTCGGACAATGAAATCAACACCTACCGACTGGAGGTGGGCACGGACAGCCGCTTGACGGGACAGACGATAATAGAGGCCCACCTGATGGAGAAGTACAAGTCGATGGTGATTGCCATCGAACGGGGCAAGGACTACATGATCAACCCCCCTGCCGACACAGTGTTCAAACATGGGGATGTGGTGTGGATGGTGTCGCCCTTAGAACTGAAGCTGAACGACCTGCGGGTTGACAGCGTGCCTGCTGAGAATTAACAAACTAACACCGACGATATAATAAAAAAGATACATGAAACGAGTACTGACACTGCTATTGTGGTTGGGGCTGGCGATTAACGCCGCCGCACAGACCGACAAGGGATTTGAGATTTCCAAGAATCTGGAGATTTTTGCCAATGTGTATAAGAACCTTCACATGAACTATGTGGACGATGTGGACCCCGGTAAGACCATGAAAGTGGCCATCGACGCCATGCTGGCCTCGATGGACCCATACACCAACTACTTTGCCGAGAGCGACATGGAGGATGTGAAGATGCAAGTGCTGGGGCAGTATGGCGGCATTGGGTCGTTAATACATCAGGAGGGAGGGAAAATATTTGTGGCCGAACCCTACGAGGGTCTGCCAGCCGACAAGGCAGGACTGAAGATTGGCGACCGCATAGTGGCCGTGAACGGCGAGAGCACAGAAGGCAAGACCAATGCCGATGTGAGCAGTGCCATGCGCGGACAGGCCGGGACCCAAGTGACCCTGCGGCTGGAACGCGAGGGGAAGGAATTCGACGTGACCATCACCCGCGCCGAAATCCGGCTTCCCAACGTGCCCTACAGCGGCATGGTGGAAGGCAACATAGGGTACATCCGCTTAGACGAATTCACCCAGAACGCCGCGAAGAATGTGCGCGAAGCCTTCAAGAAACTGAAACGCGACAACCCCGGCATGAAAGGCATCATTCTGGACCTGCGGGGCAACGGAGGCGGCCTGATGGGCGAAGCGGTAGACATCGTGAACATCTGGGTACCGCAGAACGAACTGGTTGTAGAGACCAAGGGCAAGGTGGCGTCCAAAAACATAAAGTCGCGCACCCGTATGCCCGCCGAGGATCTGGACATCCCGGTGGCAGTGCTGATAAACGGACAAAGCGCCTCGGCCAGTGAGATTGTGAGCGGAAGCCTCCAAGATCTGGACCGCGCGGTGGTAATCGGCGAGCGGTCATACGGCAAGGGCTTGGTGCAAAACATCCTGCCCATGCCTTACAACAGCCAGATGAAGGTGACCGTGTCGAAATACTTCATCCCCTCCGGCCGCTGCATACAGGCCATCGACTACAAGCACCGCGACGAAAACGGGCGCGCCATCAAAGTGCCCGACTCGCTGAAGACGGCCTTCTCCACTCGCCATGGCCGCACGGTGTATGACGGTTTCGGCATCGAGCCAGACATTGAAGTGGAACACCCCTCCTCATCGCTCCTGTCCGTGGCGCTGTACAACCGCTTCCATTTCTTCAACTATGCCATCAAATTCCACCGCGAACACGACACCATCCCCGCACCCAAAGACTTTGTCATCACCGACGAGATTTATCAAGACTTCATCAACTACCTGTCCGACAAAACATACGAATATACCACCTACACCGAGAACATCATCTCCGACCTCCGCAAGGTGGCCGAGGAAGAGGAATATATGGACAATCTGAAACAACAGATTGAGCAGTTGGAGAAAACCTACAAGGAGGCCAAGAAAGACGACCTGATACGCCATCGCGACGAGATAAGCCAGCTGCTGCAAGACGCCATTCTGGTCCACTACTACTACCGCAAGGGCAGTATCGAGGGAGCCCTGTCGCAGGACCCCGATGTGAAGAAAGCCGTAGAGATACTCTCCTCCCCCACCGAGTACAACAAAATCCTGAACCGCTAAAGCCCGCCACACGATACTCAAAAACTGAATCGAGCCATCCGCGCACTTGTTCATAGAATCCTTTATGTCACCCTCCTGACAGGATTGGCTATCGGCATGACCACCTCGGTTTTCGCCACCAACCTGTTGTGGGTACTCCTGTTGGCCAACTGGGTGATTGAGGGACAATGGAAGGAGAAATGGGAAGCCATGAAGCATCGTCCGTTGCTTCATGCATTCCTGCTCATGGCCGCAGTGCACATCGTCTGGCTCTTGGGCACGGAGAACATCAGCTACGGCCTGTTCGACATGCAGAAAAAACTCCCCCTCCTGGCCATCCCCCTGGTGGTGCTCAGCTCCAAACCGTTGCAGAGCAAGGAACTGCTGCCCGTGGCCGCAGCCTACTGCCTCACAGTGCTCACCATGACGTTTGTAGGGCTGGTGCGCTATCTGTCCATCCCCGACCTGCCCTACCGCAACCTTGTGCCACACATCTCACACATCCGTTTCGGACTGAACATCTGCCTCACCCTTTGCATCATCATCCAATGCATGTTCCACCTCCGCGGCTGGTGGGCGCGCCTTGGCGGGATAGTCATAGTGGTGTGGCTGCTGCTCTTTTTGATGATGCTGCGGGCCTACACCTCCTACATCATTTTGATAGTGACGGCGGTGGTGATACTGGCCGCCTATGGCCGACGGCTGCCCCGGAGGATGTTCCGAGCCACGGCTGCAACCGTGGCGCTAATCCTGCTGTCCGCGGCTGGGCTGACCGGCTACTACCTCTACGACTACTATCACCTGCGCCCGCTTTCAACCCAACCCCTTCGGCCCTGCACCGCCAACGGCAACCCCTACATGCACCGGCAGGACGGCTTGATTGAAAACGGCAACTATGTGCACCAGTACGTGTGCGAACCGGAGCTTCGCCAGCAATGGGAAAAGGTGAGCTCCTATCCCTTCGACTCGGTCACCGCCACAGGATATACCGTCTACCCCGCCCTGCTGCGCTACCTCGGAGCCATGGGCCTCACCAAAGACAGCGCCGGCATGACCCACCTCCAGCCCACCGACATCCAGGCCATCGAGAAAGGCATTGCCAACCCCGTATACCTCCAGCACGGCCCGCGCAAAATGTTCTACGTACTCTTTTACGAATTCGAGAACTTCCGCTGTTTCCGCAACGTCAACAACTTCTCGCTCCTGCAACGCATCGAGCTGTGGCGCAATGCCTGGCAGGTGTTCCTGAGCCATCCCCTGCTGGGGGTTGGCACCGGCGACGTGGTGGACCAATGCCGACTGCGGCTCGAAGCCAACCAGTCGCCCCTGGCCCAAAGCGGAATGCACACCCACAACCAATACCTCAATTTCCTGCTGGCCTTCGGGCTGGTGGGATTCCTGGCCATCGTCCTGGCGTTCCTCCTGGCCACCGTCAGGGAAAAACTGTGCCGCAACGCCCTCTTCACCGCTTTCCTCTGCATCCTGCTCATATCATGCATCAGCGAAGACACACTCGAAACCCTGGCCGGGATAGTCTTCGCCGCTCTTGGATCCACACTCATAGCCCCCACAACACAATGTACCAATACCACACCTTAGACAACGGCATTCGCATCATATTCCGCCACACCCACTCCATCGTCACCCACGCTGGAGTCTATATCAACGTCGGCTCCCGCCACGAGCAGGGCGCCGAAGAAGGCATAGCCCACTTCATTGAACACTCCATCTTCAAAGGCACCGAGCACCGCCGCTCCTACCACATCCGCAACCGCATCGACGGCGTGGGCGGCGAACTGGACGCCTTCACCACCAAGGAAGAGACCTGCGTCTACGCCTCCGCCCTCTCCGCACACCTGGAACGCTGCCTCGAACTCTTTGCCGATATACTTTTCCACTCCACCTTCCCCGACCGCGAAATCGAGAAAGAGAAAGACGTCGTGATAGAAGAAATCAACCTCTACCGCGACAGCCCCTCCGAGCTTATCTTCGACGAGTTCGAGGAACGCTACTTCGGAACCCACCCTCTTGCCCACAACATACTTGGGTCAAAGAAAAACGTGCGCCACTTCACCCCCGCCATGCTCAAGCAATTCATGGCCTCGCACTACACCCCCGACCGCATGGTGATCAGCGTGGTGGGCGACGTGGAGTTCCGGCGGCTTGTCCACCTCTGCGAGAAATACTTTGCCTTCGGCAGCCCGTCCGCCACACCGCCCTCCCCCATCGCCACCCCCGCCGCCATCGCTCCCCAGGCATCACCCTCCCGCACCACCGTGCACAAACACACCCACCAAGTGCATCTGCTTGTGGGCGGGGCAGCCCCCACCCTCTACGACAGCTCAAAGACCGCCTTCACCCTGCTCAACAACATCATAGGAGGTCCCGCCATGAACTCTCGCCTCAACGTGGCCGTGCGCGAGCGCGAAGGCTTCTGCTACTCCATCGAGTCACAGTATGTCCCCTTCACCGACGCCGGACTCTTCTACATCTATGCCGGCGTGGACAACGATGCCGCCGACCGCAGCACCGAACTAATCCTCAACGAGCTGCGCGCCCTGCGCGACCATCCCCTCACCGCCCAACACCTCAAAGCCGCCCAAACACAGCTCATCGGCCAGATGGCCATCACCAACGACTCCGGCCTCAACGAGATGCAGAGCATCGGCAAAGCATGTCTCAACTTCGGCCATGCCGACACTCTCGACGAAATGAACCGCGACATCCTGGCCCTCACCCCTGCTGACCTTCAGGAAGTCGCCAATACATTCCTCACCGAAGCGAACCTCAGCTACCTCTACTACGTGTAGCAGCCCCCTGACTTTTGCCCCTCAGAGGCACGACTATGGAGCTCACCCACGCATAGCGTGCAGTCAAGCAGCTGCGTCCCAAAGGGTTGCCACCTTGAAACGTGGCTCATCGTAAGAGCCCGCAGGCTTCCCTACGCCTTACACACCAAACCGTTGCGCCCTCGGCATTCGCCGCGGCGCCGCCATCCGCGCTGTCTTGCGCTGAAAAAGGTT
>DEKU01000044.1 GCA_002354035.1 Bacteroidales bacterium UBA2714
ACATTGGTGCATGACGACCCCGGCTGACTATGGTCATAGAGATACATTCCGGATGTGGTATATGTCTCTCCGTTCCAGTGGTACTCGTCACAGACCGTCACATGGTACGATGTATCGTCGTGTACACTAATCTCCAAATGCAGTGTGTCAGTGCTTGCACACCCGTCCGCGTTCACATAATTATACGTGTAAACTCCACTTTGGGTATACTCTACCTCATGCCATGCAAAAGCATCGCACGCATCTTGATTGTAGCTGTCATGTGTGCTGTAATTGACAGTCAGGTTCAGTGCTACCACGCTGTCACATCCTGCTGCATTGGTCTCGGTGAAAGTGGGGGTATTTGTGGATGCCGTGTAAGTGATACCGTGCCAGGAGTACTGGTCGCAGGCCGTCTGAAGTTCAACTCCAGTATTGCTGTTGTTGATTGTCAAGTTCAGCGTTACCACGCTGTCGCATCCCGCTGCATTGGTCTCAATAAAGGTAGGTTCACTCGTGGAAGAGGTATATGTGACACCATGCCATGAAAACGTATCGCAAGCCGTCTGGAGTTCAACTCCAGTATTGCTGTTGTTGATTGTCAAGTTCAGTGTAACCACACTGTCGCATCCAGCTGCGTTAGTCTCGGTAAAGGTAGGCTCACTTGTGGATGCCGTATAAGTGACTCCATGCCATGTGAAAGTGTCACAAGCCGTCTGAAGATCAATACCAGTATTGCTGGTATTGATTGTCAAGTTCAGCGTCACCACGCTATCGCATCCCACTGCATTAGTCTCAGTAAAGGAAGGCTCACTGGTGGAAGCCGTATAAGTGACCCCGCGCCATGTGAAAGTGTCGCAAACTGTATGATTTTCCTGTACATGGCTGCTGTTCTTCACCACAAGATGCAGCGTGATCAAACTATCGCAACCCGAAGCGTTCACTTCCGTATATGTGGCGGAATCCGTCGAAGCGTAATACGTCACGCCATGCCAAACCATACTGTCGCAAGCCGTTGCCTCCACCACATTCTGGCTGCTATGCCCCAAGGTAAGGTCAAGCCTCACTATACTGTCGCACCCCGCCGCATTCTGTCCAAAGAAAAGCGGCGTGTTGGTATTCTCCCAATAAACAACATCATGCCAACTGAAACTGTCGCAAGCATGCACCTCCTCGACCATCGCATTGCTATACTCCACCGTCAGATGCAAATGCACCACACTGTCGCACCCCGCCACATTCCGCTCGACTACCACCGGCTCGTCCGTACTCTCAATGTACGTCACCCCGTTCCACGTGTAGCTGTCGCATATCACCACCTCCTCCACCGTAGTGTCTGGCCGACCGATGGTCAAATACAGCGTGTCGGCACCGCCGCAAGGCGACACCAAAGAATCATGCTCATGCACATACACCCCGCTCTCGGTGTAAACAGTTCCGAACCACTCATACTCCTCGCACGCCACCACACGGCTCACGCTGTCCTCCCGATGGCTCACCGTGAGATGGAGCGCCACCGCGCTGTCGCACCCCACAGCATTCTCCTCGATAAAAATAGGACTCATCGTGCTCGCCGTATAGGTAACGCCATGCCACGAAAAACTGTCGCACGCCGACACCTCCTCGATTCCCATCGAACTGTACAACACCGTCAGATGCAGATGCACCACACTGTCGCACCCCGCAGCCGTCAAGCCGTGATACTCAGGCTCGTCCGTACTCTCTATATAAGTAATATCATGCCACGTGTAGCTATCGCAGATCGTGATGGAAAGGACCTCCGACACCGAAGGACTGACTGTAAGATTCAGCACATACACACTGTCCACTCCCGGAAGTGCGCCAAACACCGTGTCGCGATACTGACCCGACACGGTGAGCATTTGTCCCCTCCACTCAAATCCGTCGCATGCCGACACCGACGTGTCGCTTTCATGCACCTCACTCATCCTTTCGGAAGACACACCCCTATTTGCAAACAAAGGATGGTTGAAGGCCGCGCCCAACATCATCAAAAGACTGGCAATATAATAGTACTTTTTCATAAAACATTATTTACAATATAATAATAAAGAACCTTTGAGCAATTAAACCACAACACATTACAACGATGGCAACTTGCTGCGGACCCTTTGGTTCAAATTACAAAGATATAAAAAAAAAAGAAAATAACACATCTTGCATTCCTCCACACCTATTTTGACCGCCCGACCCCAGGCCCTGCAAGGAAGAATCTGCCGCGACGCTGTGGCCAGCCTCACACCTGTCCCGCCCCCTGCCGCCTTGCCGCTCACCGCAAGCATGTCCACTTCTTCGGCTCCAATTCCCCATCAGTTGACTGCCTTTTCTTCTCTTATCAAGAAATAAAAGTGTAAAACGATAAATAAAAAAGAAAATAAATAGCGAACCCTGGCCGAGCCTCGGCCGGACGGGAGCGGGACGGCAAACGTCCAGAAGGCGATTTTAGAAACAAAAAAATGATATGTGAGAATTTATTAGTAAATTTGCAATTTACATTTGGCAACAAGAATAATCATTAAATATCATGGACACAACACCTACCACTTCAAAAACCACCAAGCCCCTGGGGTTTGGCAAGACCATGCTGGCTTCGGCGCTGGGTTTCATCATCGGCACGGTAGCTCTTAGCATATTGACCTTTATTTTCAGTATTATAGCCTTAGTGTCGGCCATCAGCAGCATGGACAGCAGCAAGCCCCTCACTGGCAAGGACTTTGCACTGGAGCTGAACATTACAGGCGTGGTGACCGAAGCGGCCCCCAACGAGATAATGACCCTGTTCGGCGACCGTGCCACAAGCAGTCTCGAACAGTTTCTGGCCTCGCTCGACCAGGGAGCCACCGACAGCCGCGTGAAGGCCGTTTACCTGCACCTGGGCGGCAGCAGCCTGAGCTGGGCACAGGCCGAGGAGCTGCAAGAGGCCCTGAAGGAGTTCCGCTCGCGCTGCGACAAACCGATTATAGCCTATGGCGACGCCTTCTCGCAACAGGAGTATTTCCTTGCCACGGCGGCGGACCGCATTGCCGTCCACCCATCGGGAATGGTCGATTTCCGCGGCATAGGAGCCGAGGTGATGTATTACAAAGGGCTGTTGGACAAACTGGGCGTACACATGGAGCTGATTCGCCCCACTTCGTGCGCCTACAAGAGTGCGGGCGAGGTGTACACTCGCACCGACATGAGCGATGCCAACCGCGAGCAAGTGCGCTCCTACATAAATAGCACCTGGCAGTATGCAGTGAACACGATGGCCGCCAACCGCCAGCTTTCGGCGCAACATCTGCAAACCGTGGCCGACAACCTGACGGGGGTGCTGCCCGGCGACGCACTGACCAACAAGCTGGTGGACACGCTCTGCTTTGAGCAGGACGTCAAGGTGATGTTGAAAACACGATATGGCGCTTCGAAAATCGTGAAAGCCAAGCGCTACGCCGAGAATGTGATAAAGAAAGATCTCAAAGACCAGATAGCGATCATCTATGCCGAGGGGAATGTGGTCCCGGGCAAGAGCGACGGCACAAGCACCGCCGTGTATGGCGACGACATAGTGAAAGCCCTTACCGATGCGGCCAACGACAAGAAGGTGAAAGCTATCGTGCTGCGTGTCGACTCGCCGGGCGGTGCGGTGACGGCTTCGGAGAGCATGACGCGTGCCGTGGTCGAGGCCAAGAAGTCGAAACCCGTCATCGTGTCGATGAGCGGTCTGGCGGCCAGCGCCGGATACGAGATTTCGTGCTTCGGCACCCGCATTGTGGCCCATCCCACCACACTCACGGGCAGCATCGGAGTGTTTGCCACCCTGCCCGAGGTACAGAACCTGCTGAAGCAGAAACTGGGCATCACCACTGACACCGTTAATACCAATCGCAACAGCACAGGCATGTCGCTTTTCCGTCCGCTCAGTCCCGCAGCCCGCACCATGTTGCAGAAGAATGTGGAGGACTTTTACGTCACCTTCACCCAGCGTGTGGCCGACGGCCGTGGCCTGACCCGCGAGCATGTCGACAGCATTGCCCGTGGGCGAGTGTGGACAGGACTGCAAGCCAAGGAGCTGGGACTGGTTGACACCCTCGGTGGCCTTCCGCTGGCCTTCCGCATCGCCGCCGAAGAGGCCGGCGTGGAGCTGGAAAAATGCAGTGTGGTCACCTTCCCCGCCGCCAAAAGCACCTGGCAGCTGCTCATGGAGCGCGTGGAAGAAGGTCAGGAGGAGGAAATCAACGCCCGTCTCAACGCTATCATCCCCTTCTACAGCGAGCTTGCCGAGTGGTCGCGCATGGAGCCCTTGCAGGCCCGTCTGCCTTTCATCATCGACATAGACAAGTAAACAAGGCCTCCGCAATGATTGTCTGCATAGCCGAGAAACCGTCTGTGGCCCGCGATATAGCCCGCATACTGGGGGCAACCACGAGCCACGACGGCTATATGGAGGGGAATGGGTACCAGGTGACGTGGACCTACGGGCACCTCTGCACGCTGAAGGAGCCCCACGACTATTCGCCCTGGTGGAAGTCGTGGAGTCTGGACACCCTGCCCATGATTCCCGAACGGTTCGGCATCAAGCTCATCAACAACGATGGGTATGAGAAGCAGTTCCACACCATACAGCGGTTGATGCAGGCCGCGGACAGTATTGTAAACTGCGGCGATGCCGGGCAGGAGGGCGAATTGATTCAGCGATGGGTGATGCAGAAGGCCGGTGCCCGCTGCCCAGTGCGCCGGCTGTGGATTTCGTCCATGACCGACGAGGCCATCCGCGAGGGATTTGCCAATCTCCAACCGCAGGACAATTACCAGTCGCTCTACGAGGCAGGCCTCTGCCGCGCCATCGGTGACTGGCTGCTGGGTATGAACGCCACACGCCTCTATACCCTCAAATACCGACAGATGCAGAAGCAGGTGCTGTCCATAGGGCGTGTGCAGACCCCCACCCTGGCAATGATCGTAAACCGTCAGCTCGAAATCAAGAACTTCAAACCGGAGCAGTACTGGGTGCTGTCCACCATCTATCGAGACACCCTCTTCACCCTCAAACAGTCCGAAAAAGAGGACGAGGAGAACGAAAAGAACGCCAAAGGCCGCATCACCAACGAGGAGGAAGGCCGACGGGCATTCGACATGATCAAGGACCGAGAGTTCGAAGTGACCGGCATAGCCAAAAAGACAGGCAACGAGGCCCCTCCGCGCCTGTTCGACCTGACCAGTCTACAGGTGGAGTGCAACAAGAAATTCTCTTTCTCGGCCGACGAAACATTGCGCTACATTCAAAGTCTCTACGAGAAAAAGTTTACCACCTACCCCCGTGTGGACACCACCTATCTGAGCGACGACATATACCCCAAATGCCCTGCCATATTGCAGGGGCTTGTGCCCTACGCACCGGTCAT
The DNA here is from genome assembly GCA_002354035.1 of Bacteroidales bacterium UBA2714. Classification (GTDB taxonomy): domain Bacteria; phylum Bacteroidota; class Bacteroidia; order Bacteroidales; family P3; genus Colimorpha. The sequence goes on from DEKU01000044.1 coordinate 5,385, forward strand.
CCAGCCCCTGATGGGCACCAAGCTCAAAAAGAGCAAGAAGGTGTTCGACTCGTCCAAAGTGACCGACCACCACGCCATCATCCCCACCGGCACCAACCCCTCCAACGGCTCTATGACCCTCAACGAGAAGAAGGTGTTCGACCTCATCGCCCGCCGGTTCATCGCCGCCTTCTATCCCGACTGCAAGTTCGCCACCACCACCGTCACCGGAAAGGTAGAGACCGAAGAGACCTCCCCCCAAGGGAAGCCGAAAAAAGGCAAGATGGAATTCAAGGCCACCGGCAAGCAGATTGTGGAGCAAGGGTGGCGCGATGTGTTCGCCTGGGGCCATACCAACCGTGAGGCCTCCGCCGACGAGGACGGGAAACACCCGGACGAGGAGAAAATGCTGCCCGATTTCCAAAAAGGCGAACACGGCCCGCACACTCCCACCCTGGCTGAAAAATGGACCCAGCCTCCAAAGCCCTACACTGAGGCCACCCTGCTGCGTGCCATGGAGACAGCCGGAAAGACGGTGAACAATGAAGAGCTACGCGACGCACTGAAAGAAAACGGAATAGGCCGCCCGTCGACACGTGCCGCCATCATCGAGACCCTGTTCAAACGCAACTACATCCGCAAAGAGCGCAAATCGCTCATAGCCACCGACACCGGTATTGACCTGATCGGCATCATCCACGAGGACCTCCTGAAAAGCGCCGAACTCACCGGCCAATGGGAAAAGAAACTGCGCGAAATAGAGTCGCACCAATATGACGCCCGCCAGTTCATAGCCGAGCTGAAACAGATGGTGTGGCAGATTGTGCAGGAGGTAAAAGCAGACAATAGCAACCGCCGTGTTGGGGCCGCCGCTCCCACGCCGCAACCCACAAATCAAACACCATGAGATACTTCATCCATCTGGCATACAATGGCGCAAACTACTGCGGATGGCAGACCCAACCGGGGCTGCCCACCGTCCAACTGACCCTCGAGCAGGCTCTGTCCACCCTGCTGCGTAGCCACATATCCATCGTCGGCTGCGGACGGACCGACACCGGTGTCCACGCCTCCGACTTCTACGCCCATTTCGACTACCTCCCCGACACCGACCAGCACCCCCCTCTCGACCCTCAACAGCTCACTTTCAAGCTGAACAGCTTCCTGCCTCCCGACATCGCCATCTTCGACATCTTCCCTGTCAAGAGCAACGCCCATGCCCGTTTCGACGCCACCGCCCGCACCTATCAGTATCACGTCAGCGACCGACGTCTGCCCTTCAGCCAAGGTCTCTACAGCCGCATTTACTTCCAACCCGATATCGACCTCATGAATCGTGCCGCACAGATACTTATGGAATACGACGATTTCACCAGCTTCGCCAAGCTCCACACCCAGGTGAAAACCAACATCTGCCATCTGACCCAAGCCCATTGGGACACCCTCGACGGGCAATGGGTGTTCACCATCCGCAGCAACCGTTTTCTCCGCAACATGGTTCGTTCGGTCACCGGCACCCTGCTCGACGTGGGACGGGGCAAACTCTCTCTCGACGGCCTCCGACAAATCATTGAACGCAAAGACCGCTGCGCCGCCGGAGTGTCCATGCCGCCCCAGGGCTTGTTCCTCACCCGTGTGGAATATCCGTTCGACACTCTGCGCACCGACAACAAAACCCTCACATCATGAAATATACCGAAGTCTCTTTCACCATTTCCCCGCTCGAGCCCTGCCGCGACCTCCTGGTCGACGCCTTGGGCAACGAAGGCCCCTACGACAGCTTTGTCGAAACCCCCGACGGGCTCCAGGCCTATATCCCCACTGTTCAGTTCGACCCCCAGTGGCTTAGCCTCCAAGTGGAGAACCTGCAAACCATGGCCAAGATAGACTATTCCCACCGCGACATGCCCGACAAGAACTGGAACGAGGAGTGGGAAAAACAACATCAGCCCGTGCTGGTCACCGCCGAGGACGGGAAAACCGTCTGGGTGCGCGCCCCCTTCCATCCCCATCAGCCCGAAGCCGACTTCGAGATAGAAATCGAGCCCAAAATGTCGTTCGGCACCGCCCACCATGCCACCACCTACATGATGCTCTCCTTCCTGGCCGAGCTGCCACTGCAGGGAAAGCGCGTCCTCGACATGGGCTGCGGTACAGCCGTCCTGGCCATCCTGGCCAGCACACGCGGCGCCTCACACGTGGAAGCCATCGACATCGACGAGTGGGCCTACCGCAATGCCCTCGAAAATGCCCAACGCAACCATGCCGACATCACCATCCACATAGGCGATGCCGACCTGCTGCGCCACCGCCAAGCCTCGGAGGGCAAATTCGACATAGTCATAGCCAATATCAATCGCAACATCCTCCTCAACGATATGGATGCCTATGTCTCCGTCCTCAGTTCCGGAGGCCAGCTCCTCCTCAGCGGATTCTACGAAAGCGACATCCCTGCCCTGCAACAGCACGCCCAATCGCTCTGCCTGGCCCTCACCCGGCAGAAAAACCGCCAAGGCTGGTCGGCCTTGCTTTTTTCCTCTGCCCAATAGGCTGAGTTCCAACCCTGCCATATCTCACCTTCTTACGCAAGGTGAGATTTTTTTTATTTATTCAAAAAAATAATGTATCTTTGTTTTTTCAATTTTAGAATCAAAAAGCAAAGAAATAACATACAAAACACTGTATATCAACAAAACAAATTCATTATCACTGAATGCACTCAGTACCCAACACATCGACAATAAAAATAATTAATAACAAAATCTTTTAATCATGAAAACACTTTTACGTATTCTCTTCCTCGCCACAGCATTCTGTGTAGGAGGCTTAATGAATGCACAAGACCTTTCGGAGTACACCTACACCAGAGGCATCACCTCCACCAAGTGGATTAACCTCACCACCACCACCAACCTTCTTGCTGGTTCCAGCGCCGACAGCCGCGCTTCTTCGGTGCAGGACATCGGCTTCTCATTCCCCTATGGTCTTGACGAATACACCCAGTTCTCAGTCAACTCCGATGGCAACCTCCGTCTGGGACCTGTCGCTACCGGAACAGGCAGCTACAGCACTCCTTTCGGTGCTGCCAGTATCAACACCAACAGTCCTAAAATCAACTTCTTCGGTTGCGATGGCTATGTGGTCGACACACTCCACTACGTCTATGCCGAGAACACTGTCAACCCCTTTGGCGACAGCCTCCTCGTGGTTGAGTTTTGCATTGGCACATACAACACTACGACCCGTCCCTGCCTCTACAAATGGCAAATCCACCTCTACCACAACGGCAACATCACAGCCGTCTATGATTCCACAGCTCCTACCCAAGGCCCCAACACCATGCACCAGCAGGGTCTCTGCTCCGCCTATGGCGACGGCTTTATCATTGACCAGTACGACTCCGTGCAGTACTTCACCAATGGCACCTCCACCTCCTGGGCTACCGGCCACTGGCCCCTTCCCAACACCTTTTACACCTTCACCCGTCCTGTCGTGACCTGCCCTGTCGTCAACAACCTCACTGTCAACAGCCTCACCGCCACCACAGCCAATATCACCTTCAGCCCCGGCAGCACCGAGACCGCTTGGATTGGCACCATCAATCCTCCCATCTTGGGTCAAAGCACCGTAGTCCTCAACGACACCAACGTCAACCTCATACTCCTCAACCCCAGCACCGACTACACCGTCACCGTCCGTGCCATCTGTGCCATCGGCGACACCAGCTTCGCCCGCACCCTCAACTTCCGTACCCCCTGCATGCCCACCACTCTGCCCTACGCAGAAAATATGGACAGCCTCACTTCCGGCTCGTTACCCAACTGCTGGAACAAAGTGGGCGACGGCACTGTCCAGGTCTGGAACAGCTCCTCCTATGCCAACAGCGGCACCATGTCGCTCCGTTTCAGCGGGTCCTATTCCAATCTTGTGGTGCTCCCTGGCTTCGACCAGCCCCTCAACACCCTTGAGATGGCCTTCGCCACCCGTCCCGAAAGCTACACCAATTCCAGCTGCGGCTCATTCGACGTAGGCTATGTCACCAACCTGAACGACCCCTCCTCATTTGTAGCCATGGCCACCTATAACTACAACGACACCAACGCCATGACCATCGACACAGTCAACTACGCCACCGCTCCCGTCAACGGCCTCATCGCCCTGCGCCATCGCCCCAACTCCACCAACTGGTACTGGTTCATCGACGACATTAGCGTCTACGCCGTTTCTAATGGCATCAACATCAACGTCACCTCCAACAACGACGACCTCGGTGTGGTAAGCGGCTCAGGCATCTACGAGCCGGGCGACACCGTCACCATCACCGCCATCCCCAACACCCACTGCCACTTCAACCAATGGAGCGATGGCGACACCAATGCCGTCCGCACCTTCATTGCCACCACCTCCCTCTCCCTCGTAGCCGAGTTCGACTATGACTCCATCACCATCATCGTCCTCAACCCCGACACCACCATGGGCACCACCATCCCCGCTCCCGGCATCTACACCTTCCACGTGGGCGACACCGCCACCGCGCAGGCCAACCCCGCCATCGGCTACAGCTTCAACAACTGGACCGTCACCATCGGTACCCTCTCCGAGAACTATAACAACAACCCCTACATCCTTGAACTCCCCTCCATCCTTGCCGGCTATAGCATAACCATCTCCCCCAACTTCACACCCAACGACTACACCATCAACGTCTACTCCTCCAACGACACCCTCGGCTCCGTCACCGGCACCGGCACCTATCCCTATGGCACCACCGCCACCATCACCGCCACCCCCGCAGCCAACTGCATCTTCGTTGAATGGACCGATGGCGACACCAACGCCGTCCGCAACGTCACCGTCACCGGCAACGCCTCCTACACAGCCACCTTCCAGCGCATCCCCCAGTACAACGTAACCACTCACGTCGTACCTGATGAGACCATGGGCACCGTCACCGGAGCCGGCACCTACTATGAGGGCGAGACCGTCACCCTCACCGCCACACCCAACCCCGGCTTCCAGTTCAGGGGTTGGGGCGTCATCAACACTGCTGTCCTCGACTCCAGTTACTTGATTTTCTCCCATGAAAGCGTCATGACCTTCCCCATGCCCAATAGCGATCAGGAATACTATGCCATCTTCGAGGTCGCTCCCGTACCCGTCGACGTCATGATCATGAGCTACGACGAGACAGAAGGCTACATCCTCGTCAATGGCGAGCGCACCGACTCCTACCACGGCGTAGTGGGTGAGACCATCCACCTCGAAGCAGTTGCAATCAACGGAAGCCGATTCATCTTCTGGTCCATCTCCAACATGCAAGACTCCATCATCACCAGCCCCGTCATCGACTACACCCTTGCCGAAGACTCCCGCATCATTCTCGCAGTCTTCGATGGCGTAGGCATTGACAACGTCGACAACGCCGACGCCACCATCCTCAGCAGCAACAACAACATCATAGTCCGCGGAGCCGAGCAGCAGACCATCCGCGTCTTCGACCTCGTGGGCCGCATGCTCGTCCAGCGCACCAACGCCGCTGCTGAAGAGACCATCCCGATGTCACACTCCGGCATCTACCTGGTGCAGGTTGGCAACAACGCCGCCCGCCGCGTAGTAGTCCGCTAACCCCATAACAACCAACATCCGTGAGGCCTTTGGTTGATGTGTTTTTTATTCATTGTAAATATTGAGTTGAGAGATGCTCCCTACGGGGAGCATCTTTTTTTACACCTCCCTGCGATGAAAAAAACACGCTATTCCAAAAAAAAAGCATATCTTTGCACAGCTGATTGTGCCCACAACCAGCCGACAACACTTCTTCAACAACACAACACAACAAACACATGGACAAAATAATAACCACCCTCAACAACTATATATGGAGCTGGCCCCTCGTAGGCCTGTGCCTCGCAGCGGCACTCTATTTCTCCTTCGGCACCCGATTTGTGCAGATACGCCACCTCCCCGAAATGGTACGGCTCCTCTTCAAGAACGACCGCACCAAACGGGCCGGCATCTCCTCCTTCCAAGCCTTCGCCCTTGCACTCTCCGGCAGGGTGGGCACCGGCAACATCGTCGGCGTGGCACTGGCCATCGGCTTCGGCGGTCCCGGAGCCGTAGTCTGGATGTGGATCATCGCCTTCCTCGGAGCCGGCACAGCCTATGCCGAAGCCTGCCTGGCCCAGATCTACAAACAACACCACGGCGACCAACTGCGCGGCGGCCCAGCCTACTACATCGAAAAAGGCCTCAACGCCCCATGGCTGGCCATCATCTTTGCCGTCACCACCGTCTTTGCCTGCGCCTTCTGCCTGCCCCCCATCCACAGCAACAGCATCGCCATGTCCTTCGCCTCCACCTTCAACCTCGCCCCATGGATAGTCGGCATCGGCGTCGCCACACTCATAGCCATAGTAGTCATAGGAGGCGTCAAACGCATATCCAAAGTGGCCGAAATCGTCACCCCCTTCATGGCCATAGCCTACATCATCCTCGCCCTCATCGTGCTCATAGCCAACGCCCACGCCGTGCCTGGCGCACTCAAAATGATGATTGCCTCCGCCTTCGGCACCCACCAGACCCTCGGCGGCATAGTGGGCGCCGCAGTGGCCTGGGGCGTCAAGCGTGGCATCTACAGCAACGAAGCCGGACAAGGCACAGCCCCCATCGTGGCCGCCGCCGCCAAAGTGGACCACCCCGTAAAGCAAGGCCTCGTCCAGGGTTTCTCCGTCTACGTTGACACCCTCCTCGTCTGCACCGCCACCGCCATCATGCTCCTCGCCACCGAATGCTACAACATCGTCGACCCCGCCTCCAACGGCTACCTCGTCCAATCATCCACCGCCAAACTTGGCCTCCCCGGCGTCGAATACACCATCGCCGCTCTCTCCACCCTCCTCCACGGCGGCTGGGGCGGCATCGTCATCTCCATCACACTCTTCTTCTTCGCCTTCACCACAGTCATGGCATACTATTACTACGCCGAGACAAGCCTCGTCTACCTCTTCACCAAAGCCCGCCAACACCGCCTCAAGACCCAAGAAAAATACTTCGGCCGCCAAAACCACGCCATAGCGCGCCACCGCGACCGCAAAATGTTCGACACCCGCAAAAACGAATCACGCCTCATCACCCTCCTGCGCATCATCTTCGTGGCCGCCGTCCTCTTCGGCAGCCTCAAAGAAGCCGCCATCATCTGGAGCCTGGGCGACATGGGCGTAGGCATGATGGCATGGATCAACATCATAGCCATCCTCCTGCTCTCCCCCGTAGCCTTCCGCGCCCTGCGCGACTACGAGCGGCAGAAAAAAGCCGGCCGCAACCCCGTCTTCCATCCCCGCGACCTCGGCATCAAAAATGCCGACTACTGGGAAGAAAACACACCCGACCAGCCATGAAACCCCTCCTGGCCATAGCCGCGGCCCTCCTGCTGGCACCCCTCTGCCATGCCCAGCCCGGCCCCATCTCACTCCTCCAGCGCGGCATCACCGCCGCCGCCACCGACAGCGCACGCTTCCGCCTCCTCCGCCAGGCCCACCTCGACGCCCTCGCCGCCGGCACCACCGTCTCCTACCAAGGCATCGACACCCTCCGCCTCGACATACCCCCCGGCGCCCAACCCATACCCCTCGGCCCCCACAACGACTTCTGCCACACCGTCATCCAAGTCCGCAACACCAACTCCGACCTCTTCCTCTTTCAGCTTGCCCCTCCCTTGCTGCCCATCCCCACCCCCATCCCGGCCGACTCGCTCCTCGCCGCCATCGACCACGGCGACTACCGCTCCATCCCCGCCCTGGCCCAAGGCCGCTGGCTCATCCAAGTAGTCGACAGCACCCCCTGGGTCGGCCAGCGCACAGGCCACACCTACGGCCATTACCGACAGGAGCTCATCCGCACCCACAACGGCCTCAGCCCCGACCGCCCAGCCATGCCCTACAGCGCCACCCCGTCGCGCCCACACCTCTTCGGCCGCCCCATCGGCAACGACACCGCCTTCCTCCTCGCCAACATCACCCTCCTGCGCCACCCCGCCTCAACCCACAAAACCTACCTCCTCAACCTCGAAGGCCAACTCCGCGCCACCCTCCGCTCCGTAGCCGTGGCCACTCCCCAGTCCGACATGACCGACGACCGCATCATCCGCATCTACCACTGCGCCTCCGTCACCCTCGACAGCCTCACCCTCCTCGGCACCTACTCCCGCACCAACCACAGCGGCTACGGCCTCCTCATGGACAACTGCCGCGACACCCGCGTGCTCCACCTCCACGCCCGCTCCAACTGGGGCATCTTCGGCACCAACAACATGCACACCACCACCCTCTCCCACTGCAACTTCGACCGCTTCGACATCCACTGCTATGGGCGCGACGTCACCTTCCGCCACTGCACCCTGTCCCACAGCTACAACCAGTTCTCCTCCGTCGTCGGCACCATCGCCTTCGACAGCTGCACCTTCACCGACTTCACCCCCCTCCTCATCGAACCCTCCTACAACGCCTACCCCCACTTCCTCCTCCTCATGCACGACTGCCGCTGGCACCTCACCCGCCAACGCCACACCCTCATCAACGCCGGCCACCACGACACCCTCCTCCCCTCCCGGCCCGAACTGCGCACCAAATGCCTGCCCGACATCTTCATCGACGGCCTCACCCTCAGCGGCCCGCCGCTCCTGCGGCCCCTCCTGCTCCACTACGGCGGAGCCGTAGCCCCCCGTCCCGTGGGCGGCATCCGGCACATCGTCGTCACCCGCCTTGCCGCCTCGCGCCTCATGCCCTGGCCCTTCATCCTCTCCGACAAGAAAGTGCCGCTCGCCAACCCCGTCACCCTCTTCGCCTCCTCCCCCTCCGGACGCCCCCTCCGCGCCTCCACCCTGCCCTCGCTCTAACTCCGCCATTTACTCACTACTTTGTTTCTACTTATACACTATTTATACACTGTACAAGAAACAAACAAGTGTCTAAACCAAGGCCAACTCCAACACAAAGAGCGGACACGCCGCGAAAGGGCAACCCGCGCCCCGCGAAAGAAAAAGTTTCGACAAATGAAAAATAAATAGTATCTTTGCAAAATAAAACAGACATTACCGATACATAATAACAAACAGAAATATTAAACACATACAGCCATGAAAAAGATAGTTTTGATGATGGCCCTGATGCTGGCCACAATGACTGTGAAGGCAAACAACATCCTCTATTTCACCTACAATCAGGCGTTGCGCACGGTGGCATGTCTCAACGGGCAGGACGAACTGATGATTTATTGCGGCTATGAGGACGAGCTGCCCACCTATGTGCTTATCAACGAGGTGTGGGCAGAGCAGATCGGCTCGTCGTTCTATGAGATATGGCTCTACGGCTTCGATGCCTACACGGGCGAGGAGATATACATGCCCATCGACCTGGAGTGCATCTACCTGCTACAGAGCGGCAAGATTTACAGCGCGGCGCAGTACCTGCGTTTCCGCACCACCCATGCCCGACCCACGTTCGTATGGGCCATGCCGCCCTACAATCCCTTTGTGCGCGCGCCGAGGCCCACGGTGTACTACTACACCTACCACTATGACATCCACCGTCCGGGATGGCACTGGAGACACTATCCGCACATCCACTATCACCCCTACTACCTCCGCCGCCCCGGGGTGCCGGCGCCGATGCCTCCCAAGCCCTACACTCCCGGACGCGAATACCCCGGCTACCACACCACCGAACATGGCTACCAATACGACAATCTGCCACTGGTGGGCCGTGTCACAGCCCCACGGTCGGCCACAACGGTGCAGAACAACCCCACCGGACGTAGCGGCAACCGCATAACCAGCGACCGCAAGAGCAACACCGTCACCACCACCGACCGTGTGACAGGCAGAGGCTCGACCGTCAACGCCCCAAGCCGCACGGAATCGCTCAGCGGCCGCGGCACACGCGACAACACCGAGACCACACGCGGCGACGCCAACACCTCGCGCAGCGGTAGCACCACCACTCGCAGTGGCAGCAGCACTTCGCGCAGCGGCGACGGCAACACCTCACGCAATGGTAGCGCCACCACCCGCAGCGGCAGCAGCACTTCGCGCAGCGGTGACGCCAACACCTCGCGCAGCGGTAGCACCACCACCCGCAGTGGCAGCAGCACTTCGCGCAGCGGCAATGATTCGGGCGTGACCAACCAGCGCCGAGGCAACAGCACCGAGACCCCCTCAACACGGAGCAGCAGCTCCTCGTCGCGCAGCAACGTAGGTTCCACCAGCCGCGACGACAACAGCAAATCCTCTTCGTCCTCCAGCCGCAGCAGTGCCAACCCCTCGAGCAGCACACGCAGCTCCTCCAGCTCCTCGAACAACCAGAGCCGCGGCAGCAGCACCTCCCGCTCCTCTTCAACCCGCAGCGGCAACGTCACTGCCACCCCCTCAACCCGCAGCACCGACAACTCCTCGTCCACCTCACGCTCCAGTTCTTCCACTTCGACACGCAGCGGCCAAAGCACCTCACGCGGCACCGCCACGCGCAGCAACACCAACAGCCGCAACTGACATTGGACGACACGGATAATAACGAACCTGACAATATGGCTATAAAGGAAAGCGAATTGGTACTGGCTCCCGATGGGAGCCTTTACCACATACATCTCACAGGCGATATGCTGGCCGACAACGTATTGCTGGTGGGCGACCCCACAAGGATTGAGATGTTCAAAAAAATATTCGACGCCATCGAACTCGAAACATCGAACCGCGAAATCCACGCGCTTACAGGCCGTTATCACGGCACCCGGTTTACGGCCCTGTCCACCGGCATGGGGTGCGACAATATCGACATCGTGGCCACAGAACTCGATGCCGCAGCCAATTTCGACCTCGCCACACGCAGCCCTCTGCCCCACCACCGCGCCCTCAATCTGGTGCGAATCGGGACGAGCGGCTCGCTGCAAAGGGATGTGGAGTGCGGCAGCCTTGTGGCCGCGCGCTATGCCATCGGGCTCGACGGGCTGCTGAACTACTATGTGCACGACACCAAAGGATTTGAGCCAGCGATGGAGGAAACATTCGTCCGGCACATGGAACTCAACCCCCGACTGGCCACCCCTTATTGTGTGGCTGGAAGCAAAAGGCTGCTGGACTGCGTGGCGGCGGACATGCACACCGGCATCACTGTCACCGCTCCAGGTTTCTACGGGCCTCAGGGGCGGCACATACGCCTGGCACCAAGCATCGACAAACTCAACGAACGGTTGGCACAGTTCAGCTGGGATGGCACACCGGTCACTAATCTCGAAATGGAGACCTCGGCCATATACGGTTTCGCCCAAGCCTTGGGCCACGAGGCACTGACCGTCTGCCTTATCATTGCCAACCGCCCTGCAGGCACGTTTATGAACGACTACCATACCGCCATGCAACAAACAATAGGAACAATCATCGAAAGACTTACAAGACAATGAAAAAGATAGTTTTATTCTTGCTGGCCGTCGCCACCGGCACGATGGCATGGAGCCAGGTGCAACCCGACTATATTCCCGAACAATTGGGGCGCGACGCCCACCATATCATACAGTCGCTCGGCGCCTTTGTGGGCAACGAACGCGCCGAAAGCCAGTCGTTCGACATCACCTATATGCCCGCCGGAAACGGGGTGGAGGGCGTAATGATTATCAACACGGCCGACTATAGGTGCACGTTTAAGCTCGACGGCCAGTACGACATTTGCTATGAGCTCACCATCGACATCCGGTCGAAGGAATTCCTGAACCAGTTCTACAACCTCTTTGCTGTGTACCGCACTGAAAACAAGGACGACCACAGGATAATGAGCTTCGGCAACGAGAAGCTTCGCATCAGCGAAACACCATCCACCACCTCCCGATTCAGGAGTTTCAAATTCACTATCGAATAGCAAACACCTTCCATCCAGCCTTTTAGAATATATTCAAAATATTGTTTTGCAACAAATTACAAATAAAGATAGTCTTTTTCCGCTCTGACATGAGAACTCCCAAAACGCTGCATTGAACTTACAATCAAAGAAATAGATGATACACTGAATATGGAGGACATCTAAGTCGTCGAAAAAAGGCATCGTTGGGATATAAAAAGAGTGTTTTTGAAGTCGACTTTGAGCATCGGTTGAAGAAAAAAAAGAAATAAAGTGTATCAGGATTCACCAACAAAAAACTATTAATCAACCACATAATAAACACTTAAAAAAAAAATTCATTACAGGGACGGAAAAAGGGATGGTATATGAAATAATTTTAGTATTTTTGCAAAGTCGAAATAATGCCGAAATGTAGGTTAAAGGGTTCTGCCTACACAAGGCCAATTAAAAGGTATAAATAGAACCCAGATTAAATTTATACATAACACAAAACAATGAAAGAAAATCTTAAGAAGGAGTACGACACTCCACTGGTAGAAGTGCTGCGGGCACGCGTTGAAAAGGGTTTTCAAGTTAGCGGCGGTGAGTTGCTTCCCACCGGCACCAATGAGAACCTGATTAGTAGTGGCGAAACCCATGACGGCAGCGACTTCGATTAATCAATTAACAAACCAATAAAAAATTTTCAAAGAAAGATGAAAAAAACTTTATTGTCCATTTTCTCTGTAATGACCCTCGTCATGGGTATGACTTCTTGCAACAAAGATGCAAAAGAAGAGAATTTTGGTTTCACCGCTTCTATGGAAGCAGTCACTGATGAGGATGGCAAAACCTACATTGACGGTGTCAATGTGAACTGGGAAAACGGCGACCAGGTTGCTATCTATGGTTCTACCGGTTGCGGTATTTTCACCGCTGTTCCTCACAATGACAATCTGACTATCGCTGACCTGACCAACGGTACCGCTAACCCTGGTGAGGCCGATTACAGTTCATTCTATCCTGTGAGCATCAGCAATTCTAAACATCAGTTTACGATGCCCGCCGTTCAGACCACTACCGACGGCCAGCTCAAGTATTTCCCGATGTACGCAGAGTCTGACACCAAGGACCTTCTCTATAAGAACCTCCTCGGCGCTCTGAAGATTCATCTCACTTCTGCTACTCTTCCCGCTGTAAAGGCTATCGAAATCACTACCCCTGGTTTCAACATCAACGGTACCTACACTGCTAAAATGTACGGCGCCGCCCCCACTATGCGTCTGGACGCCAATGGCACCAGCACCACTCGTCTGGAATGCGAGACTGCTCTCAGCATCGCCAACGGTCGTGACTTCTTCATTGCTATGCCCCACGCCACTTACACGGCTCTGCAGATCAATGTATACGATGAAGATAACAACGTGATTGCCACCAAGACCCTTAAAGCTGGCAAGAGCATCCAGATTCACCGTAGCCAAGTCACCAATATCAACCTCAGCCTCTAAGAGTTGCTGAACGTTGATGACACTTCTTCCTGCCTTAAGCAGGATTAAAAAGAGAAAAACGGTACTATGAACACAAGAAGATAGTACACTTACACATAGAGAAAGGATGACCGGAAAGTCATCCTTTCTCTTTTGTAACGAAGTACGTTCTCGGCACAGGCTACCATGATAGCATTCATTGACACAGAGGTAAGCATATCCCGCCAAAGAATACAGGACATCGGAGCCATCCGCGAAGATGGCGCTGTCCTGCACACCCATTCTGTGCCCGAACTGATGGACTTTATCAAAGATTGCACGGCTATTTGTGGTCACAACATCATCCATCATGACCTCCAATATCTGACCATCCAGCAGCAACAAGAGACCATAGGGCTTGAACACTACGCATTTATCGACACCCTTTATCTCTCGCCGCTGCTTTTTCCGAAGAAACCATACCACCACCTTGTCAAAGACGACAAGCTGCAATCGGACGGCCTCAACAATCCCGCGAACGATGCGCGTAAGGCACGCGACCTCTTCAATGATGAGTTGGCAGCCTGGCACCAACTCTCACCTGCCCGCCAAACCATCTATCATTCCCTGCTGAACTCAATCCGAGAGTTCAGCGGTTTCTTCCGTCTCATTGCGTTCAAACCCATTCAATCCGATGTGGCCAGCCTGATAGCCACCGAATTCAAAGGACGAATATGTGGCAATGCCCATCTCGAAAGCGTAGCCAAGCACTACCCGATGGAGCTTGCCTATTCCCTTGCCGTGATAGGAGCTGACGACATGTTGTCCCTGACTCCGGCATGGGTCATGCGCAACTACCCCAAGGTGGCCAACGTGATGAACTTCCTGCTCAACACTCCGTGTGGCCAATGTGACTACTGCCACCGCCGATTAGATGCCCACCAAGGCCTGAAAGACTTTTTTGGCTACGACCAATTCCGTACATTCGATGGCGTTCCCATGCAGCAGCAAGCCGTCGAGGCCGCCATCCGGGGCGAATCAATCCTCACCATCTTCCCCACTGGTGGAGGCAAGTCGCTCACCTTCCAGCTTCCCGCCCTCATGGCCGGTCGCAACAGCCATGGCCTCACCGTGGTGCTGTCCCCCTTGCAGTCGCTCATGAAAGATCAGGTGGACAACCTCATGGAACGAGGTATCAGCGAGGCCGTCACCATCAACGGGCTTCTCGACCCCATCGAGCGGGCGTCGGCCTGCGCACAAGTGGCCGACGGAACAGCCAACATCCTCTATATTGCTCCGGAGATGCTCCGTTCCAAAACCATCGAACGTCTCCTGCTGGGGCGTACCGTAGTGCGCTTTGTCATCGACGAGGCTCACTGTTTCTCCGCATGGGGTCAGGATTTCCGAGTCGACTACCTATATATCGGCGACTTCATACGCCACCTCCAGGAGCAGAAACAACAGCGCCAACCCATAGCCATTTCCTGTTTCACCGCCACCGCCAAACAAAAAGTCATAACCGACATCTGTGACTATTTCAAACAGAAACTGGGGCTGACCCTAAAGGTCTTTGCCGCAAACTCCGAGCGCCAGAACCTGCGCTATTCAGTCATCCATGCCGAGACTGTGGAGGAAAAATACCGTCAGCTGCGAAATATTATCATGTCCCACCGCTGCCCCACCATCATCTATGTGTCGCGCACCCGTCGCACCATACAGCTGGCCCAGCGGCTCAAGTCCGACGGCATCACGGCGCTCCCCTTCAATGGCCGCATGGAGGCTGCAAAAAAGATTCAGAACCAAGAGGCCTTCATGAAAGACAAGGTGCAGGTCATCGTAGCCACCAACGCCTTTGGCATGGGGGTGGACAAACGAGACGTAGGGCTGGTGATACACTTCGACATCAGCGACTCGCTCGAAAACTACGTCCAAGAAGCCGGACGCGCAGGACGCGACCCCCATTCCGAAGCCTCCTGCTACGTGCTCTACAGCGACAACGACCTCGACAAGCACTTCCTTCTCCTCAACCAGACCAAGCTCAGCATCAGCGAAATCCAGCAGGTGTGGAAAGCCATCAAAGACCTCACCCCTCAGCGCCCGCAAGTGAGCTGCTCGCCACTCGAGATAGCCCGCCAAGCCGGCTGGGGCGACGACGTGACAGACATCGACACCCGCGTCAAAGCAGCCATATCCGCCCTCGAAGAGGCCGGCTTCATAAAACGGAACAACAACGTCCCTCATATCTATGCCACAGGCATTACCGTGGCCAACATGGACGAGGCCCGACAACGGCTCACCCGTTCCAACCTCTTCGACAAGACCACCCGCGAGGAGGCCGTCCGCATCATCAGCTCCCTCATCAGCTTCCGTTCAAAAGCCAGTCCTTCCGACAACTCCATGGCCGAAAGCCGGATAGACTATCTGGCCGACATCCTTGGCATGAGCAAAGAAACGGTCATCCGAAACGTCAGCCTGATGAAACAAGAGGGAATCCTTGCCGACACCAGCGACATGCAAGCCTGGATCGACAAAACCACCATTGCCCGCGACCTCAACAACACCCTCCAGTTGGAGCGCTTTGTCCTTTCCCAACTCGGCACAGACACCATCACCCTTAACTACAAACAGCTCAACCAGTCAGCCCTCGAAGCAGGCATAACCTACAGCACCCCCCGCCGTATCAAGACCATCATCAACTTCCTCACCCTCAAAAACTACGTGCGCAAAGAAGACCATCGCCGGGCCGAAACCCTCAACATCCAACTCCTCGCCGACCCTGACACCACCTCCGAACGATACCAAAAACGGGCACTCCTGTGCCGCTACGTAGTCAATGAGCTGCAAACACAAGCCTTGAACAAGCGAAACGCCGACCCTCAAAGCCCTGAGAAAAAGCCAAACCACAAATTCACCGACTCTCAACTCGTCGACTTCTCGGTGGTGGGGATGCTGCAAAACTACACCAAAAGCATCCTCACTTTCAACCCCGCCGATGCCCCAACCCTCGACAACATGCAGGAAGCCCTCCTCTACCTCTCCAAAACAGGACTCCTCAAAATCGAAGGAGGCTTCCTTGTCATCTACAACACCCTTCAACTCTACCGCAAAGCCGACCGCCGAGCCCGCTATGGCAAAGAGCAATACCGCCTCCTTGACGAGTTCTACAAACAGCGCATCCGTCAAATCCACATCGTAGGCGAATATGCCAACCTCATGGTCCGCGACTACGATGCCGCCCTCCAGTATGTACGCGACTACTTCTCGCTCGACTTCCGCCGCTTTATCAACAAATACTTCAAAGGCGACCGCTCGGTCGAGATAGCCAAAAACATCACCCCCGCCAAATACCACCAACTCTTCGACCTCCTCTCGCCCCAACAGCTCGACATCATCAACGACAAACAGTCGCGCCTCATCGTCGTGGCCGCTGGCCCCGGCAGCGGCAAGACACGCGTCCTCGTCCACAAGCTGGCCTCTCTCCTCCTGCTCGAAGATGTCAAACACGAGCAACTGCTCATGCTCACCTTCTCCCGCTCGGCAGCCACCGAATTCAAGCAACGCCTCATCCAGCTGGTGGGCAACGCAGCCCATTTTGTCGACATCAAAACCTTCCACTCCTTCAGTTTCGACCTCATCGGCAAACAAGGCAACCTCGACGAAGCCGCCAACATCGTGCGGCAAGCCGCCGACATGATAGAACACGGCGAAGTGGAAGAAGCCAAAATCGCCAAAAGTGTGCTGGTCATCGATGAAGCCCAAGACATGGACAACGACGAGTACCGACTGGTCCTCGCCCTCGCCTCGCGCAATGAAGACATGCGCATCATAGCCGTGGGCGACGACGACCAAAACATCTACACCTTCCGGGGCTCGGATTCCGCCCACCTCCGCTCGCTCGTCAACGACCACCACGCCACCTTCTACCAAATGACAACCAACTTCCGCAGCGCCTCCTCAATCGTCGACCTCTCCAACCGCTTTGCCAAACTCCTGCCCCACCGCCTAAAGACCGACCCCTGCACCTCAGCCCGCACCGACCCCGGCTCCGTCGTCATCCACCGCTCCGACTCCTCAACCCTCCTTCCCCTCCTGGCCGACCATCTGGTGACCCACCCCCTCGACGGCACCACTTGCCTGCTCACAGCCACCAACGACCAAGCCCTCCAGGCCTCATGCCTCCTCCGCCACCGCGGCCTCCAGCCCCGACTCATCCAAACCCTCTCTAACTTCCGCTTCATCCATCTGGCCGAGACACGCTATTTTCTCAAACAACTCGACCGCCTGGCCTCCTCCACCATCACCCGCGACCAATGGAACCAGGCCAAACAGCTCACCCTCAGTGCCTACTCACAAAGCGCCTGTCTTCACCTCATGCACACCTTCTTCGCCCAATTCGAAGACACCCACCGCACCATCTATCGCAGCGACATCGACGAGTTTCTGCTCGAATCGGACATCGAAGACTTCACCCTCACCCCTTCCAACACCGTCACCGTCTCCACCATCCACAAAGCCAAAGGCCGTGAGTTCGACAACGTCTTTCTCCTCGCCTCCTTCCACTCCGACATCACCGAAGAAAACCTCCACGCCCTCTACGTGGCCATCACCCGCGCCCGCAACCACCTCGCCATCTTCACGGACAACTCCCTCTTCGCCCCACTTGCTCCCGAGGTGAGCCACAGCCTCCCTCCCCTCCCGCCGCAACCCCTCTGCATCGGCCTCACCCACCGCGACGTCTACCTCGACTTTTTCCGCGACAAAAAAAACCTCATCCTCAGTCTCCGCAGCGGCCAACCCCTGCTCTACCGCGACGGATTCCTCTTCACCACCCAAGGCCAATGCGTCCTGTCCCTCGCCAAATCCATGCGAGCCAAAATCTCCTCGCTCTTTGCCAAAGGCTGCACTGTCACCAATGCCGAAATTAGCTTCATCGTGGCCTGGCAACCCAAGGGAGACAACCAGGAATACGCCGTCTGCCTCGCCAACCTCTACCTCGACCACTCACCGCATCCCCTTGGCCCCTGACGCCGCCCCCTCCGCCCGCCTCCCGCGCCGCCTACCCGAGTTCCCCGTTCCTTCTTCGATAAATTATCGAAGAAGGAACGGGGAACTCGGGGGGACAGAACACCGACCAGGAGCAAAAAGACACCTTCCATCACCAATTTACAACAAATATTAATCCCCCAATCTTGTCCCGGCCTGTGGCAGACTGGCGGCCACTATCCGTACGCCGTGAATGCTTTCCCTCAACGAAAAAGTCGCTATGTGCGATTTTTTTTGTATCTTTGCAAGTTTTTAATCAACACCTCAATCGATGCAAAACATTAGAAATATTGCCATTATTGCGCACGTCGACCACGGCAAGACCACCCTCGTCGACCGTATGCTGCACCAGGCACAACTGTTCCGTGAAAACCAAGAGACCGGCGAACTCATCCTCGACAACAACGACCTCGAGCGCGAGCGGGGCATCACCATCCTTTCAAAAAATGTCTCCATCCGCTACAAGGGATATAAAATCAACATCATCGACACCCCGGGCCACAGCGACTTCGGTGGCGAGGTGGAACGCGTGCTGAACATGGCTGACGGCGTGCTGCTGGTGGTGGACGCCTTCGAAGGCCCCATGCCGCAGACCCGTTTCGTATTGCAAAAAGCCATCGAGCTGGGCTTAAAGCCCATAGTGGTGATAAACAAAGTCGACAAACCTAACTGCGACCCCGAGCTGACGCAAGAAGCCGTCTTCGACCTCATGTTCAACCTCGGCGCCACCAACGACCAGCTGGACTTCCCCACTGCCTACGGCTCGGCCAAACAGGGCTGGATGGGTCCCGACTGGAAGACCCCGACGGAGGACATCAGCTACCTCATGGACCTCATCATTGAGTACATCCCCGCACCCCGCGTCAGCGAAGGCAACACGCAGATGATGCTCTCGTCGTTAGACTATAGCAGCTACCTCGGACGCATAGCCGTCGGCCGTCTGAACCGCGGCACCCTGCAGGCGGGCCAGCCCATCACCCTCGTCAAGCGCGACCAGACCCATATATCCAGCAAGGTGAAAGAACTCTACACCTTCGAAGGTCTCGGCAAGGAGCGCACCAAGAACCCCGTCGAGGCTGGCGAGATATGCGCCGTGTTGCTGGACCTGGACAAGAATGTCCTGTTCGAGATTGGCGACACCATCTGCGACAGCGAGAACCCCGAGCCACTGCCTCCCATCAAGGTCGACGAGCCGACGATGAGCATGCTCTTCACCATCAACAACTCGCCTTTCTTCGGCAAGGAGGGCAAGTTTGTCACCAGCCGCCACCTGCGCGACCGCCTGTTCAAAGAGCTGGAGAAGAATCTGGCCTTGCGCGTGGAGGAGACCTCCTCGCCCGACTCCCTGCTCGTCTATGGGCGCGGCATCCTGCACCTCTCCATCCTTATCGAGACTATGCGCCGCGAGGGCTACGAGCTGCAAGTGGGTCAGCCCAAGGTCATCATCAAGGAGATTGACGGCAAGAAGTGCGAACCCGTCGAACAGCTCACCGTCCTGGTGCCCGAAGAATTCAGTTCCAAGGTCATCGACGTTGTCACCCGCCGCAAAGGCGAGATTGGCACCATTGACACCAAGGGCGACCGTGTGCAGCTGGACTTTATGATTCCCTCACGCGGCATCATCGGACTGCGCAACACGCTCCTCACCGCCACCAACGGCGAGGCTATCATCGCCCACCGTTTCTCGGGTTTCGAGCCCTGGAAGGGCGAGATGGACGACCACAAGATGGGTGCCCTCATCGCCAAGGAGACCGGCGAAGCCACAGCCTACAGCATAAGCAAGTTGCAGGACCGTGGTCCCTTCTTCATCGAACCCGGCGACCACGTATATGCCGGCCAGGTGATTGGCGAAAGTCTCCGTCCGGGCAACGACATTGTTATCAACGTCGTCACCGCCAAGAACTTGACTAACATGCGCAGCAAGAGTGCCGACGACAAGTCGACCACCATCCCGCCCATCAAGTTCTCGCTGGAGGAGGCCATGGAATACATCCGCGACGACGAGTATCTGGAAATCACCCCCTCGTCGCTCCGCATCCGAAAGATCATCCTCGACGAGATAGAGCGCAAGCGCGCCCGCATCGCCGCCGGATACAAGGACGAATAAAGCATTCCCTTTAATCAACCATATAGACCTAACACAAAATGACTGTAACAGAAGAAGAATTACAACGCATTGTTGCTGCTGCTGTCAAGATTGCACTTAAAGAAATAAAAGGCATTGAAGAGCAGCCCACTAATCCGCCGGCGGAAAAGATAACCGTAAACAAATTCGGCAAAGAAGAGCTGGAGGATGCCATGAGGATAATGCAGGCCAACAGAGGCAAAGGTGACGAACCAATGGTTGGTATCTTCTGGTATAGTCCTGGACGTAACGAACTATTTGGAGTTCGGTCACATCGTGTATCGGATTACCTACACGCCAACTCCCGCACCGAATTTGGCAGTATATCATGCTCTGAGATGCATGAGGATGTATGGAAAAAAGAGTATCACCGCCAACGTTACAAGAACGGGAACATCGGCCCTTATGTGGGTGCTTACGAGATGACTCCCCGTGGACGAATATTCTATAATCCCGAAACCAAAGTATTCACCATTGCTGTCGGATCTTGGATTGAACAATACCCCCAGGCAGTGCCAATCATAGTAAATGAGTTTAATCTTAACGGGACAGAATACGTTGTCAAGACTGCCCAGCATTGGGATATTGGACAAAAGTGGAACTAAAAATAGCAATTCTAGCCCACTTCATTCCTCTTAAGCTATGTTGACGGATAGCACAATGGAGCGATTGCGCGTACTGGCCGAGTCGGCCAAGTATGATGTGTCGTGCTCGTCGAGCGGCACGGTGCGGCGAGGCAAGCAGGGCATGGTGGGCAACACGGTGGGAGGTGTGGGCATCTGCCATTCCTTTGCCGACGACGGTCGCTGCATATCACTGCTGAAGGTGATGCTGACCAACTATTGCATGTACGACTGCGCCTATTGCGTCAACCGCCGAAGCAACGACATCAAGCGGGCCACGCTCTCGGTCTCGGAGCTGGTGGACATCACGATGGAGTTCTACCGCCGCAACTATATCGAGGGGCTTTTCCTTTCGAGCGGAGTGGTGCGCAACCCCGACTATACCATGGAGCGCCTGGTGGCCATCGTGCGCAACCTGCGGACGGTGCAGCGCTTCAACGGATATATCCATCTCAAGAGCATCCCTGGTGCCTCTCAGGAACTGCTGAACGAGGCGGGACTCTATGCCGACCGCATGAGTGTAAACATCGAGATTCCGCGCGAGGAGTCGCTCAAACTGCTGGCACCCGAGAAGAACCACCAAAGCGTGTTCCAGCCCATGCGGCTGATAGAGCAAGGGGTGATGGAGAACAAGGAAGACCGCCGCCGCTACCGCCATGCGCCACGTTTTGTGCCCGCCGGACAGTCGACACAGATGATTGTGGGCGCCACCAACGACAGCGACCGCGATATATTGACGATGTCTTCAATGCTATATGGGCAGCCCACCATTCGGCGCGTGTATTATTCGGGCTATATCAGTGTCAACACCTACGACCCGCGCCTCCCGGTGCTGAAGCAACCGCCACTGGTGAGGGAGAACCGGCTGTATCAGGCCGACTGGCTACTGAGATTCTATCATTTCAAGGTGGAGGAGATTGTGGACGACACGCACCCCGATTTAGACCTCGAAGTGGATCCCAAGCTGGCCTGGGCACTGCGACACCCGGAGGCCTTCCCCATCGACATCAACACGGCCGACTATGAATGGCTGTTGCGGGTACCCGGGCTGGGCACGAAGTCGGCATGGCTCATCATCAACGCACGACGTTCCTGCCGCCTCACGTCCGAGCACCTGAGGAAGATGGGCGTGGTGATGAAGAAGGCCAAGTATTTCATCACCTGCCACGAGCTTTCCGCATCCACCCTGCAGCCCTTACGCGGCATCAACGAGCTGAGCCCTGAGAAGCTGCGCCCACTGCTCGTTTCGCCACGCCAGCGCAAACTGGCCGAGCAGGAGAAACAACTGACAATGGACTTTGGCGAATGACGGTATATGTTTTCGACGGAACAATGGATGGGCTTCTGACCGCCGTGTTCGACACATTCGACCAGCATGAGCAGCCCGAATCCCTGTTGACCACAGGCGATGCACTGCCGCTGTTTTGCGACAATGTGCATGAGGTTGTCACCGACGAGACCAAAGCCCGACGGGTGTGGGCAGGGCTGGAAAAAAGACTGAGCCGCGAGGCCGTGAGGCTCATTGCTGTGGGCTGGCTGTCGGAGATGAACGATTTGAACAGCCCGCTTTACCGCTACATCTGCAAGGTGTTCCGCCAGGAGGCCAGCGCGCCCAGCATTGAGCGAAACTATGCCGACCCCGATGTGTTGGAGGTGACCAACATAGCCCGCAAGGTGCTGCACGAGCAACTGCGTATGAAACAGTTCATCCGATTCCAGAAAGCGAAGGACGGCACATATCTTGCCGTGGTATCGCCCGACCACAATGTCCTACCGCTCATCACCGACCATTTTGCCGACCGCTTCAACGACCAGCCTTGGTTGATTTACGATGCCCACCGTCACTATGGCTATTATTACGAGGGGAAAGGACGACCTGTCCACATCACCTTCCAGGACGAGGAAGCGGTGCCTTTCAGCCTTGCTGACGGCAAGTTGAGGGATGAGGTGTTGAGCAGCGACGACCGCCTGCTGCAAGACCTCTGGCGCACCTATTTCAAAGCCATCTGCATCCGCGAACGCATCAACCCCCGCAAACAGCTGAACGACATGCCTCGCCGTTACTGGAAATATATGACCGAGAAAATGTGTTAACGTGGGAATGTGTCAATACTTGAATGTGTAAGTCTAAGCAATCCCACAATCAAACAATCACTAAAACAAACTATGATTATCAAAGAAATCCAAACAAAGGGCATCATGACGAAGTCGAACCTTCCAGTGGCGGACTTCTCGGTGAATCCCTACGTGGGCTGTGCCCATGCCTGCAAATACTGCTATGCCTCGTTCATGAAACGATTCGCCAACCACCCTGAGCCGTGGGGCGACTTTGTGGATGTGAAAGTGTGGCCCGACATCAAGAACCCCGGCAAGTATGCCGGCAAGGAGGCTTTCCTTGGGTCGGTGACGGACTGCTATCAGCCCTGCGAAGCCAAATACAAGCGCACACGTGCTTTGCTGGAACAGCTGCAAGGCAGCGGAATCAGTATCAGCATTGCCACCAAGAGCGACCTCGTGTTGCGCGACCTTGACCTGATTAAGACCTTCCCAAATGCCCGCGTGTCGTGGAGCATCAACACGCTGGACGAGGACTTCCGCCGCGAGATGGATCGCGGCGTGAGCATCGAACGGCGGCTGGAGGCCATGCGTCAGTTCTACGAAGCAGGGGTGCAGACCACCTGTTTTATCTCCCCCATCTTTCCCGGCATCACGGACGTGGAGGCCATCATCCGCCGCGCCAAGGGACAGTGCAACCTGGTATGGCTGGAGAACCTGAACCTACGCGGCGACTACCGCGCCCGCATCCTCGACTGGGTGCATGTCCACCACCCCGAGCTGGACGGCCTTTATCACGACATATACGGCAGGAAAGACCGTTCCTATTGGAGCGAACTGGATGCCGACATGCGCCATTTCTGCGCCGAAGAAGGTCTGCCCTACGTCCGCAATGACGACAGCCGCCGAGCCCGCCACGGCGAGCCCCCAGTGGTGGTCAATTACTTCTATCACGAAGAAATCGTCCACTCCACCCGCAACGAACAACTGCGGCAGACAAGAATCTGTTGCTGACAAGTACTGCACGGCAGGTGCTATCCAGCAACACCAATTCCTGCCATCACATGATGACACAAACAGGGAACACCCAAAGACCACGTTTGACAAACAAAAAACAACTTTAATTTTGTCATTCCGATAATAATTCCTATCTTTGCAACACAAATAATAAAAACATAATAACACACAACAAACAGAAAAACAAAGACATATAACATACAACACAAGCGTTTGCAATTTATTCGGCACTGCCTTGAAACCTAGGAAATTTCATCAGTAGTCATTTGATTTGAATAAGTCGTCAAACGTCCTGCGAAAGCGTGGACGTGACTTATCATCAAATGACGGGCGATTCCTAGGGCCCCAAGGCGTGGATAAGAAAACCTCCACGCTCTTTTATTGCCCCGCTGGAACAGCCCGCCGCCCGATAAAAAGCCACACGCAATAATACGCAGGATATGTATGACAGATAAAGAGAAAAGTCCTATCCTCAACAATCCGTATGTAGAACCACAATGGTATTACGACACAGACAGTGAGGGTAACCTTAACTACGAGCGCAGACTCTCTGGCCGCAGGCCATTCACAAAAATAGTTGACATCAATCCACACTCGTCGACACAGATGGAACTGCTGCATGGGTCAGACATTACGGACAACGACCCCGATGCCGCATTCATCAACCGTATGCGCAGTGAGGTAAAGATGTGGCGCGAAAGCGGATATCCCCATACAACACGTGTCACCCGCGAATTGCTTGAATATTGGTTCTGCAACCCCGAGCGGCAGAACTTTCACAAACTGTTCTTCTGTCAGCGGGAGGCCGTGGAGACAGCCGTCTACCTGAACGAGGTGGCCGACTCCGACCCGAATATTGGTCGACACCTGCTCAACCAGCTATATGAACGGCAGAATGGAGTGAGCGACGACCCCGCCTACATTTTGCCTCGTATGGCATTCAAGATGGCAACCGGCACCGGCAAGACCGTGGTGATGGCCATGCTCATACTCTACCACTACTTGAATAAGCGCACATACCACAACGACACCCGTTTTGCCGACCATTTCCTCATCGTGGCTCCGGGCATCACCATCCGTGACCGCTTGAGCGTGTTATTTGTAGAGGACAAGCGTAGCCCTAACGAGGCCAACGACTACTACAACCGCCGTGGCCTTATACCCCAAGGCTATCGACAACTAATGGGAGGCCTCAATGCTGCGATTACAATAACCAATTACCACGTGTTTGAACCCAAGGTATTCAGCGGAAAGAAAAGCAGCCCATTGGATGGGAAACTGGTCTATAACAGAACAACCGGACAAATGGAGAAAAGCTCCGACCGAGAGCCTTTCAGCGCAGTGGCTTCGCGGGTGCTGGGGCGCAACATGAAAGGCAAGCGCATCATTGTAATCAACGACGAGGCGCACCACTGCTACTTGCCCCGCACGAATGAAAACCGCCAGAACGATGAAGAGACCCAAGAGGGCGAGACTGAGAACCTGAAAGCGATGGTATGGTACGAAGGGCTGCGACAGTTAAAAGCCTCTGGCTACAGGCTACAACAAGTATACGACCTCTCCGCCACGCCCTATTATCTGAAAGGATCAGGCTATGAGCCTTACTCCCTTTTCCCTTGGGTGGTGAGCGATTTCGGACTGGTGGATGCCATTGAGAGCGGTCTGGTGAAAATACCCTTCCTGCCTGCTGCCAACAACAGTACATCCTTAGACGAGCCTAAACTGAGGAACATCTATGAGCATATCCGCGCCGACCTGCCCAGGAAAGGCCAACGCGGCACCCGCCGTGCCGCAAAAGAGGAGGGCAAAGAACTGCCTAAAGGCGAACAGCCGCCACAGCTGCCCGAATTACTCAAAGTGGCACTGTCGCAATTTATCGACGACTACAACAAGTATAACGATGGATTGCGCAGCAGCGACGAGGCTTCCGCCAACCTTTTCACTACCCCTCCGGTCTTTATAGTGGTGTGCAACAACACGACGGTGTCAAAAGAGGTGTATAAATATCTGGCTGGCTATGAGGCAAAAGATACCGAAGGAAAGAGCTACAATGTTGACGGCATGTTTCCCGTCTTCTCCAACTACAGCAACGGGATGCCAAAACAAAAGCCTCCCACTTTAATTATCGACAGCGAAGCCGTAGACAACGCCACCGACATAATAGATGAGGAGTTTAAGAGGGTGTTCCATGACGAGATTGAGTCCTTCCGCCGCGAGTATTCCCTGCTGCACGGCAGTGGTAGTGCCGACCGGCTGACAGAAGGCGACATCCTGCGTGAGGTGGTCAACACCGTGGGAAAACCTGGCCAATTGGGTGGCCATGTGCGCTGTGTAGTCTCCGTGTCGATGCTCACTGAAGGATGGGATGCCAACACGGTGACCCACGTGTGCGGCGTGAGGGCATTTGGCAGTCAGTTGCTGTGTGAGCAGGTGGCGGGACGAGCCTTGCGCCGGGTGAGCTACGAGTTGCGCAAATACGATGCCGTCACAGGAGAAGAGCTGCCTGAAGACAGCAAACGGACAAAAGGCATTGTAGAAATGTTTCCACCCGAGTATGCCCACATCATCGGAGTGCCGTTTAAGACATTCAAAGGAGGTAGCACACCTCCACCCGCGTCGCCAAAGCCCAAAACACAGATCAGAGCCTTGCCCGAACGCAAAAAACTGGAAATAATCTTTCCGAATGTTGACGGCTACCGCTGCATCACCCCTGACGGAGAACTGAGGGCAGACTATACCGGCCACTATAAATTCCGTCTCAACTTTATCGATATTCCCACAGAGACCACCCTGGGCAATGCTTTTGACGACAAACGAGTGGTTCTGAAAAGCGATTACAAAGAGTTGCGCGATGCACAAGTCATATATGAACTGACACGTCGCCTGATACACTATAAATACAGCAATAACGATGGACGGCAATTCCAACTGTTCGGACAATTGAAACAAATTGTCCAACAGTGGTACGACACCCAGATAGAGATACTCGGTGGCGACGGCAGCACAGAGCAACGGCGATTGGTGCTGTTTTGGGATCCCAAAGCCACAAGCGAAAATATCTATGATGGCATACGCAAGGCGAACGAGGCAACCGAACGCATCACTGCAGTATTGAACTACTACAACCCCACGGGCAGCAGCACCCACGTATTCGGCTATACCTCCAAGCCTGTCTATCCCACCACAAAAAGCCATGTCAACTATATGGTGGCAGACACCGAAAGTTGGGAACAGCTGGCAGCAAAAACAATGGAAGAATCAGAACACGTGCGCTGCTATGTGAAAAATCACTTCCTCGGCTTCTACATTCCCTATTGGGAGAACGGGCAAGAGCACCGCTATATGCCCGACTTTATAGCCCGTGTGACAACTCCGCAAGGCGAAGAGGTAAGTCTGGTGATAGAAATCAGTGGCTTCTGCAACGACCGCACGGGCAGCAAGGATACCAAACGATACTACGTAGAGAACTATTGGATACCCGCTGTCAACAACCTCGACAGTTATGGTCGATGGGCTTTTCTGGAAATGACCGACATAGACAATATAAAAGCCATCCTCAACAATAAAATCAAGCAACTATGAGCAAACCGCATAAACCTGTCGAGGCCATACGCCACACGGGCGATACCCGAGCCTCTATCCCAACCTCCGAGCTGGCGGGCAGCGAGGCCGCAGCCAATCCCGACGAAGGCAAAAGCCGCTATGGCACATTCTGCCACGAATTTAATCGTGGAGACGACCCTGAGCTGTACTGGCTTGGAAAATACAACAATGACGATGAAAGCACCCAACGAGCCGACTTGCGGGTAGACATCCGCAGCCTATATGTCCACGAGCAGATACGCCCCGAGCAGATGATAAACAGCCTCTACCGCATACGGGAAGACAAAGGGAACAAAGAACAGGTGAGCCTGTTCGACCAAGAGGGATTTGAGGCAAGCAATGTGGTGGAAGACGAACTGGCGCGGGTGACGGAATACTACCGCCATACCGACAAGTGGAAGAACCGATTGATACAAGGCGACTCGCTGTTAGTGATGAACTCGTTGCTCAACCGTGAGGGGATGGCCGGCAAGGTGCAGTGTATCTATATGGACCCACCCTACGGCATCAAGTATGGCAGCAACTGGCAGATGAAACTCAACAGCCGCGACGTGAAGGACAACGACCAAAGCGTCAGCGGCGAGCCAGAGACGATCAAGGCCTTCCGCGACACCTGGGAGCTAGGCATCCACAGCTACCTCAGCTATCTGCGCGACCGCCTCGTCTTAGCCCACAAACTGCTCACCGACAGCGGCAGCATGTTTGTACAGATAAGCGATGAGAACGTCCACCTCGTCCGCAGCATTATGGACGAAGTATTCGGTAGCGAGAACTTTGTGAGTTTAATACCGTTCAGAAAGAAACTAATGCCTCTTGGTGCAACTACTTTAGAAAGCATGTGTGATTTTATCATCTGGTATGCAAAAGACATTAAAAGCATAAAATACAACACACTATTTAAAAAGTCCATACCTCGTATCGAGTCCAGGTGGACAAATGTCCTAATGCCCGATGGCGAAAGAAGAAAACTTACTCAAAAAGATGATATAACAAAACTGCCTAATGGAAGTAGAGTGTATCGTTTAGTATCTCAACGAGCACCGTCATTTTCTGAAAACAACGTCTTTGAATATCCATTTGAGGGAAAGATTTTCCTCCCACCCCAAGGGGGGTGTTGGGTTACAACAAAAGACAAAATGGATAAGCTGAAGGATCTCGACAGACTCGAGGCTGAAGGCGATAATCTTAGTTATCGATATTACCATGATGATTTTCCTTATTCGAAAGTAAATAACTTTTGGGATGATACTTCTCCTGTACAGGGAAAACAATATGTTGTTCAAACATCTATTTTACCCATCCAGCGTTGCATCCTTATGACTTCTGACCCCGGTGACTTGGTGCTTGACCCGACGTGTGGCAGCGGCACTACGGCCTACGTGGCGGAGCAGTGGGGACGACGGTGGATTACCATCGACACCAGCCGCATCGCCCTCAATATCGCCAAGAAGCGTCTCACCACCGCTGTTTATCCCTACTACGAGTTGTTCGACAAAAGCCCCGACCCCGACATTCGGCATGGGTTCGTCTACAAGACCGTGCCACACATCACGCTGAAGAGCTTGGCCAATAACGAGCCTGCCGAAGAGGAGGTGTTGTATGACCAACCCCTCGAAGACAAGAAACGGATGCGCGTCAGCGGGCCTTTTACCGTGGAGACTTTACAAAGCTACGATGTGACGACCCCTGAAGACCTGGAGAATCGGCCTGACGAGGCAGAAGAGGCCTTGCGTTTCCAACAGCGCATTTTCGACCACTTGCAGGCCAACGGCATCCGCAACGGTGACAGCACCCAGCAAGCCAAGTTCCACAATGTGGAGGAAACCGGCAACCCTTATCTCAACGCCCGAGGCTACTATCGAGACGATGAAGGTCGCGAGCGTCTGGTCTATTTCCATATTGGGCCAAAGTTCGGAACAGTGAGCAAACAGGCAGTAAACAAAGCTGTACAGGAGTTCCGCGAAACCAAGCTGCAAGAGGGAGCTTCGTGGTTGGTGCTGCTGGGATTCTCGTTTGAAGACTCCATCAACGACAAAGACTATAACCTCGGCCAATACAGAGTCAGCAAGGTGAGGATGCACGACGACCTGATGCAAGACGGGCTGCTGAAGAAGGACAACAAGGCTGGCTCGTTCATCACCATCGGCGAGCCTGACATCGCCCTCATCAAGGACAACGACAGTAGCTGCCATGTGGAGATTCGAGGCCTTGACATCTACGACCCTATCCACGACGATGTGAAAGCCCGTTCAGTAGAGGACATCGCCTATTGGGAATTGGACAGCAACTACAGCGGCCAACAGTTCGTGGTGCATAGCATGCACTTCTGCGGTGGCGACAAAAAGGTGTTTGACGCCTGGAGGAAAGGACTCGACAAGGCCGCTTCGGATTTGGCGAAGAGAAATGCGGAACGCACCCTACGCATCGAGATGGATGATGAGTTATGGGAAAGACTTTACGGATTCGAAAGCGAACCCATCCCATACGAAAAAGGCCGCAAAGTAGCTGTAAGGGTGGTAAGTCAATTTGGTGAGGAATGCACCAAAATCCTTGTCATGGATTAGACACAATGGGCTACGCTATCACGGTTCCACCCAGTCGCCGTTTTGTTTGATGAGGTCTATTAGCTCGTCGACGGCGGCGGCTTGGGGAATATCTCGTTTCATGACCTCACGGCCTTTGTAGAGAGTGATTTTGCCAGCCCCCTGCCCCACATAGCCGTAGTGGGCGTCGGCCATCTCGCCGGGGCCGTTGACAATGCAGCCCATCACCCCTATCTTCACCCCTTTAAGGTGCTGCGTGCGGGCTTTGATTTGCTGCAGGGCTTGCTGGATATCATACTGTGTGCGTCCGCAGGAGGGGCAAGCAATATACTCGCACTGGCTGATACGAGCCCCGACAGCTTGCAGGATGCCGTAGGCCACGGGAATCTCCGCCACGGGGTCCTCGGTGAGCGACACACGGACCGTGTCGCCGATGCCGTCAATAAGCAGAGCTCCGATACCTGCGGCACTCTTATAGCGCGCCTCCATGGCATCGCCCGCCTCGGTGACTCCGAGGTGAATGGGATAGTCCATGCCGAGAGCCTTCATCTTCTCCACAAAGAGGCGAGTGCTCTGCACCATCACCTTCACATTGCTGGCCTTCATCGAAAACACCAACTGGTGATAGTCCTGCTCGCGGCACACTTGTGCAAACTCAATGGCACTCTGTGCCATACCCTCCGGCGTATTGCCATAGCGACTCATGATGCGCACGCTCAACGAGCCGTGGTTGGTGCCGATGCGCATGGCGGTATGGTGCGCCTTGCATATCTCTATCAGGCGCGACATCTTCTCCCCTATCCGTTTCAGCTCGTCGGCATACTCCTGCTCGGTGAAGTGGGTCTTGCCCGTATTGCGGTCGGTATAGTTGCCGGGGTTCACGCGCACCTTCTCCACAATCGTGGCTGCCGTCTCGGCGGCCAGGGGGTTGAAATGGATGTCAGCCACCAGTGGCACCGTACAGCCCCGCCGTGCCAGCTCATTCTTGATGTTATAGAGGTTCTCAGCCGCCTTGACATCGGGGGCGGTGATGCGCACCAGCTCACACCCCGCCTCCACCAGCCGCAGCGTCTGCTCGACGGTGGCTTGGGTGTCCATGGTGTCGGTATTGGTCATCGACTGGACCCTTATCGGGGCTCCTCCGCCCAGCGTGAGGTCGCCTATCTTGATTTGTATGCTCATAAGTTGATGTTATTATTCAGAGTGATCTGAGTACTCCGACTACTTTTTAACCTTAAAATAAACCTCAGTGGCACCGGCCCCGTAAAGCGACATCGGCGCATCGACATACTGCACATTGTCGTACATATCCAACTCGTTGTGTATCTCTGTCTTCAGCACCCCACGGCCCACGCCATGGATAAACACCACCTTCTTAAACCCATTGAGCTGGGCATGGTTGAGACAGGTGCGGAAAAAACGTTTCTGCAACTCGTGCTTCTCCACATCGCTGAGCCGCTCGGGATGGTCGGTCAGGGCCTCGATGTGGAGGTCCACCTCCGCCTCGCCGGGGCGCGTCATATATTGCAGCAGCACATTCTCGTTCAGCTTCTGTGCGTTGTGCGACTGCACCTGCGACAAACGGGCCTTCAATCCCTTTATCTGATCCTGCAAGTTGGCCACCTGCGACCGCAGCCTTACATTCTCCTCGCGCAGCTTGTCCACATCGTCGTCATCAGCCCTGCCGGTGAACTTCTCCTTCAGCTTGCGGGTCAGCTCCGCCTCCTTGGCGGCGGCTTTCGACTCGTCCTCTGCCTCGCGGCGGGCCTCCTCGGCTTTGGGCATCCCACCCGGCACATCCTGGTTGAACACTTTGGCCACGCCCGTCATATCAGCCATGCGGATAAGCTCCGACGGCGGCATCGGCATGTCGAAACCCGTGTCGTCGCGCACAAACACAAAATCGGGCGTAATCTTGGTGACCACTCCGCCACCGATACTGTTAAGGAACTTTACCTTGTCCCCTATCTGAAATTTAGTCATATTGCGTGTTATATTTCTTTGTTTTTCAAATTATCCAATATCCCCATCAGGTTGTAGCAATCGTCGTAGGTCCATCCCAAATGGTCGATGCATATCACCATCCGTTTCCCCTCGCGGGGTTTCAGACGCAAGCGGTCAACCCCTCTGACGCTGCGCCGTACATCCCACGTGAGTCCGTCGAGAGTCAGTCGGCTTTGGCACTTCGTCGCCGGAAGCCTGTAGTGCGACACAATGACGACTCGCTCGTTAAGGTCTATCGTGAGCGACTCCACCAGGTTGCCCTTGCCGTTCCAGGCATAGCAAAAGGTGAAAAAGCCAATACACAGAAGGGCAACCGGCATATAAACACCCCAATGCTCCCATCGCACTGCATCCCAGCCTCTATCGATGAAGGGAATCAGCACCATAAGCGCCATCCAGCCACAAAAGACAAGCAGCACAAAGCGGTAGTAGCAGAACAGTATGCTGTGGCGGTTCTTGCTGCGGGCTATCTGTATGGGTTCTTGGGCTGCCATATCGGTTTGTTGCTATTCGTTTTAAGCGAAAACCCCTATGGGGTATCTTCTTGTTGTCTGTTGGGTTTCTATTAGCGTAAACCCCTAACGGGGTATCTCTCTGTTGTCTGTTGGGTTTCTATTTAGCGTAAACCCCTAACGGGGTATCTCTTTGCGATCTATTTAACCCACATGCCGGCCCTATCCTATCAATTCGTCGGCCAACTGGCCGAAGTCTATCCCGTCGAAGTTGCCGCTCGACATCATCAGCAGGTTGGCACCCTCCCATTGCATCTTCCGAAGCTCCTCCACCATACAGGCCGAATCGGTGAACACCCTCACCCGCTCGTTGGCAAAAGCCTGACGCACCTGCTCAGGGTCCAGGTTGGGCAACTTCTTCAACTGCAACGCATGCTGGCTGTAATATACCATGGGGACATCCGCACGGTCCATAGAACCAGCATATTGCTTCAAAAACTCTGCCGTCAGGCTGCTGAAGGTATGCAGCTCCATGCAGGCCACTAATCGCCGATCGGGATATTGCTCCTTCATGGCTGCAATAGTGGCGCGCAGCTTCGACGGGGCGTGGGCGAAATCCTTATACACCGCACAACCGTCTGTCTTTCTCACCAGCTCCAACCGTTTGCTGGCGCCGCCAAACGACTGGATGGCCTCGTCAAACTGCTCATCACTGATACCAAGGGCGTTGCATGCATAGCGGGCGGCGGTGAGATTGAGCAAATTATGCCGTCCGAAAATCTTCAGCGGCACCGCCTTCGCCCCGTCGCGCAACAGACTCGTCACCCCCTGCTCCACCTTGTGGGGCGGCACATCATAGGGCTGCTTGACAATGTCGGTGCGGGTGTTGCTCAGCGCCACATCGCGCACCTCGGGGTCGTCGTTGCAATAAATAAGCCTTCCGCCTGGTTCTATGAGGTTTACAAACTTGACGAACTGTTCTTTGTATATCTCAAATGTGGGGAACACATTGATATGGTCCCACTCTATGCCCGTGACGATGGCCACATGGGGCTTGTATAGATGGAACTTGGGCCGACGGTCGATGGGCGAAGTCAGGTACTCGTCGCCCTCAATCACCATCACCCGTGCCGTCTCGCTCAGGCGCACCATCACCTCAAATCCCTCCAGCTGCGCCCCCACCATATAGTCAGCCTCCACGCCGCAGTGCTGTAGCACATGCAGTATCATGGCCGTGGTGGTGGTCTTGCCGTGGCTTCCGCCAATCACCACGCGCGTCTTCTCCCTTGACTGCTCGTAGAGGTACTCCGGATAGCTGTAAATCTTGATTTCCAGCTCCTGAGCCCGCAGCAGCTCCGGATTGTCCTTGCGGGCATGCATGCCCAGCACGATGGCGTCCAGCTCCGGCGTGATGCGCTCCGGATGCCAGCCGTAGCTTGCGGGCAGCAGCCCATATCGGGCTAAGCGGCTCTTGGCGGGGTCGAAAATCTCATCGTCCGAACCCGTCACATGGTAGCCCTTCAGATGCAGGGCGATGGCCAGATTGTGCATGGCACTTCCACCGATGGCTATAAAGTGTACATTCTTCATGCTTTCAACTCTTTAGGGAAATAGATATAATATTTCGTAACCTGTTTTTCAAGAAAACGGCGGTCCAGCTGGTCGCTCGCGTCACCGATGTCGCGGCACGACCCGTCCTTGAACAACACGCGGATTTCCTGGTCGTTATAATCGTAAGCGTGGTTCTGCAACACACCCGTGTTCACAAAGTATTTGCTCTCGCCCTCCTCCACATTGTGCAGCAAACAGGTCTGCGAACGCAGCGTCTCCACCGCCTCCTTGTCGAAAGGATGGTCCGACACCCTGATTGCACTCAGATGACGGTTCACCAGATGCTCCGACAACAGACTGAGAACATGGTCCTTGTGCCTCATCCACATCTTCACCGCCATATCGATGTCGCTGTCGTCAATCAAGGCAAAACGGTCCAGCAACTCCGGCTGCTGCTCGAAATCCCGCTGGCTGTAGTGATGCACCAAGAAGTCGCAAAGCGGCAACCCCTCAATGCCCAGCCGCGCGCCCCTCTCAGCCAGCTCGCGCGCCCGCAGCAGGATATTGACCAGCAGCGTATCGGCCGACACCACCGTCTTGTGCAGATACACCTGCCAGTACATCAGCCGCCGCGACACGATGAACTTCTCGACCGAATAGATGCCCTTCTCGTCCACCACCAGACTGTCGTCCTTCACGTTGAGCATACTGATGATGCGGTCCGTGCCCACAATGCCCTCGCTCACGCCGGTAAAGAAACTGTCGCGCCCCAGATAGTCTAAGCGGTCCATATCCAGCTGGCTGCTCACCAACTGGTGCAGGAAATGCTTCGGGTACTCATCCTCGAAAATCCTTATCGCCGTCGACAGCCTCCCGCCGAACTCCTCGTTCAGCCGTTCCATATACAGGCGCGAGCACACCTCGTGCGGCATGTCGGCCAGCATGCGCTCCGACGTGTGGGAGAACGGGCCGTGGCCGATGTCGTGCATCAGAATGGCCAGCTTGGTACCCAGCACCTCGTCGGCCGTCATCTCAATCCCCTTCACCTTCAGCACCTCTAACGCGCGGGTCATCAAGTTCAACGCCCCCAGCATGTGGCTGAAACGCGTGTGCATGGCGCCGGGATACACCAGACAGGAGAACCCCAGCTGCTTGATGCGCCTGTGCCGCTGAAAATAAGGGTGCGACAAAACATCAAAGATAATGTCGTCCTCTATCGTCAGAAACCCGTCATACACCGGGTCGTTGATAATCTTGCGCTTGTTGGTCATTACAAAAATAAAGAACGCACTTCCCCCCGCTTTATTGCCCCTTCACGAAAAAAGAATGGCAACAGAGGAATTCTACAAATTGCCCGGTAAGAGCAAGAACAGATACAGCCGTGGCACAGCCTACAGAAAATAATTGTACTGTAGCCGCCGATTCATTATTTTTGTGTATATTTGCAACGTGAACCATTGGTGCTTCAAACAAATAAACTTTTATACAACAACTAATTACAAATAAAACACAGACAACCCGACATCGCGACAACAAAACGCCCCCATCATGGAACGACCGAGCAGAGACACAATATTGAACATGATACGCACCACCGTGCGGGAGAAAGAGCCCGACGCGCAGATAATTCTGTATGGCTCACGTGCACGGGGCGATGCCTGCGAGGACTCCGACTGGGACTTGGTGATTATACTCAACAAACCCCCTATGCCTCACGCCGAGCGTTATACGATTGCTTACGACTTATGGGTCAAAGGTCAAGACCTCGGCGAAGAAATCAACTCACTGGTCTACACCAAAGACCAGTGGAGAGACGCGCCACCGTCGCTATTCAAATACAACGTAAGAGAGGAAGGAATACAACTATGAGCCTATCAGACGAAGAACGCCGTGCGATAGTGATGTATCGTATAGAAAAAGCCCAAACGGCATTGGCCGACATCCACAAGATATTACCATTGGGCATGTGGAGCATCATAGCCAACCGTTTATACTATGCACTTTATTATGCCGCTTCGGCTTTGCTGATTCACACCCGCCATAAGGTAAGCACACATAAAGGGGTAATCGCACTCTTCAATCTTTACTATATCAAAGACGGACTTCTTCCCAAAGAAGACGGAGTGCTGTTTGCAAACATTTTTGCCTTTCGGCAAGGAAGCGACTACGACGACTTTTTCGACGCCACCGAAGAAGATATCAAACGATACCTCCCTCAGGTTGAAGCCCTCGTTGGAAAGATAGTTTCACTGATAAACCTACAATAGAGGAGGTCTTCGGTCACCCTACTGAAAAAAGGCAGATTCGTGTAGTTCGAGTCTGGACTTGACTGTTGGAGGCTGCCATTTTGCCCTATTGTCAATACCTCTACTTTGGGATATATCCCTGTCCCAACGCACTACGCCGCCCAACGCTAATGTATGCCCAACATTTAAAACAGAGAGGCGAGCAAGCATATCCCGCCACTCCCTGGTCCGTGACATATTTTGTTGTTCTTTTCTTTTATGTTTCATTGCGAGAAAAGAAATAAAAAGAATGTAGAAACCTTACACCAGACTCCGAACCGCCAAACATCCTTCATGCCGAGGGGACGCGACATTGAGTCGGATATTCACCCTGTCGCGTCTCTTCGAGACGCAATATAAATAGGTTGACGTTGGGTAGCCCCTAAAAATCATCCCGAAGGGATGTGACTTTAATATCACCGTACAAGCCGTTAGGCGCAGTGCGGTGATCTCCATGCAAACTGAAAAAGCGTCCCGGAGGGACGCGACATAGAGACGGA
Organism: Bacteroidales bacterium UBA2714; assembly: GCA_002354035.1. GTDB lineage: Bacteria > Bacteroidota > Bacteroidia > Bacteroidales > P3 > Colimorpha. Next base: position 42,495 of record DEKU01000044.1, read on the forward strand.
TATTCACCCTGTCGCGTCTCTTCGAGAGGCATGTGATCTTGCCGGTTCCCTACCACCGCAATGCTCTGCACTAAATTCTCCGCTTCGCTATCGAAAGCCCTCTGGACTTTCTTCACAATGTTAATGAAGTCAAGCCTCTCCGAAGCCTAATAATGAATAGGTTGACGTTGGGTAGCCCCTAAAAAACATCCCGAAGGGATGTGACTTTAATAACACCGTACAAGCCGTTAGGTGCAGTGCGGTGATCTCCATGCAAACTGAAAAAGCGTCCCGGAGGGACGCGACATTGTGTCGGATATTCACGTTGTCGCGTCTCTTCGAGACGCATGTGATCTTGCCGGTACCCTGCCACTGCACTGCGCTGCGCTAAATTCTCCGCTTCGCTATCGAAAATCCACTGGACTTTCTTCACAGTGTTATTGGAGTCAAGCCTCTCCGAGGCTTACTATGGTACATGTGGATAATCATGATTTATGATAGAACAAAAAAACATTTTGCCATGTCGGGGAAAAAGGGTATCTTTGCAGACGGAAAGGGCGGCGACATATCTTACCAACACTCAGCCAACCAGGCCCTTACCCATACAGCCTGAGAAACCGCCATACTACCCGCACCTCCACTACAGCCTCCGCCACCGGGTGCCCCACCCGCCAAACAAACAACGAAACAAACAACTAACTTACACCCCATGTAAAAAAAGAGAAATAGAGACATATAACTAAAGCGTTTTCGCTTTTCTTGGTGTACCTGAAAATCTGCAAATTTTTAGGTACCTACTACGTCAAGAAAGGAGAAACGCTCACGGTCACCGTGAGCTTTCTTGTTTAGTAGTAAGGGTTTTGCAGAGCCTCAGGTACGAAACAGAACAAAGTTCACGGCTTTTTTATTGCATTTAATCAACAACAATAATAATCACTAACAGCGACGGGCCAATGCTCAATAACCGGCACCCACAACATGAAGAAAACACTACTCCTTTTTGCAACACTCTGCATGGCCGCGATAGGCTTTGCTCAGCAGCCCTTTGCTACCCTGACCCACAATGACACCATACGGGTGTTCCATGGCCGCTATGCCTTGCAGCAAGCCCACGCCGCCGCCGCGCATGGCGACGTCATCAACCTCTCGTCGGGCGCGTTCGAGGCGGTGAATATCACCAAAGCCGTCACCATCCGGGGTGCGGGCATGTTCTCCAACACCGCCACCGGCCGCGTCAGCACCACCATCCGCAATTCTTTCACCGTCGAAATAACCGACACCACCCACCGCCTCACCCTGATGGGGCTGTATTTCATGTCCAACAACACTATGACTCTATACCGCGCCTGGCACCCCCAGTTTGTGAAATGCCGCTTCCAAAAAGTTTGGACTGGATATCGGTCCGAAGCAAGCCGTGCCACCGACCGCACCACCTCAGCGCAATTCATCAACTGCATTCTTAATGAATGGCGAAACCTACAATGGAACAACTACCAGAACTGGCAGGCCACCGGCACAGGGTTCTACAACAGCGTGATTACAAAATTTTATGAAGATGGAGTTAGAAGCCCAGACATACTGGTAAACTGCATCGCCAATCAGGACAACGGCACTGATTACATCAACAGCAAAACCATCCTCAACAGCATACTTTATTGTAGTATCCATTTCGATGGTTCAACCAATGGCTACACCAGTTTTTATACTATTGGTATTAATGTTAATCATGATTGGGGTGGTTCTTACACTTATTTTGACATGACCAATATGAGCACGCACAACCTGCACAACTATTCCAGCTTTGCCCAGGTGTTCCAGACTTTCCGCGGCACCTACTCGGACGGCATGAACATGGCCCTGAACGACAACATCGCCACCACCATCCTGGGCGACGACAGCACGCAGGTGGGCATCTATGGCGGCCAGTTCCCCTGGGACCCCTCGGTCAGCAACCCCCTGATAGGCCACTGCTCCGCCGCACGCCGCACCGATGCACAGGGCATGCTGCAAGTGGACATTGAGATCCTCAACCCCGACGATGAAGACGAATAAACCCCTCAGCTTTCTACTGCCATGAGACGAACACTTTTAGTGCTGGCAGCGTGCTTGCTGGGCTTCTCGCTGTCGGCGCAGCCGGGTAGGGAGATCAGTCCTCACCTACAACCCGACTCTAACAGCCCGACGGGACTACGCAGTCCCTCTCTCCGCCTGCCGCTCAACACCCTCCTGCAGGACAGCTTCAACATCAACTACACCTATTGGTTCGACGAAGACTATGCCAACCGCCAGCAGGGCAACCTCGGCAACGGCCACATGCTGATTGACGCCAGCGCGTTGGACGACGGCTTCCATGCCCTCTATATGCAGCTGGGCCACGGCACTGCCGCACGCTTGGAGAACTTCATGTTCTACACCTACCACCCCCTGCCGGGACTGGGCACGGACAGCTTCAACATCAACTACACCTACTGGTTCGACGAAGACTTTGCTCACCGCCAAGAGGGCAACCTCGGCAACGGCCACCTGATGATTGACGCCAACGCGTTGGACGACGGCTTCCATGCCCTCTATATGCAGCTGGGCTATGGCACCGCCGCCCGCTTAGAGAACTTCATGTTCTACACCTACCACCCCCTGCCGGGAATGGGCACGGACAGTTTCAACATCAACTACACCTATTGGTTCGACGAAGACTATGCCCACCGCCAGCAGGGCAACCTCGGCAACGGCCACCTGATGATTGACGCCAGCGCGTTGGACGACGGTTTCCACACCGTCTATATGCAGCTGGGCCACGGCACCGCCGCTCGGTTGGAGAACTTCATCTTCTTTATCCCCCCGGAGCGGTTCTATGAAGAGTATACCGACTTGGTGTACTGGTTTGGCGACGACACCACAGTGCACCGCCTCACGCCTTTGGCGGGGACGCACCTGCTGGAAGTGCCGGAGATGGACTGCGGCGCGCAGGGCATCGTGCACCTGATGGCGGTGGACAGCACGGGCCGCAGCTCGGCGGTGCTGGACCACTCCTTCATCATGATGGACTCCACCTGCTGTCTGCCGCCGCTGTTTGTGACGGTGGACAGCGTGAGCGACACTGGCGCCTATATGCACTGGGACTACAACCGTCCCATGAGCTACACGCTGGCCTACGACACTGTGCCGTTCGACAACCCCGACAGCTGCGACAACATCGTGACCCTCAACGACACGGCCTTCCACTTTGCGGGCATGCACGCGGGCATCACTTGCCACTATGCCATCAAGGCCAACTGCGACAGCAGTGCTAACGCCTGGGTGCGCGGGGAGTGGAGCACGGTGTGCCGCACGGTGACCCCCGTGTATGTGGAGGCGTGCGACAGCTATGACTGGCGCGGCAACACCTACAGCCAGAGCGGCACCTACCGCGACACGGTGCCTACGGTGCTGGGCTATGCCGTGCAGTGCGACAGCATCTATGAGTTGAACCTGACGATGCATTACAGCATCAGCACTGAGCAGCAAGTGACGGCGTGCCGCAGTTATGAGTGGCACGGACGCACCCTGACCGAAAGCACGGACACTGCCACCCACCACACCCACACGGCGGCAGGCTGCGACAGCACGGTGACGCTGCACCTGACGGTGAACCACCCCACCCACGCCGACCTGACGGAGCGCGACACGGCCTGCGGCCGCTACCGCTGGCACGAGCGCACCTACAGGGCCAGCGGTGCCTATACCTACACCCATGTGTACGACGACTCGCCCTGCTCGGGCATCGACACGTTGCACCTCACCATACGGCCCGTGTATGACCAGCGGCTGACGGTGTCCATCATAGAGGGCGACAGCATCAGCTTCAATGGCCGTACCTATCGCCACGGCGGTGTGTATGTGGACACGCTGCAGAGCGTGGACGGCTGCGACAGTCTACAGACCCTGGTGCTGCACATCACCCCGGTGCGGATGCAGATAGCCCGCGCCACGGTGTGCCAAGGCGAGGCCTACAGCAACAGCCATTTCAACGTGACGGCCACCGCCACGGCCACCACCGGGACGCTCAGCCTGCGCGACACCCTGCGCACCAGCCGGGGGTTCGACTCGTTGGTGTATGGGCTGGACCTGACGGTGCTGCCCAACCATCTGAGCAGCGTGGGCGGACGGCTGCCGGCGGCAGACAGTGTGATAACCAACGGCGATGTGGTGCTGCGGTGGGACGCTGTGGAGGGTGCCACGGGCTACCGCGTGTACCTGTGGACAGCGGGACAGCCCATGCCCACCTCCCCCACCTACGTCACCAGTCTCACACATCAGAACATACCCCTCTACCAGAACCGACAGACCTACAGCTGGAAGGTGGAGGCCTACAACCCCTGCGACACCACTGTCGGGGCTGTGCAGCATTTTATAATCTACAAAGAGCCGTCGATGACGCTGAGCAGCTATGCGCTGGCCTTTGGCGAGGTGGAGCTGAATGGCTCGGCCCGCCAGACATTGTCCATCGGTGGGCGCGACCTGACCGACTCGATCCGGCTATTCCTGCGGGGAGCGGACTCGGCCATGTTTGCCCTGACCTCCGACCGCTTGGACCGCTTCGGCGGTTCGGTGGCCGTGAGTTTTGCCCCCACGGCGGTGCAGCGCGAGTTCAACGCCTCCCTTGTGGTGACGGGTGGCACGGGGCGCGACACCGTGAGCCTGACAGGCCTGCTGGCGGGCTACTACCAGTTTGAGGTGAATGTGTCGGACAGCGTGCCGGTGCCCAACAGCCCCGTGGCCATCACGGGTACGCTGCGCAACGCGGCGGCAGTGGCCCAAGCGGGTGTGCCGGTGGACGTGTATGTCACCGTCATGGGACGCACGCTGGTGGTGACCGACACCACCGATGCCAACGGCCAGTTTGGCACAACCTATATGCCTGTCAACTCCGAATGCGGCTACTACCAAGTAGGGGCATGTCTGCACGGCAGCAACAGCCGCCGGACGATGGCAGAGTTCAACATTCCAGGCATCAGCATACTGAACACCAACATAGACTGGTATGTGCAGCAGGGCGACACACTGCAAGGCACCATAGCCCTGAAGAACCGCAGCAACATCACGCTGCACAACATCACGGTGACAGCCGACTCGCTGCCCGCCGGGGCAAGCATCCAGTTCGCCCCCCTCACGCTGCAGCCCCTCGGCACCGCTGACCTGCACTACACACTTGTGGGCAGCACGCCCACTATCGGGAACGAATATGAGAATGCCCGTTTCACAGCCACCTGCATCGAGGGCAACCTGGGCACCCTTGCGGCCTACTACTACTGCCACCAGCCGGTGCCGGACCTGAGCATCGCGTTCGACACCATAGTGTGCGCCATCGTGCCGGGAACGCAAAAGGTGGTGGACGTGGTGCTGCGCAACAACACGGACAGCACCTTTCGCAACGTGACGTTGCAGACCCCGCCGGGCTTTGCGGCCCTGCGACCCCTGAACGTGGACAGCACCTACACCATGGCACCCCACAGCACGCTGTTTGTGCCACTGCTGGCCATGATGCCCGAGGGCACGCCGCTGGCACCCCTGTCGGGCAGTGTGCTGGTGACGGCGGACAATGTGCCGCCCCAGATGGTGCCCTTTGTGGTGAACGTGGTGTCGGACGCCACGGGCAGCCTGCGGGTGCTGGTGTCGAACGAGTACACCTATGCCTACGGTACCCACGTGAGCGACGCCCAGGTGACGGTGGTGGGCTACTATAGTCTGGACACCGTGGCCGCGGCCACTACGGACAACTCGGGGATGCTGCTCTTCGACTCGCTGCCCGAGGGCTACTACCACCTCTATGTGAGCGCGCCGGACAACGACAGCTACGCGGGAGTGATACAGATCCGCGGCAGCCGCCAGACCTTCCAGGAAGTGCATCTGGAATACCAGGCCGTGAGCTACTCGTGGGATGTGAGACAGGTGAGCATGGACGACGAATACACCATCCAGTTGAACACCACCTTCAAGACCAATGTGCCCAAGCCGGTGGTGACGCTCGATGTGCCCCGTTTCATGGTGCCCTACGATGGCAGCTTCGGTTCGTTCAACATTGTGGCCTCCAACCATGGGTTGATAGACTGCTATGACGCCACTATCACGGTGCCCACATCGGACTACTACGACTTTGTGCCGCTGTTTGACCGCATCGACACACTGCACGCCTTGTCGTCGGTGATCATCCCCTGCGCGGTGCGCAACAAGGCTATCCATAACGCCGTCCTGACGGCCAACAACAATCAGCACTGCATAGCGGAAACCACCTACCGGACACGTAGCTGGACGGAGATGCGTACCCGCTATCGCGACACCATCATCTATGTGCCCGTCAGCCGGGTGGTGAACGACACCACCCATGACACGGTGATGGTGATAGACACAATGTACATACAGGTGCCGCACACTGTGATTGACACGGTGATCGACTCTATTGTGGACCGCATCTACTGGTACGATACCCTAATCCGCGACACGGTGCTGAGCCTGTTGGCCAGTCTGGAAGCCCTATGGGGCAACTGCGAGACCCATCCGTTCAGGCTGATGGCCCAATGGAAGTGCAGCGCAGGAGGCAAATGGGTGTATGCCGGCACCACGACGGAGAAGATGGACTGCACCCACCCCAAGGACGACACCGAGCCGATCATCAGGCACATCACGGTGGACACCATCCGCTCAGGCATAGGCATACCCCAGGTAGGCTGGGCAAACGACTTCTGGTGGAGCGACTCGATACGACATACGAAGAAACCACCGATCAACTGGCCCAGCATCAACTGGCCTGAACTGCCCAAGATTGATGTGGACTGGGAGTGCCAGCCCTGCTGGTTTACGGCCACTATCGGAGCCCTCGACTGCGCAGGGAACATTGCCTTGACCATCGGTTCGGCCGGGCTGAGCAGTCTGGCCCAAGGTGCTGCGAGGACAGCCGCCTCAACAGCCCGCAACGATGCTGCCAACTACCGAGGCCTAATGGGCAACTACAACAGGGCCATGGCCAGCGGCAACCCGACCGCGATAGCGCAGGCGGGTGGCAACATGGGGGCAGGGGCCGCCCAGACCCCCATCCGTGGCATGAACCAGGCAGCCCGCTATGCACGCATGTCGCAACAGTTGGACCGATTCTCCAACACCGCCGACGGTCTCGGTATTCTGATTCCGTTCGTCAACGGCCAGTATGGCGATGCAGCCATAGCCGGAACGATAGCCCTGTTAGGCAAGGTAAACCCCGCCTTAGGCACTCTCGGCACCTGCATGAAAGACCTCTATGACGTGATCAGTGGCTGCCAGGGGGTGAAAGCAGAGATACCTTGGGCGTATAACCTCGCCTTTGATGTGGACACCAACGTGAACGAGTACAACATACGGTTGGCCAAAAGATATCAGGACACACTGCATTCTATCCGCCGCCGGATTGTAAACGACTCGTTGCCTGTGTATGAAGAGCATCCGGAGGTGCTTACTTCCATTGTAAGCAACCTGCTCAGCTACGACAGCGCAACGGTGGAGCAGATATTAGACTGCTACGACACCACCATCACGGTGATTGACACCAATGTGCTGATCCACTATGTGGACCGTTGGAACAGGACGGTAGACTATTACAGACAAGGATGGCTCACGCCGGAGTATGTGCCGGAAGGCCTGTCGCTCGACTTCTTCTATCTGGACACCAACACCACCGGCGCGCTGCTCGACATGGAGCTGACAGCCATGGACGAGGGTTATTGGTCGATTGAAGAGATGTTCCTGGCCACGCTGGACAGCATGGTGGCAGCGCCGAAGAAGAAATCGGTGTGCGCAGGGGTGTCGCTCCGTTTCACACAGGAGGTGGCCATGACCCGAGAGGCTTTCGAAGGCATGCTGACGGTCAACAACCCCCACGACTCTAATGCGCTCCGCGACTTGTCGCTCCTCTTTACGGTGAGTGACACGCTGGGCCATGACTGCACCGACAAATTCGACATCCAGGTGATAGACCGCCACAATGTGGGAGCCGACGGCTCGATAGCCGCTGGCACGGCTGGAACAATCACCGTGCGTTTTGTGCCGCTGATGTCGGCAGCCCCCACGGCCCCTGTGCTCTACCTGTTTGGTGGAGCCATAGACTACACAGACCCCTTCACCTCGGCAGAGATGTCGGACGAACTGAAACCTGTGTCGCTCACCGTCCATCCTAGTCCCCATCTGCTGTTCGACTACTTTGTGCCCCACACCATCATAGCCGACGACCCCCTCACCACGCCTGTTATCGAACCGGCCGTGGCCGCCACGATAGGCTTGCGCATAAGCAACGACGGAGCGGGTGCAGCCAACGGAGTGCGCATCTCCTCGCTGTCGCCTCAGATTGTGGAGAACAGCCAAGGACTGGTGGTTGACTTTGCCATGACGGGCACCTTGAAGGACGGCCAGGCCACAAGCCAGCCCCTCAGCGACATCGCCTTGGGCGATATGGCGTCGGACGAGACCCACACCATGGAGTATATGCTGAAGAGTTCCCTCCTCGGCACCATTCGGGTGAACGATGTGAACGTCATCCACAACAGCTCGGTTGACGACCGCGACATGAGCCTTGTCACTGCCCGAGCACACCGTCTGGTGAAACCCATCCTGGAATACCGGGCCGGTGCCGACTCTATTCACGATTTCCTGACTCACGGTAACAGCAGCAACCGTCCCGACAGCATATACTTCTCGAGCGGACGGGCCACGCCCGTGGCATCGGCGGACACAGCCCTGTTCGACCACTATGTGGTGACTTCCGACACCACAGTGGCAGCTGACGGCTCTATCCAAGTTACCCAAACGGTCGACACGCTGGTGCGACTCACCCTCATGCCGGACACTACTGGATGGCAATATGCCCGCACAGACGATCCCGGCAGAGGGAAGTACGAAATCGTATCGTGCATCAGAGACGACAGCGTCAACATCCCGCTGGAGAATATCTGGCTCAGTTTTGTAGACATAGAGGCCGGTCTCGATCCCAACTATGTCAACCGCATGCACATCGTCGACACCCTCAGCGCAATCCGTCCGACCACCTACTTTGTCACCTTCAGACTGAAGGAGGACGTGCTGAAAGTGAGCCGCATTCTGGATATTCCGCTCCGCGCCATAGGCACTACGCTCGACTCGGTGAGGGTTCGATTTACGATGCCCGTCATCGACTCCACATTCACATTTGCCGACATGTCGTTGAAGTGTAACAACGGAGCCGAGCTGATGGACAGCACGGTGGGCGTGCGCCGCATAGACGACACTACCTACAGTGTGGCCATTTCGAGAAAGACCTATGCCTTCGGACTCTATGTGCTGAAAGTAATGGCTGACAGCATCATGAACAGCGATGGCCATTATGGCGCAGGAGGACTGGAAGCCCATTGGGTGCACGCCAATTGCATGACCGTGAAGGACAGCATTGCCCACACCGCTTGCGACAACTATACATGGCGTGGCGAGAGGCTGACGGCCACGGGCATCTACACCGACACACTATCGCAAATGGCTGGCTGCGACAGTATCTTACTGCTGAACCTCACCATTCACGAAAGCGACAGCGTAGTGCTGGCCGACACGGCGTGCGACAGCTACTTCTGGCAGGATTCGGTCTATACCGCCTCGGCCACGACTTCGGTCCTCACCACGAACCGCTACGGATGCGACAGCACGGTGACGCTGAACCTGGTAATCTATGAGAGCGACAGCGTGGTGCTGGCCGACACAGCGTGCGACAGCTACTTCTGGCAGGATTCGGTCTATACCGCTTCGGCCACGGCATCGGTTCTGACCACGAACCGCTACGGCTGCGACAGCACGGTGACGCTGAACCTGGTAATCTATGAGAGCGACAGCATTGTGCAGGCCGACACGGCGTGCGACAGCTACTTCTGGCAGGATTCGGTTTATACAGCCTCGGCCACGGCATCGGTCCTCACCACGAACCGCTACGGTTGCGACAGCACGGTGACGCTGAACCTTGTCATCAACTACAGCACCCACGACACCATCGTTGATACTGCTGCGGGCTCGTACACATGGCAGGGCCAGACCTATACCGAGAGCGGAGAATACCGCTTTGAGGGGCAGACCTCAGAGGGCTGCGACAGTGTGATTGTGTTGCAGTTGACTGTCACAGAGGTTGGCATCAACTCCGCCGACAGTGCGGCCGACATCACTCTCTTCCCGAACCCCACCAAGGGTATGGTGACAATACTGTCCGAGGGGGTGGTGAAGGTGGAAGTGTATGACCAGGCAGGCCGCCGCGTGGCAGAGGTTGTGGGAGGCAACGAGGTTGACCTTGGCCACCTGCCCTCCGGGGTCTACACGCTGCATATTACTCTACAGCATTCCGCTACCGTAAGGCGCATCGTCAAGCAATAGCGCATCGCTTCTTTACAAACAATTGAGGTAGACCACACTGTGCGATCTGCCTCATTTTTTTTTGCACGGCACGAATATTTGAGGGGGGATGTTCGTTTATTGGGCAAAAGGCAAAATGAGACAAACTTTACCCCCTCGGAAGAGAGATCACCCCATTCTCCTGCAAAAGGGATGAGACACGGAAACATCAAAATATATGAATGAACAAGAATATACCCAGATAGCACAGCAGCACCGTGAGGCCTTATACCGTTTTGCGGTGCGCTACACAGCCGACGGCGACAGCGCCTGGGACACGGTGCAGGATGCGCTGGTGGAGCTGTGGACGCACCGCAGCGATGTGGAGCCACTGAAAGCCAAGGGCTGGATGGTGAGGGTGATGTACCGCCAGCTGGTGGACCAGCACCGCCGCGCCGAGCGGTTCCGCAAGTTGGCACCTGAGCTGACACAGCAAGAGTGGTATGACCAGCATGACAATTTCGAGCTTCACGACGCCATGCAGCAAGCCCTCGGCCAACTGCCCGACCAGCACCGCGCCATCCTGCTGATGAAAGACCTGGAGGGCTACCAATACAAGGAGATTGCCCAACTGACGGGGCTGGAGGAGTCGCAGGTGACGGGCATACTCTACCGCGCACGCATCAATCTGAAGAAAGCATACATGAAGTTGAACACCATTAAACAACAAGCAATATGATTAACATGGATAATTATGAGGGGTATCTGTACCTCTATCAAGAAGGGGAGCTGGACAGCCAGACCCGCGCCGAGGTGGAGCGTTTCCTGCTGGAGCATCCCGACATCCGCGAGGAGATGGATACCTACTATGACCCCACGCTGGTGGTCACAGCCGAACCTCCTGCCGACAAGGCCCGATGGGGGGTCCTGCGCCGCCGTTGGTCCTACGCCGCAAGCATCGTGGTGGCCATGGGGCTGGCGGTCTACCTCCTGATGCCTTCTGTTGGCAACAGGGAATCACTCGTGGCCACAAACAAAACCTCCGAAACAGCCTTGGACAGCTCGGCTCCCGGTTTGCCACATACAGTCACGCACGAATCAGAAAAGCCCCGATTGGTGGCGGAGAATTTGCCGCAGGCCATGCATGCTCCTAAAAAGGTTTTGGCCCATCCTGCCGCCGTGCCGCTCCACCCGGCGGTTGCAAACCAACGCTCTTCTAATTTAGAGACAACTGACATTCGGCCAGAGAACATCGCTCCCCTCCCGCAGCAAGCCAACAGCGTTGCCCCCGTTGCTACGAACCCGCTTCCAACTTCCGACGTCATATATTGCGACTGCCTTGCTGTTGATATGATCTCAGTAGACAATATGGCCGAGGATGTGCCTAACAGCCATGCCTACCCCGCCACTCAAACCAATCTCGCCAGCCTGCTGATGGCTTCTTCTGCCCAAAGAAGACAGGAACTCAGGGACTTTTTATTCCGAAACCAGCCCGACCAGGAACAAATGACACAGTTAGCAATAGTAATTTATTAATCATCAAAGCATATTCAACATGAAAAAAGGGTTTTTATTCGTCTGCATCGCGCTACTCTTTCTTATGGGCAATGCGCAGACCAACACTTATCGCCAAAACATCAATCAGGAAATCAGACAACTGAAAGTGACGGGTGGTTGCATAGTGCATTTGCAACTGGATACCTGCAACTGGGTGGCCTACAAGGGTGCGCTCCCCCCGGAGTCGAAGCAACTGGTGATTGTGGAGAACAACACCCTCACCACCACCGAAGCCGCCAACGGCAAAACTCTCTATGTGGGTACTTCTGCCGGTAAGGACACGAACCTTATGTTCGAAGTGAGCGACAACGCCATCGTACTCTATGACAACCAATACTACATGGATTGTCAGGTATCGACAAGAACGGCTGAGGTCGACGACCAACCCGAGCGCGACTGGACAGGCCTTGGCAAATACGGTGCCGAGAAACGCTTGTTATGGGACTTCTTTTTTGGCAGCGCCACATGGGCTGTGGGTGGGCAGTCGTTTGGCAGCAGCACCTATCCCACCTCTATCGGCGGCTGGTTGAGCCATACGGGCTTCCAGACAGGATACTCGCTCTATATGGACGACCATATTGCAGCTGGTATAGGAATTGGCTACACCCTGCATAACAACCAATTCAAGAAACCCTACATCGACTATTTAGCCAACGATAACGCACTCATCCCTGTCAGTTCCACGCTGCCCGGGAAATGGACCACCACGGCCACCACCCTGTCCATTGGCGTGCCGCTGCACTTTATCTTCTACCCTAATAAACAAAAACACTATTTTAATATGCGCTTGGAGCTGATTCCTCAATTAGCTGTTATACAAGAATTGCAGCAAGATTATACCTATGAGGAGAACGGTGTCACCACCGATACCCGCCACACCCGCGACATGAATTTCAACCTCTTCAACCTCACCACCCGCCTCAGCATCAACTTCGGGGTGATTGGTGCCTACGCCGAAATAGGTCTCACACCGCTGGGTCGTGACCTCGACTTCATGGGGACCGCCATCGCTCCCCGAAATGCATCCTTTGGCCTGAGAATAAACTTGTTTGAGCTGCTGTAATATCCATTTCGATCAAAAGAGGGCATCTCTCCACATTGGGGGATGCCCTCTTTTTTGCCTATAGTCTACATCCCCAAAAAAACTGAAAGGGCATAAACCTATATGGCTCAACGGCAACGCATTGGGCAAATCAACGCGGGGGGCAAACAACGCTCTGAAAGAATCCAGATTCTTATGGCACACCTATATGGTTTCGCGCCATCGTTTCGACAGTTCCCAGATGACGATGGCGGCGGCACAGCTGATGTTGAGGGAGTGTTTGGTGCCGCTCTGGGGTATCTCGATGCTGCCGTCGCAGAGGGGGAGCAATGCCTCCTGCACTCCTTCCACTTCGTTGCCAAAGATTATAGCCACTCGCTCACCAAGGGCTTCGGGCAGACGGTCAAGCTTGATGCTGTCGTCCACCTGCTCGATGGCGTAAATCTTATATCCCTGGGCTTTCAATGCGCTGACACAATCGGCCGTCTCTTCATAGTAAGTCCAATCCACGCTTTCCTCGGCACCGAGGGCGGTCTTGTGGATGTCGCGGTGAGGCGGTGTGGAGCAGATGCCGCACAGGCATATCCGCTCAACCCGGAAGGCATCGGAGGTGCGGAACACCGAGCCAATATTGTTCTGGCTACGGACATTGTCCAACACTACAGTAAGGGGCAGCTTTTCAGCTTCCTTGTATTCCTGCACCGACAGGCGGTGCAACTCGTCCATCGAAAGTTTGTGTGTCAACTGTGAATGCTTGAATCTTGAATGTGTGAATAGAATACTTGAATGTGTTAATGTGTGAGTGTGTGAATGCGTGAATACGTTAATGTGTGAATACGTGAATCTTGAATGATTGAATGTATGAATGTATGAATGTATGAATGTGTGAACCCGATTAACACATTCCCACATTAACGCATTAACACATTCATCTTACATCCTTTTTATCCCACGCTGCCTTCCAGCGAGATGCTGAGCAGCTTCTGCGCCTCGACGGCAAACTCCATAGGCAGCTTCTTCAGCACATCCTTGGCATAGCCGTTCACTATCAGTCCCACGGCGCTCTCGGCGGTGATGCCGCGCTGCTGACAATAGAAGAGCTGGTCTTCCGATATCTTCGACGTGGTGGCTTCATGCTCCAGGATGGCACTGCTGTTGTTGGCCTTGATATACGGCCACGTGTGTGCCCCACATTGGTCACCCAACAGCAGCGAGTCGCACTGCGAGAAATTGCGGGCATTCTCGGCACTCTTGTTTATCTGCACCAAGCCTCGGTAGCTGTTCTGGCTATGCCCGGCGCTGATGCCTTTCGACATGATGGTGCTGTGCGTATTCTTGCCCACGTGGATCATCTTGGTGCCCGTGTCGGCCTGCTGGTAGTTGTTCGTGACGGCCACGCTGTAGAATTCGGCCGTACTGTCATCTCCTTGCAGGATGCAACTTGGGTACTTCCATGTCACGGCGCTGCCCGTCTCCACCTGCGTCCATGAAATCTTGCTGTGCGAACCCTTGCAGATGCCGCGTTTGGTGACGAAATTATAGATACCCCCTTTGCCTTCCTTGTCACCGGGGTACCAGTTCTGAACAGTGCTGTACTTCACTTCCGCATCCTTCAGGGCAATAATCTCCACGATAGCTGCGTGCAGCTGGTTCTCGTCGCGCTGCGGAGCCGTGCAGCCCTCCATATAGCTCACATAGGCCTCCTCATCGGCAATGATGAGTGTGCGCTCAAACTGGCCTGTGCCGCGGGCATTGATGCGGAAATAGCTCGACAACTCGATGGGGCAACGCACCCCCTTGGGAATATAGCAGAACGACCCGTCGCTGAACACAGCTGAGTTCAAGGCGGCAAAGAAATTGTCGCTGCTCGGCACCACCGAACCCAGATACTGCTTCACCAAGTCGGGGTACTTCTGCACGGCCTCGCTGATAGGGCAGAACAGAATGCCTTTCTCCTCAAGCACCTTTTGCGACGTCGTCTTCACCGACACCGAGTCCATGATGGCGTCGTATGCCACCCCCGCCAGCTCCTTCTGCTCACGCAGGGGAATGCCCAGCTTGTCGAAGGTGGCCAGCAGTTCCGGATCCACCTCGTCGAGGCTTTTCTTCTTCTCCTGCTGCTTGGGGGCTGCGTAGTATATGATGTCCTGATAGTCCACCTTGTCATATTTCAGGTGGCCCCACTCCGGCTCTTCCATGGTCTGCCAGCGGCGGAAAGCCTCCAGCCTGAACTCCAACAGCCATTCTGGCTCATTCTTTTTCTTAGATATTAGGCGTATCACATCCTCGTTGAGGCCTTTCCCGATGGTGTCAGTCTCAATATTTGTCACAAAGCCCCACTTATAATCCTCATGGGTAACTTCCTGTATGATACTATTATTGTCTTCTGCCATAGCAATGATTCTTCTGTTTTTTCGCCTTGCAAAGATACTACTATTTTTTGAAAGAACCGATACGAACTTACAGTGAACTCAACAAATCACCCCAACGGGGTATGCCGAAGGTCTGGAGGCGGAGTGCTATTGAGCGGAAACCCCTACGGGCTATCTTGTAGAGGCCAGATTCCCCGGAGGGGATGTCTCTCAATAGATAAGAGCGAAATAGAAGAAAGATTCCCCGTAGGGGATGACGATTTTGCAGAGAAATGAAGGCGATGATTGAGAGAGAACCCCTACAGGGTATGTTATCGCTTTGAGTGTCAGTTGCTATTGATAGAAAGCCCTACGGGGCAGTCTTGCCTCTGCGTGTTATGTTAAAGTGAGTTCCATCGTGGTATAGAGATGAACTCTTTGACCAGAGCCAGCTGCTGGCATTCACCTCGGAGAGGTGAGACCATTAATAACACCGTACAAGCCAAAGGCGCAGTGCGGTGCCGTACCTCAACACGACATCTTCGTCCCGGAGGGACGCGACAATAGGGGAAACCCCTATGGGCTATCTTGTAGAGGCCAGATTCCCCGTAGGGGATGGCTCTCAATAGATAA
>DEKU01000055.1 GCA_002354035.1 Bacteroidales bacterium UBA2714
TTGTTGGTGTCGCCGTCGTCCCACAGTCTGAAGCGGTAGGGGGTCCAGGCCTGTGCGGTAAGCACGGCCGTTTGCCCCTCCTCATACGTGCCGCCACCGGTCACGCAGCCCCGCTCGGGGTGGTTTGCCTCGGCCGCCACATCGTACAGGATGGGGAGGAATATACCCACAGCTGGCGACCAGTCGCTGTAGTACACGGCGTCGAGGTGTACGCACATGCCGCGGACATAGGCCACATACCTCACGCCCTTTTCCACGCTGTCCAACACGGCCTCCGGAGAGCTGCATTGTATGATGCGGCACGATTCTGGCGGGTTTCCGGCCAGCCCCCATGCCACCTCCCAGCTGGCATGCAGGCTGTCGGGCCTCCACCGGAGGATCACCCTTCCGCTGTCCGCCTCCTCGACCGTCGTCGAGCCTACCTTTCGGCATTCGGGATGCTCCACTATGGGGAATATCAGGGTGTAGAAATGTTGTTCGTAACGATGGTGGGGTCTGATAACTTGGGGGCGCGAAATGCTGTCTTGTCGATATCTCTGGATAAAGGGTGCACATGTTCCGGTGCATCTGCCGTCTATGAGAGGACCCTCCAAAGCGAAACTGCCTGCGTGGTATCGAGGGTTGACTAAGCGATCCGTACGGTATGGGTTTGCCCAATAGGCAGTGCTGCCGATATAAAACGAATCATGCACTGTGATGGCTTTGTCAAAGTAATAGGTATACAGTGGCAGTATTACGTCCTCAGGATATCCGCCTCTACAGCAGTTTGTCCCCATAGCCCTCAAATATAGAGAGAGGCGGATATAGCTGTGGCTGTCCCTGATGTGCCAAGGTATCCGTGCCACTGTCACGAACGAATCGGGGTAGGCGTCGCAAAGCAGCAGGTACTCGTCGCATTCCATGGTGTCGTAAACAAATGTCTGCCCGTGGTAGTCTTCAACCCACAATGCTGCCGCTACCCCCACGATATTCAGCGGCTGGTCGGTATAGTTATATCGGAGATACCCAGTCATTGGATAATACAAATAAAGGCGGGCGTCGGTGGTGTCGTACCATCTGTCGGCCCACCAGTCATTATAGTAATAATCGGGATTGCGGGGCATGAAGTCTATCGTGTCGCCAAAGGACTGAGCCGGGGCTGTCCATCCCGCCAGAGCAGTAAGCAAAGCTAAGATAAGATTTTTTTTCATGGCAGTATGTATTTCAATTGTTTACCTTTCGGTGCAATATATGTAAAATTCAACGAATTTATGTGACACATTCATGGAATTAAGGGAGTTGGATAACATAACATGCTGGTCTGGGTACCTGTTGGTTACCCGCGCTTCGGGTATAGTTCCGCAGTCTAATGTGTACCTGATTTGGCAGGACATGGAGGGCGCGGCAGGAAAGAATTCCTCGGCTATGGCAGTCACGCCGCCGCTGTCGCCTATCGCCCAATAGCCTCCGGTGGACTTGGCATCCATCCTGTTCAACGATACTCCTGGGATAAAGGAAACATCCACATATCCCGACCCTATGCCCGAGGGGGTGAAGGAGAGGATATTGCTTTCCACGCTCGGCATCATATCGGTGGCGGCGTCCTGCAACAGCAGCAGACGCATCCCTGTGGCGTCGAAGCTCAGCTGCTTCATGGCCCATGCCGGGGAATAGGACACAGAGGCTCCGTGATGGGCCAGCAGCGACTGCTGGATGATGATGGTGGGTGTGACGGGATCCACCCTGAACTGCTGCAGCTCGGTGCCCGGTCCACCAGCGACGGCAAAGTGGTAGGCCAGCACAAAGTCTGTGGCCGAGATGTCCTCCAGCAGAATGTCACCCATTGGGACATTGCCAGTTATCTGGAACACATTGTTTGCCCCTATTGGCGAAGACAGGAAATCGCCCGAGATCCGGAACACGTGGACAAAATAGTCAGGGGAGAAGTTCTTTTTGGCCACCGCCACCACGTAGTCGCTGCTGGCGGCGATGTCAGTGTATATCATGTCGCAGCCAGCATTCTGGTAAAAGTCGACGTTCCAGGTACTGAAGTAATTGTCGAAGTAGGCATCGCCGACAGTTGTTGACGGAACCAAGGTTGGCGAGCCAGGGACAATGGTCAGCAGGTCGCCCACAAAAGCGATGTGGGTAATGCCGCGGAAGGTGTACACATCCATCCGTGTGGGGCGGGTGACATAGGGTGATGAGACTGTTTGTTGCAGTATACCGTAAGTGATGGTGCCTGTTCCGGCGAAGAGGGCGTTGATGTCGAAAAAGCCGACAATCCCGAGCCCGTTTGTGTTGTCCATCCCGCAGAAGAACACCGAATCGTTTTTCACGCGGAAATCGGTGACGGTATTCCCCACGGGCAGTACCGCCACCTGTGCAATGGGGTTGATGTCCTTGATGAAGAAGTACCCGCCTCTCGACAAATCCTCCATGTATCCTATCGCGACCCCCGGTGTCCATTCCCTGATAATGGGGTTGGTGGTCTGCCATCCGATAGCATTCCAGTGTACGAGCGCCTGTGCCTGCACCCCCGCATTCGCAAACAAAAGGAAGGCTGTAAGGACAATCAGTTTGTAATAGTTTTGTTTCATAATGCAATATATTTGTTTGATTAATAATTGATTAATATAGGTTCGTTTCGCAGCAATCTATATGTATTACTTTGCAAATATACATTTTTTTTTCAGATAAATATTTTTTTGTTTCACAGTGCAGTATTTGGATGTTTATTCTCACGCAGTAGTCACGAATAATGGTTATGTCATTTTTTCTTTGTAATTTTGCAGTTCGTAAAAACTCACACCTTATGGCTATCGAAGAAGAAAACAGGCAACCCGTAAACACTGCCACCGAATACAACGACGACAGTATTATCCACCTTGAGGACATGGAGCATATCCGGCTGCGGCCGGGCATGTATATAGGCAAGCTGGGCGACGGCTCGTCGCACGACGACGGTATCTATGTCCTCATCAAGGAGGTGATCGACAACGCTATCGACGAGTTCACGTCGGGGTTTGGCCGACGGATCGACATGACCATCAATTTCGCCGAGCGCAAGGTAAGCATCCGCGACTATGGCCGCGGCATACCGCTGAAAAAGATGGTGGAAGCCGTCAGTAAACTTAACACTGGAGCCAAGTACGACAGCAAGGTGTTCCAGAAGTCGGTCGGCCTGAACGGTGTGGGTACGAAAGCGGTGAACGCGCTGAGCAGCTGGTTCCATGTGCAGTCGTTCCGCGACGGGAAGACGCGCAGCGCCGAGTTCTCCGAAGGAAAGCTGACGGCGGACAGTGGCATCATGGACCATCCGCTGCCCGACGGACCTGAGGCCACGGGCACACTGGTGGAGTTTGTGCCGGACGGCAAGCTTTTCGGCAACTACCACTTTATAAGCGAGTATGTGGAACGCCGGGTGTGGAATTATTGCTACCTGAACCGTGGGTTGACCTTCTACTATAACGACCGCCGCTATTATTCCAAGAATGGGCTGCTGGACCTCTTGCAGCATAACATGGAGGGGGAGCCCCTCTACCCGGTCATCCATATCAAGGACGACGATTTCGAGGCGGCCTTCACCCATGTCAACGGGCAGAACAGCGACTATTATTATTCCTTTGTAAACGGACAGCACACCACTGAGGGCGGCACGCACCAAAGCGCTTTCCGCGAGGGCTACGCGCGGGTGGTGAAAGAGTTCTACAACAAGAAGGAGTTCTCGCCCGAGGATATACGCCAGGGGTTGGTGTGCGCCCTGTGTGTGCGCATCCAGGAGCCGGTGTTCGAGGCTCAGACCAAGACCAAACTGGGCTCCACCCATCTGGCCCCGAACAATGAGGACGGCACCAATGATAGTCCTTTCCTCAAGACCTATGTGCTGGACATCTTGAAAAGGCATCTGGACAATTATCTCCACATGCACACCGACACCGCCGACGCGCTGCTGGAAAAGATTCAGCGCAACGAGAAGGAACGCAAGGATATTGCCGGCATCAAAAAACTGGCCAAGGAGAGCAGCCGGAAGGCAAGCTTGAACAACAGTAAGTTGCGTGACTGTCACGTGCATTATAATACCAACCACGCCCGGAGGCTGGAGAGCACTATTTTTATCACCGAGGGCCTCTCGGCCAGCGGCAGCATCACCAAAAGCCGCGATGTGGACACACAGGCGGTATTCAGCCTGCGCGGCAAGCCGCTCAACACGGTGTCGGTGGGCAAGGCGGAGGTGTACAAAAACGAGGAGCTGAACCTTCTGCACAATGCGCTGGATATTGACGACGGAATGGAGAATCTGCGATATAACAATGTGGTAATTGCCACCGATGCCGATGTGGACGGGATGCACATAAGGTTGTTGTTGCTTACATTCTTCCTGAAGTTCTATCCCGAGCTGGTGCGCACGGGTCATGTGTATATCCTGCAGACGCCGTTGTTCCGAGTGCGCAACAAGCAGAAGACGATTTATTGCTACAGCGACGAGGAGCGGGTAGCGGCCATTGGCAGCATCAGCAATCCGGAAATCACGCGCTTTAAAGGTCTCGGCGAGATTTCGCCTGACGAGTTCAAGGGGTTCATCAACCAAGATATGCGGCTGGATCCGGTAATCCTGCACAAAGATTTCGATACTCAGGGGGTGCTCCGTTTCTATATGGGGCAGAACAGTGCGGAACGCCGTCAGTTTATCATGCAGAACTTGCGCGTGGAGGACGACGAGAGTATCGTTGTGGCGTAGCTATTAACGTTGGGTATAGTGTTTCACCATTGGCCTCTTTGCTGTGCAGAGGGGTGGCGTGATGTTAATGTGTATTGCAGGGCGGTGCGCTTTAGGACTGGGCCGTGGTGGGGCTGTGTGGGCAATGAAGGAAAGGCCTCGCGCCGTCAAGGGGTGGGAGGCAAGGGTGACCCAAGGGAGAGGACGTTGTAGGGCTATTGCAGGGGGATGATGCGGATGTGGTCGAGGATGGCTCGGTTCACATTGTCGGGGTTCATGTTCTGGTTGTCGAGTTCGTATATCAGCACGAGGGTCTGCTCGCCTTGTTGGAGGTGGAGGCGCAGGGGGGTGCTGTAGCCCCATGAGTTCCAGATGTCTTTGCCCCTGTGGGGGAAGACCACGCTGCCTGCCCGTTTGCCACCATACCACACGGTGCGGGTGGCGCAGCTGTTGCCCGAAGTGGGGCTGCCGGAGCCGTTGGCATAGCGGAAATCGATCAGATAGTCGCCTTCGGTGGGTACCTCGACGGCGATGTCGATACGTGTGTTGAGGGTGGAGGTTATCTCAACAGCACCGTTGCAGCCATATCCCCGGCAGTTGCTGGAGGAAGTGGGCTGGGCAAAGGTGGCCATGTCGTATTGGCGTTCGTTGCTCAGGCCGAAGCGGGCAAGGGGCTCGCTGGCGAAACTTTCCACTCCCAGGGTGTCGACGGCCACCACTTGGTATTCGGCATAGCCCTCGTCGTCGGGGATGTCGAAGTAGTTGCCGTTCAAGCCTGTCTCGGGCTGGATGGCTATGGGGCTTCCGTTGCGGATAATCTTGTATTCTTTAGTGCTCTGCACTGGCTGCCAAGCCATGCGGTTGGAGCCGTCGAGCCATGCGTGGGGTGTGCGGGGAGAGCAGGTGGCGTCCTCGATAATGTGCGTGTCGTAGCGCGAAAACTGGTCGCTCATGACTAAGCGGACGCTGTGTCGCCCGGAGAGGGATGCCGATACGAAGGGTTCTTTCTGTTTCTTGCCGTCGAGGTAGCATGCGGCCACCCGGTCGCCATAGCCTTGTATGGTGATGTCGAGTGTGGCTTTGCGGTATTTGAGATTGTTGAGTTGTTTCTTTCCCATCCAGCCTTTAGGCACGAGCGGTCGGAAGGTGATGCCCTCTTCGGTCATGCCAATGCCGGCAAAAAGGCGCAGGGGTATGCTCAGATTGGCGGCGATGCTGAGAAGGGCGTTGGGGGAGTTGGCCGAGGTGTTGGTGTTGCCGGTCGAGGCTACGATGTTTTCCATGTTGGTGGCCAGGAGGGCTGTGGTGCGGTAGACGGATGCGAGGGTGTGGTTTGCGGTTTGGGGACATTTGGCCAAGGCCGATGCCCAGAGCCAATAGGCCTGTATGTGGGGCCACACGGCGTCGTTGTGGAAGGGGTAGACTTCGGGTATTTGGGGGGTGAAGCAAGTGGTGCCGTAAGGTGTGGCGGGGATGGCGTTGACAATGCGCTGGGCGCGCTGCATGTCGGCAATGCCGAAGATGATGCAGAGTGCTTCGCCCAGTGTTTCGGAGCGGGGGGAGACCATCTTGTTGACCCGGCCATAGAGGAATTGGCCGTAGTAGCCGAGACTTTCGATCCAGAGGTGGTTGTTAATGCCGTCTTTGATACGGGAGGCCACTTGTGCAAAGTGGTTGGCAGAGGTGGCGTCGCCACATAGCTGGGCCATACGTGAGGCAATCTCGTTGGCACGGAAAAAGAGGGCATTGTTGCTGAGGCATTCGGACTGGGCTATGTCGGTAGGTTGCATCCATAGTGGATAGACGTCCTTGCGGCAGTAGGGGAGAGACATTTCGCCGTAGACAAGGCCTGTCTCGGGGTCGTAGATCATGGCTTCGTCCTGCGAGAGGCTGTGACGTGCGATTTCGTAGCTTTGTTTCAGCCAGTCTTTGTCGCCGGTGGCGAGGTATATCTCCCACGCGCCCAGCACCCATACGGCGCGGTCGGTGGTCACGGGCCATGAGCCGCCGGTGCCGTCATCCTGAAGTATGCGCCCTTGGGCAACACGTTTCAAAAGGCTGTTTTGGGCTCCATCGGGGTCGATGAGTGAGAGTGAGAGGAGGGTGGAGTAGCCCAGATGGTGGGTCAGCGCCTGTGTCATGGTGGGGCTGGCCTGCCAAAAGGCGTTTTTGTCCCATAGGTTGGTCAGCTCTTCGAGCGAGAGATTGAAGAGGGTATTGCTGGCAGTGATGTCGCAGTCGAATTGGGGATAGTTGGGTGTTGAGACTTTCTGGAGCCATTTGCGCTGGTCAAGCGTGCTGGTGAGGGCATTGTCGGCCACAAATTCGGCGTGGTTTGCGCCGTCCACTACTTTGCGGGGGTAGAGAGAGAATGCGTCGGAGGTATAAAGGGGTGCATCCTGAGCCACGACAATATGGGTTAGGAGTATAAACAGCAATATGATAGGCAGTTTTCTAAACATGAGCATTGTTTTTGGTCATGCAAAGATACACAAAAAAAGTCATATAGGAAGAAAAAAGATTTGTACCCCGGTTTGGCGGGCTTCCGAGGCTGTGTGTTCGAGATTGGCACGTGGTTGAGAACGATGGCGAGAGCGGTGCCAGGGGAACCGGAAACAGCCTCGCGGAGTTGATTATTTGTCAACAAAAGTTGCGGATCAGTTTTTTTTTCGTATCTTTGCAGGTTGAAAAGAGAATTTAATACTTAACTGCCATGTTTGATAAAAGTTTAGAAGACAGGATAGCCAATGAGCTCTGCGACGTGCTCGACGAACCTGAGGCTTATATGGGTTGTGTGCTGGCCATCAATAAGAAGACC
Organism: Bacteroidales bacterium UBA2714; assembly: GCA_002354035.1. Classification (GTDB taxonomy): domain Bacteria; phylum Bacteroidota; class Bacteroidia; order Bacteroidales; family P3; genus Colimorpha. The sequence goes on from DEKU01000055.1 coordinate 7,518, forward strand.
CTTGAAGTGAGTTTGGCCAACCCTCAGTCGCTTTCGAAGGATTATGCCACTTATCCGATTGACTCGTTCCTCACTAACAATGAAGACGGTGATGTTGATTTAGACCTTGCCGAAATCAGTTATGTGGCCAGTCGTCACGAAGGATGATCTCCCGGTCGAGCAGCACCCTTTGGAGCCCTTCCTGCCCGAAGGGGCTCGGCTGTTGATGCTGGGCAGCTTTCCACCCCCCAAGGCGCGGTGGTGTATGGATTTTTTCTACCCCAATCGCACCAACATGATGTGGGAGATATTCGGGCTGGTGTTTTTCGGCGATGCCTCACGGCTGGTGGATGCCGACGGGAAGACATTCCGCAAGGAGGCTATCGTGCGCCTGCTGAGTGAGCGTGGCATAGCTCTTTTCGATACTGCACGTGCTGTGCGTAGGCTTTCAGGCAACGCGTCGGACAAGGATTTGGAGATTGTCGAAAAGACCGACATCGCCTCCCTCTTATCGCACATCCCGTTGTGTCACGACATTGTCTGCACCGGGCAGAAGAGTTTCTCAGTTTTTACAGAGGATTATGGGACAGCAGTCCCGGCCATGGGCCAGTTTGTTGAGTTGTCGATTGCTGGCAGGGAGCTCCGCCTGTGGCGTATGCCGTCCAGTTCGCGGGCCTATCCTATGAAATTGGAAGAAAAGGCACGCTATTACCGCACATTGATGCAACAAGCAGGTTGCTTGTAGGTTGAATCGGCCAAGGGTCAATGCTCGGCACGCCTCAGGACTATCTTGGTGATTTCGGGCATGGCTCCAATACGAGCAGGGAATATCGTCTCGCCCAATCCAATATTGATGTAGAGTTGCTGGTTCCCTTTTTGATATAACCCTTTTGACTGCTTATAGAAATGACCTATGGGGCTCCACCCCAGCAGGGAGAACTGCATGGCGTGGGTATGTCCGGACAGGGTGAGAGGTATTTCTTTGCCTATCACACCGCTGTCCCAGTGGGTAGGGTCGTGGCTGAGCAGTATGCGGAACATCCCGTCGGTGCCATAAAGTGCTCTCCACAAGTCACCTCGCGAGGGGAAATGGGGGGAGGTGCTGGTGTTTTCCACCCCCACAATGGCTATCGAGTCTTGGCCGTGGTGCAGCACCCAGTGATCGTTGACCAACAGCCGCCATCCCATGGCCTTTTCGCGTGCCATCACAACCTTCTTGCCCTGCTCGGGCGTCAGCGTACTGTCGCTTTGGGTGATGTAGGGGCAGTAATCATGGTTGCCCAGAATCGACACCACGCCGTCGCGGGCTGTCAAGCCACGCAGTATGCCCTCGGTGGCATCCAGCTCGTCGGGCGAGAGGGTGACGATATCACCCGTAAAGGCTATCAGGTCCGCATCGAGACCGTTCACCTTATCCACCGCCCGTTGCAGCGCACCCGTGCGGTAGCGGAAAGAGCGGGAGTGGATGTCGGACAGATGGACGATGGTGTAGCCGTCGAACGATGCTGGCAGGTTGTCGAAAGCTATTTCGACAGTCTTGATGCGGAAGCAGTTGCGCTCAATCAAAATGCCATAGCCCAGCAATAGGACGGGCACCGCCAGCGAAAGCAGCCCCCAGCAAAAACAGTGTTTAAAAGAGAGTCCGCAAAGCAGAGCCAGCAGCCCGGCCACGGCCAAGTCCAAGACAGTCAGCACCACCCAGCACACAAGCAGTACCAAGCCCACCGACATCACTTCAGTATACATACAGATAAAAACATATATTAGATTGTTAAATACCAGCGGGGGTTCCCCGCTCCATCATCAGAGCCAGCACCATGAAACCAGCTATGAGTGAATATGTGGCCAGCTTCTGATAGCCATGGGCGTGGGTTTCTGGAATCATTTCGTCACTCACCACATACAGCATAGCGCCCCCCGCAAAAGCCAGCATCACCGGCAGCAGGAACGAGGATATGGCGCCCATGCCGTAGCCTATCCACACGCCGACCACCTCCAGCAGGGCTATGGCCAGCGAGATAGCCAGGGCGCGGCCCTTTTTCACTCCCGCCAGCAGCAGCGGGGCAATCACCACCATCCCCTCCGGGATGTTCTGCAAGGCAATGCCCAGCGTCACAGCCCAGGCGTCGCCCGTCTCCTCGGCATTGAAGCCCACGCCGGCGGCCATACCTTCAGGCAGTTTGTGCAGGGCTATGGCCATGACAAACAACAGTATGCGGTCAATGGAGGCGTTGTTTCGATGCTCCTCCTGATCCAGGCCGGTAATCTTGTGCATGTGTGGGGTGACGAGGTCCAGCACATTCAAAAACAAGGCGCCGACGGCCACCCCAATCAGTGGCAGCCACCAGCCTCCGGGACCGGCCTGCTCCACTGCGGGCACAATCAGTCCCAGTGTGGCGGCAGCCAGCATGATGCCTGCACAGAAGCCCAGCACGGCATCGTTCCACTTGTGAGGCAGCTCCTTGATGCCAAAGCCTATCAAAGCCCCAATCACCGTGGCCAGACTCAGCCCGGCAGCGCTCAACCATACCTGTGTCATATCGTTCGTGTGTTATAGCCCGCTGTGCATGCCCTCGGCGTAGTTTTGCACGGGGCAATATGTTTCATTTCAATATCTGAGCCGTATGATTCTTGGTGTTCACTGTGCCGATGGCATCCACTATCACACCCTGCTCGTCGATGACGTATGTGGTGCGCAACGTGCCTTCCGTCTCGCGGCCGTACATCTTCTTTGGTCCCCAAGCCTCGTAGACCTTCAGGATGGTCAAGTCGGTGTCGGCAAGGAGATGGAACGGCAACTGATATTTTTCGCGGAACCGCTGGTGCGACGTCGCCGAGTCGCGGCTCACCCCCAGCACCTCGTAGCCTTGGGCGAGGAAACGCTGATAGTTATCGCGCAAGTCGCAAGCCTCCGAAGTGCACCCCGGGGTGCTGTCCTTGGGGTAGAAATAAAGCACCAGCTTCCGGCCAGCGTAGTCGGTGAGTGAGTGGCGGTTGCCCTCTTCGTCGATGCCCTCAAAATAAGGGGCTTTTGTTCCAATAGTCAACATCGTGAATCTTTTTCTCTTCATAACGTGTTTTGTTCTGTTTTATTGATTGGGAAGAAAAAAATATTGTAGTGTAGATTCAACCTCGAAGTG
>DEKU01000064.1:0-39597 GCA_002354035.1 Bacteroidales bacterium UBA2714
CCGAAGGGACGCGACAATAGAGACCCACCATAAGCCCCCCCCCACGGCAGAAGTCGCATGCGGTGAGTCAAAGAAAAAGAACAGGCCTTGCCGCTCCGAAACGGCAAGGCCTGTGGGTTGAATCGCGGACGGGTTGTCTCTTTCGCGTTCCGATTGCAACCCTTTGTTATTGACGCATCGTCGCGAGGCTATTTTACCATGAGCTTGACCACATGGCAGCCCTCCTGGGTCTTCACCCTCACATAGTACATGCCCGAAGGCCATTGGCTCACATCCAGGGCGAACCGCTCGCCGCAGTCCGTATGTCGAGCCACCAGCTTTCCTTGCACATCATGGCATTCTAACACGGCGATCGGCATTCCGGCTTCCACCGTTACCTTCTCGCTGGCCGGATTCGGGACCAACTTCACACCTGCCGAAACCACTGGGTCGATACCCTCCTGAACCTCGAAGATGGCTCGCAGCAGTGTATCCTGCGTCAGCACGATGCGGCGGGGATTATCGGTCGTCCCGTCGTCCCAGCGGGCAAAACGGAAGTGGGCTGACAGGGCATGTGCCGTAAACTCCAGCACCGAGCCTTCGGCATACAGACCCATCACCCCTGACGAGTCCTCACCTTCCACCATGTTTATGGTCACATATCCCATTGAAGCATCGCTGCTCTGGCCTTGGGCGTGGTACCAGTGAATCTCTGCCAGGGTATTGAAACACGCCGGTCCAATCCAGCGGCTATGATACACCCCGTCGGCATATTCATTCCTCACCCACACACAATAGCGTGTGGCCGGTTGCAATCCCTGCAAAGGCAACACCGTGTCGGCAATGGCATAAGTCGTTGTGTCGAAAATGCCAGCCGAGTCCCTCACCACCATCACGGTATAACCTGTGGCGGAGCTGTGGTCCACAATGTGCACCGTGGCCTCGTGCTGTGTCACGCCGTCCACCGTCACACCCGTGGTGGCCGCAATGGCTTCCACTTTCACACTGTCCACAAACACCTCTCCCGACGTGCTGTCCATACTGAAGGACCGCAGAGCCAAGCCATAGCCCTGCACCTCGTAGTGCGACAGCGGGACCATATAGCGGGTGTATATACTCTGTGTCGCCACTGTGTCTACCGGCATAAATGTCTCGGTACCCTCAACATCCGTCACCGTCCCCACCGACAGGCCCATCTGTCCGCCTTCGGGGTTATAGGCATAGAAGGTCAACAGCACCGAGCTCACATCCACTGCCGTGGTGTCAAAATCAGGCAATACCGCTATCACATTGCCACTGAGTTTCATGCACGAGTGTCCAGTATAGGCCTCCGACGTGTCAACCACACCGTCGGAAAAGTCCTCAACATAAACCCTCCAGCAATAAGGCTCCTGACCTGCAATCACATCGGCCGCCACTGTCTCGAAACCGTCGGTCCAGGGCAGCTGACTGATGGCGCCGCAAGGAGTGGTGTACATCACCTCCACGCTCTGGGTCAGCTCGCCGCTGCGGCACAGCGTGGTCAAGGCAAAGCGATAAGTCTTCATCGGCAGCAGTCCCGGCAAAGCCATCGAGGTGGAAGAAGTGACAAAACTGCCACTGTCGCTCCCGTCGGTTGCTGCATACACGCAACGGTATATCGAGTCAGCCGGGTAAGACAGCCAGCTGACAACAACCGTACCCACCGTGTCCTCATCCACTCGCACCCCGTGGACAGGCATGCAGAACGGCGGTGCCATTGTGTCAACAGCCATCGAGAAGCGGGCTATGGGCATGATAGGGGCGCGGTTGCCAGGGATAGTGCCGGGATGTGAACTATAGCTCGCATCGGTGTCATGGCCCCTGCGGAGGTAATAGTAAGGCATATTGCTATAGTAGGCAAACTTCCAGTCGACGGTCCAGTTCGTAGCTTGATAAGAGATGGCAACAGCCAGATTGTCCCTGCCGTTATACTCGAAGGGGGGATTCAGCACAATGGGAAACCATCCCGTGTCGGAAGGGAGCACCGACGAGCTGTGGTACACCTGGGTAAGATCTGAGGCCTGTAGCCATGCCGAGTCTGAGGGGTGCGAAGCCAGCGGGGTGTGGCCCATAAAGATAGTGACGCTGGTGTCGAAGGCCTCGGTACCCACCTGCTCGGCATAGTACCACAGCGTGTCGATATAGCCATACGTCCCTATCGAGTCGGCCTCGTATATTGTCTGACTCCATCCGTGCTTCCAGAACACCTCTATCGGGGCCGGTCCACTGATGTGCGGAGCGTTGAGGTTGCCCACCTGAGTCAGGTGGTACATGATGCCTGTGCCTGTTGTCCGGAAAGTCAGTGTCGGCGAGTAGGCGCTCGTGTCGCCCGTCCCGCAGATTCCCTGCACTTTCGCAACATAGTATGTGCGGGGCAACAGTCCCGAAAGGGTAGTCTGAGTGCCTGTCACAGCCATCGTGTCACCCCACGAGCCGTCCGCTGCATATACCACAATCTGACCCTGCTGCGTGGCGGCCATTCCGTCCCACACAAGCGTGGCCGAGCTGTCGCCCAAGGCCATCACACTCAAGTTGTCCGGCCGCGGGCAGGACACCACATGGCACGAATCCAATCCATAGAACAGGCCTGTGTCTGCCGTATCGCACACCGGCCGCACGCGGAACCAGTACTTCTGGCTTCCTAACAGGGAAGTGATGGTGGTCTGCGGTGCACCTGACACCATCACCGAGTCGCGGTAGCCGTCCTCGGCCCAGTAAACCACCTGCCACTGCTGCTCGTCGCCCTGCGCGTGCCATGCCAGGGTCACACTGTCAAAACTGGTCGAGACCACCCGCAAACTGTCCACATTGTGACAATCGCTTGTGTAGAACGAAAAGCGTGCCACGGGCAGATTACCGAACAAAGTGCCATTGCGGCTGCCGATGGTGCTGGGGTACTGGGCAAAGGTGGTGTCAGCACCTGCGCGATACAACACCACTCCCTGCTGCTTATAGCTATAGTGATAACTGTCGAAGCTGTAATACTGTTGATGGAAACTGCGACTGAACACCAGTGCCAGAGCACCCTGGCCGTCATAATAGAAAGCCGAGTCCAGCACTATCGGCACCCACTGGTCGTCCGACTCCGCCGTCACCGTCCGTCCGTGCCACACACGGTGCAGCCGTTCCTCCGGCACCCAGTCAAAAGGTCCTTCGGCGTGGTCGAAATCACTGATGCCCATATATAGTGTCACAGAAGTGTCTTGATCTAAATTCAGATTGATCCTGTTTCGGCAATGGAACCACACCGTGTCTATCCAACCTGCCGTGGCGTATTCCGTCATGGGGTACAGCAACTGTGTCCATGTGTGCTTGTGCGTCCTGTTGAAGGGCTGATAAGTGGTGGCAGCCGACGACAGCGTGTCCGTCTCAATCCGCAGTGCGGTATAGTGCTCGGCGGGTGCGGCGGCAAACACACCTTGTACCGGCAGACTCGTGTCGCCGTCGTGCAGTGCGCACACCGTCACGGTGTAGGTCTTCATCTCGGTCGGCGTATATGGCTGCAATCCTGTTATCGTGGCAGGCTTTGCCATAGCCACAAACTGGGTGTCCAACCCATCCTCAGCACGTTGGCAGCGTACCAGCCATTGCGTAGCGTCCCCCTGCTCGGTCCAGTCCACAGTAATCGACGTGGGTGTACAGCCCACTCGTCTCAGCTCCGATACGGGGTGAACAACGCTCTGCTCCACCGTCAGGGTGTCTATGCGAAACACGGCGTTCGTGGCCACTCTAAACGCCAAGTGGCAGCCGTACCGCATACGGTTGTAGAACGTGGTGCGCCAGGCCACCGTCATCATCGAGTCGAAAGCCACAAAGGTAGTCAAGTCCGAAGGGTCTTCCATCACACCCATTTGCAGCATCGAGGCGTGGGTAAAGCCGCAGTCCAGCGTTACCTTCAGCTGGTCCATCCGCACCGCCGTGGTGTCGAACCGTGGCGAGATGAAATACTTCTGGTTCGTAACGGTGTCCGTCACCTCCGTCCAGCAGGGCATCTCACCTGATGTGTAAAGCTTCATGGTCGCATCCATACGGTAGGGCAGTCGGTCTATCGGGCGGCATGCCGTGAGGAACTTCAGCGTATTGGTATGATAACTGCTCATAATCGAGTCTTCACAGACCGACCTCAGGCGCAGGTAATAATACCGGTTGGGCAGCAAACTGTCTATCCGCAGTGTTGTAGTGTCCGTCAACACTGTGGTGTAATAATTAAAATACGTGGGATGTGTCGAATAACTCACTCTCCATTGGGTTGCCCTTGGCGTGCGGCTGCGCCACGACACATACACCGTCGTGTCCACCACACTGTCCACCTGGGGCTGATAAGGAGCATAGCAGCCCGCGACAGTGTCCACCGACACACGGCTGAAGGCCCTGCCCTGCTCCCACCGTATCGCCACGCGGCCGGCAGGTCCCGTATAGCGCGAAAAGTCTGTCTCAGTCCCCCAATCCGCCAAGTCCAGTGTGTCGTATGGGATAAAAGTCGATGGATCGTCGGCATCGGTTACCACCCCTATCTCCCTCATCATCCCAGCCAGACCGCTATAGGAGAAATGCAGTCTGTTCAGCGGCTCATCGAACTCGGGCAGCACCGCCACCGCCTTCACCACCACGCCGCTGTCCGTCTCGGCCTGAGTGGCAGCGCGGGGCAGGATATTCACCCCGTTCAGCACCGCGTCGTGCAACATCCAGCAGGAGTCCAGCGCATCGGCCGCATTGCTCTGTGTGAGGGTGAGCGTGTAAGGCAGCGATTGCACACCACAGAAAGTGTGAACAGTGTGGGGTCCAGACCATAGCGAATAGTAGTCGCCACACCGCCGGCGGACATAAATATCGTATTTCGACCCGGGGTTCAAAAGGTCGTATCGCACCGTGTCGTCCCACGACAGCCAGCTGCGAGGCGAAAACAGACCCACCGTGTCAGGCAGGAAACCCACCGGTCCCAGCACCACATGATACAGGCTGTCGTGCTCACCCATGTGGACGGTGATGCTGCTGTCCGTGGCAGTGAACTCCACCGCCGGTCGAGGGCACACATCGGGCCCGGCGCAAGCTCGCAGGGCCATCACCGGTCGCCCGTTGTTCCCAGTCCGCATCTGGCTCACCCAGCCCACGCCCGTCTGGCTTTTGTAGCGGCACACCGACTTGCCACTTGTGGCATAGAACCTGCGGTCCGCTATGCCGCCCGCACCGCCGTTGCGCTGCACGGCTATCATCAAATGGCCGCGCCCGCTGTAGGTAAACGCCGTGTCGAGCGCCACGTATGTCCAACCCGGGAAAAAAATCATCCCCGTTGTCCCCTTGGTGGTATACACCAGCGTCATGCTGTCCAACGGAATGCTGTCCGACGTGGCGTTCACCCCGCGCACAGGCACCTCTTTCATATAAATGTTCACCTCGGGAGGACCATAGAGGTTGGCAGTCTGCAACCGCCATCCCACCTGCCGGATAGTGCTTCCGGGGAAAATGCCCGACTCCTCTATCTCCTCGCGGGTGTAGACGGTCCACATGGTGTGGTAATACTGACCCGAGTTGGCCACCGACCCCAACGGCAGATACGTGGAGTTTGCAGTGCCGTCCACCACAATGGTGTCCACCCAGTTGAAACCCGTAGGGCAACTCGACTGCCCTCTTGCCCCGCCACAAAACAGCAGAGCCACTACAATCAATAAAAGATACCTCTTTCTCATTAGTTTAAAAGCGATTAATATTTCAATAATTCTGTTTATCCATACTCCTGCCAGTCCTTTTCCACCTCTTCCACTTCGCGAGCCCACCCCACCCCTCTTTTCCTTTCTCACTACAATTCAGTTGCAAAAATACAACTTTTTTTTCATACCTTCACTGTCTGCATTCATCTTTTTCGTTAGCCTATTAGAGCCACTTTTTTCGTCAAAAGTGACATCAGGGTGCCACTTTCCGTATCAAAAGTGACGGGGTTTGGAAAAATATTCGTATATTTGCAGTCGCTTTACGCATCCCGTTGTTGTTCAAAATCGCCTGATATTGACCCATTCACATATCTACTAATCGCTATTCTGATGTTCACCACCCACCATTCGCCCCTCTTTTCGCGCCTTTTAGTCCTTTTGGCCACCATGCTGTTGTGCGCCGGATGGACGGCCGCGCAAGAGGTGGCAGAGGCCGAATATCCCTATAAACGCGACATCAAAAAGGGCCGTTTCGAGAAGGCGGAAAGTCGCATCCAGCGCCGTCTGAGCCGCGACCCTGACAATCTCGAGTGCCACTATGCGGCCTTCGTGCTTTACAGCTCGCCCGCTTTCGACAGCCACAATGTGGACCGGGCCTACCAACACTTGGTGACCGTCCGCACCCTGTTCGGCTCTGCCGATGCCAAACAGATAGACCGCTGGATGCGCGACAGCTTCAGCGGCGCCCTCATCGACCACGATCTGCGGAACATCTGTTCCTCTGCCATGCGCCAGGCCTGGCAGCTGGGCACCATCGATGCCTTCCAGCATTTCCTCGACCTCTACCAGCTGGCCACCCCATCCCAGGTGGACAGCATGACCTACAGCCGCGACTCCCTGCAGTTGGTGCAGGTTCGCCACGCCGATAACTTCGACCTGGTTGAAGATTATATCGCCAGCCATGCCAGCTCCCGCCTGTTGCCCGAAGCCGTAGTCCTGCGCGACAGCATGGCCTTCGCCCGTGCCGACGCGCTCCACTCCACCGCCGCCTACGAACAATACCGCTCCGCCTATCCCGCCTCCGCCTTTGCACAGCGCGCCACGGACAGCGTCTACCTCCTCGAATACCGCCACGCCCGACACCTCGACGCCGAACAATACTACCGCACCTATTGCGACCGCTACCCCCACAGCCCGTTCCGCAGCCAGTGCATGCTCCTGGCCGACAGCCTCGAATACCACCGCGTGGTCGACACCACACAGTGGCAGAGCATAGCTGCCTACATCGAAGGGGTGCCACCCATGGCCTATCAAGGCGAACCACCGCTCAACCGCCGTTGGCACATGCGGGCCGTGCGACGGCTGGCCAGCATAGGCTTGCGCGACCGAACCTTGGCCGCCCTCGACCCCGCACTGCCCCACCTCCACCCCTCCGACAGCCTCTACTCCGCCATCGCCGCAACTCTTCACCACGCCTACATCCACGCCTCGGTGCTGAACTACCACCGTTTCTACTCCCGCTATCCCCACCTCATGCCCGACAGCGTGCGCCAGCACGACTCCCTCGCCCTCGCCCTCTACCACAACTACCACTACCACATCATCGACAGCTGCATACGTGCCATAGCCCCCTGCCACGAAGCCTTCCTCATGCTGCAACAGCTGCTGAAGGACCACATCGACCATCACCGTTGGACCGATGCCCAGACCACCGCCCACCGCTATGCCGACTGTTTCGGCAACGACTACGATTACCAATGCCTCCTGACTACCTTGCGCACTCCCCAATCTGCCTCCGCTAATCCCTCGCTCCTCGGTCCCTCCATCAACACCCCCAAAGGCAACGAATACGCTCCCGTGCTCTCCGCCGACGGCAACACCCTCTACTTTGCCGGACAACACCGCACCGACAATATAGGCGGCGAGGACGTCTACCTCTCGCGCCGCAATGGGCGCAAATGGGGTGCGGCCACACTCGACATGGACCTGAGCCACACCTACGGCAACGAGGCACCCCTGTCCGTCAGCACCGACGGCAACACCCTGCTGCTGTTCCGCAGCGGCGCCCTCTTCGCCGCCCACCGCACCGCCCAAGGCTGGACCGTGCAGCCCGTCGAAACCAAATCCCCTCAAGGCAAACCCCTCTCCCCCTCGGCCGGCACCAAAACCGATGCCACCCTGGCTGCCAACGGCCGCCTCCTGCTCTGGGCCGAACGCGGCACCACCAGCCGCCACGCCGACTCATCAATGAACATCTACGCCGCCATCCTCGACACCAACGGCTCCTGGGGGCAACCCTTCGAGCTGGGCCCAGCCATCAACACCCCTTTCGACGAGCGCTCACCACTGCTGCACCCCGACATGCACACGCTCTACTTCTGCTCGGAGAGCCATGGCTCGCTGGGACAGATGGACCTCTTCGTCTCCCACCGCCTGTGCGACACCGGCTGGACCCAATGGTCCACCCCCGTCAACGTGGGCCGCACTTTCAACAGCACCGCCGACGAATGGGGCTTTAAGATAACTACCGATGGCAAACAAGCCTACTATGCCAAATCCACCCGCTCGATGGATATCTACACCGCCACCCTGCCCCCCTCCGCCCGCCCTCAGCCCGTCACCGCCCTCGTCGGGACCGTCCGCGACCGGGCCGGACACCCCGTCGCCACCCGTCTGCAATGGGAAAACCTCACCACCGGGCAGCCTCTTGGCCAGTGCTACACCAATCCCGTCACCGGCCGATACTACTTCCTCGTGCCGCAAGGCGAAGAATATGGCTTTTATGTTGACGACAGCAACATCTTCCCCGCCTCAGCCCATGCCGACCTCTCCGGACGCAACCTGCCCGACTCCATCGTCACCAACCTGACAGTGAGCAGCTATGACCAACTGACCGACGAAGGGGGAACCCAGGTGTTGCGCAACATCTTCTTCGACGCTTCGAGCCACCACATCGACCCCCGCTCCGACTGCGAACTACGACGCATGGCCCGCCTCGTGTCGCAACTGGGCTACACCCTCGAAATCACAAGCCACTACGACACCCCTCCCACGACTCCCGCCACGCAGAAACCCAGCGGCAACGCCGAACCCCTGACCGAACAGCGTGCTCAAGAGTTGCGCCAGTACCTGATAGGGCTGGGCTGCAACCCCAAGGATGTCACCGCCCACGGCGCCACCAACAAACCCTCCGGCCACCGCACGGGCAACCGGCGCTCGACAGGCCGCAGCACCGAAGTGCGCCTCAGCCGCCCGTAGAACCACCGGCACCCCCTCCGCCGCACCCCGCAAGTTCCACCTCGCCCAAGCCTCTTATACACTATTTTGTTTCTATTTATACACTGTTTATTTTCTATTTATACACTTACACAGTGATAAAATGCAAGTAAAATGGCGGAAATGATGCAAATAAGGAGTGGCGCTGCAAAAGGGCCGCACCAACGGCGCGCAACCCCTCGCCACAAGGCGGCAGGAGCAAACAGAAAGACTGGAAATGAGGAAATAAGGGCTCAGCTACAGAGCAGGCGGTGAATATGCTGCACTTGGCGCGAACGGGGGTTGCCTTCGTAGTTGAGGATGACATAGTCGGCACGGTGCATCTTTTCTTCGGCGGAGAGCTGAGCGGCCATGCGGGCGCGGATTTGCTGTTGGGTGGCGTGGTCGCGCTCGGCAAGGCGCCTCATACGCTCGTCGAGGTCGAGGTAGACGCAGATGACTTTGTCGACGAGGCGGTGGAAGTTGTATTCATACACAATGGCGCTCTCGAAAATGAGGTAGGGCGATTGTGGATTTTGGTTGGCGAAAAGCTTGAAGTCGTTCCACACGCGGGGATGGACGAGCTGGTTGAGCGAGGCGAGGGCCTGGGGGTCGGAGAAGACGATGCGTGCGATGGCGGCCTTGTCGGCAGAGCCGTCGGGCAGGATGACTTGGGGGCCGAAGAGTTGCCGGATTTGGTGGAGGAAGGCGGGGTCGTGATAGTAGTCGGCGGCCACTTGGTCAGCTATGAAGCAGGGGATGCCGATTTTGCTGAATTCATGCAGGACGGTGGTTTTGCCACAGCCGATGCCGCCAGTGAGGGCGACAAGGAGGGGTCGGCGGGGATTGCTCATGGGCGGTTATTTGTTTTTGATGATGACGTATTGCACTTCGGCTGGGTCGACTTGCTTGACGCGCATGTTTTCGGGGAAACGGGTGATGCGGACGGGCAGTTTGTCGGTACTTTGCCCGGGGTTGAAGCTGACTTCGGCTTCGACCTGCGAGGGGGGTACGGAGCTTTGGTAGTCGGGCACCCAGAGGGTGACGCTGACCCGCTCAGGGATGGTGCGGAGACGGATGTCGGAATTGTCGGCCCGGGGCATGACGGGGACGGTAAGGGAGACTTCTTTGTAGCGCATGACGGGGACGAAGATGCGAATGCTGTCGGCAGAGGAGTGGATGTCGCGGTAGGCGGTCCAGACGGGGTTGAGGGGGATGGTGTACCAGCCGCTGTCGGTGATACCGGTGATGGTGGCTGGGGATGTGGTCAGGCGCTTGATTTTGTTGAGTGTGGCAGAGTCGCCGTATAGCCAGACGGTGTCGGGCTGGATGACGGGGTTGCCACTGAGGCCACACTGGTCGGCGAACTGGAAGTTGACCTGGTTGAGCTGTGGGATGAAGGCCCGGCGTTGGCGTTGGGAGAGGGTGATGTGGATGGTTTCGAGGGGGGAATTGACGGTTTTGACGCCGGAGACTTGATACTGGCTGAGGAGGGAGTTGAGGAGGAGACTGTTGACTTTCAGCACGGAGTCGGAACCGACGCGGAGGGTGAAGGGTTGTTTGTCGGCAGCGAGGGAGAAGGCGATGGCTTGGAAGGAGTTGGCGTTGATGGTGACGGGCAGGGCGGTGTCGGCGTCGGCGATGACGTAGCGTGCAGAGTCGAACCCCTCCCATCGGAGTTGGATGGTGAGGGGATAGTCGTTGTGTTCGGACATGGTGGCCAATAGCCACACGATGGCCGTGATGATAAGTATGAACCAGAACGACCTATGACGGAACATGATGACAGTGGGCGCAAAAAGCGTGAAGGAAAAAGCAAAAGGCGCTTGGGACTTTTGCTTTTTGCCTTTTACTTTTTACTTATTTCTTTGCAGCGGGTTGTTCGGGGAGAGGTTGGACCATGGATTTCTCGACGGTGATGATAACGCCGTTGGAGATTTCGACGTCAATGGTGTGGTCGGCAATTTCGTGGACTTTGCCGTAGATGCCGCCGCTGATGCTGACACGGTCGCCTTTTTTGAGGTTTTCGCGGAACTCACGTTCTTTTTTGGCCTGTTTCTGCTGGGGACGCACCATGAGGAGCCACATGACTACGAAGATGAGGATGAGCCAGATGAGCATGCTGCCGCCACCGGAGGCGCCTTGGGCTTGGAGAAGGATGGAAAGTTGAACCATAGGATTGATGTTTAATTGTTACGTTTTTCGGTTTATTGATAAATGTGAATGATGTGTTGTCAGTATGATACTTGTGCGGTGATTTTGAGGATGGTGCGACCGGGCTGGGCATTGGAGCTGACGGTGACTTCCTGGTATTGTTGGCCTATTTTGCCTTGGGAGTTGAAGGAGACGGTGATGTAGCCGTCTTTGCCGGGGGCGATACGACCGCGGGGATAGTCGGCGACGGTGCAGCCACAGGTGGCGGAGCAGCCGCTGATGACGAGGTCGGCATTGCCGGTGTTGCGGAAATGGAAGCTGTAGGAGATGTTTTCGCCTTGTGTGATGCGCCCGAAATCGTGGAGGTCGGCATCGAAGGTGATGGCCGCCACACGGGCGGACTGGTCGTAGCCGTCGGCACTGATGGGGTTGTTGATGAGGTCGACATCTATGTCGGACGAGGGGCCGGACTGACGGCAGGAGACAAGGCCGAGGAGACCGAGAAGGATGAGGACGGTGAAGAGGGTGTGTTTCATTGGTCGTCCTCCTCCAATAAGGTGGGGTCGAGAAGGCCTCGCCCGGTTTTGTTGATTCGGCCAGCGGAGCGGAGTTCGATGATGAACTTGTCGAGGATGCCGTTGATGAAGAGTTTGCTGCGCTCGGTGCTGAACTCTTTGGAGAGTTCGATGTATTCGTCGACGGTGACGCGTTCGGGGATGGAGGGGAACTCGGTGAGTTCGGCGACTGCCATGTTGAGGAGCAGCACGTCCATGAAAGCCACACGTTCGAACTCCCAGCCTTTGAGGTGGCTGCGGATCATGTTTTCCACCTCTTGGCCGTGGCGGAGGGTGACGAGTAGGAGACGGCGAGCAAAGTCGAAGGCTTCGACGTCTTTCTCGATACGGTCGTCATTCATGACGGGGATGACGGTGGCCTCGTCGAGGGAGCTGTCGAGGGCTTTGAGCATCATGAAGTTGTACTGCGCAATCTGGTCGAAGTCGTCTTCCCACAGGAGACTTTGGGCAAAGAGGTTGTCGCGCAGGAGCTCGTAGTTGATGATGTATTTGAAGAGCTTGAGTGCAAACTGGTGGTCGGTCTCGAAGGATTGCTCGGTGGCGAGGTATTCGGTATAGTCCGGGAGTTTGGCAAAGGCTGAGAAGGCCTGGCGGAACATCTCGTCGTACTCTACCCCACCCCAGTTGACGTTGCTTTCTTTGCAGTGGTGGCGGTAGTCGTAGTTGGCGGCCAGCCGCTGGATGAAGATGTTGTTGGGCAGCCTGCGGTTGGGGTTGCGCTCGGCCTCGGTGGGGAGGTATTTGTGCTGGGCTTCGTCAATCATGGTGGAAGCCACTTCGACAAAATGAACCATGGCAGAGAGTTGGAGTGTACCCAAATCGCTGAAGCGGTTGATCATGTGTTTGAAATTCTTTTCGGCCACCACGGTGTCGACGGGGTCGGTGTAGACGGCGTAGACGGTTTGGAGTACCTTTGAACGGAGGAAATGACGGCTTAACATGTATACGGGAGTTATTGTTAGACAACTATGTTTATAATCTTGTTGGGCACGAAGACAATGCGTTTGGGTTCTTTGCCGTCGAGCCATTTTTGTCCGCGGCCGTCGGCTTTGACGGCGGCGATGGCCTCCTGCTGGCTGATGCCGTTGGGGAGGTCGAGGGTGAAACGCATCTTGCCATTGAAGGAGACAGGATAGGTGAAAGTGTCTTCGACGAGCATTGTTTCATCGTAGGTGGGCCATTGGGCATCGCAGACGCTGGTGTCGTGGCCAAGCTGGTGGTAGACCTCTTCGGCGATATGGGGTGCGAAGGGGGCCAGGAGGATGGTGAGCGGCTCGACTACCTGGCGGGAGACTTCGCGTTTGGCCAACAGGTCGTTGACACAAATCATGAAGGTGCTCACGGAGGTGTTGAAGGAGAAGCGCTCTATGTCGTCGGTGATTTTCTTGATGGTCTGGTGGATGAGTTTAAGAGAGCTGTTGTCGGCAGGGATGTCGCTGCTGCTTTCGAAGAGTTTCCAGAATTTCTTGAGGAAACGGAAGACGCCTTCGATGCCGTTGGTGTCCCAGGGTTTGGCCTGCTCGACGGGGCCGAGGAACATCTCGTAGAGGCGGAGGGTGTCGGCTCCGTAGCGTGCCACGAGGTCGTCGGGGTTCTGGACGTTGAACATGGACTTGGACATCTTTTCAATCTCCCATCCGCAGATGTATTTGCCGTCTTCGAGTTCGAAACGGGCGTCGGCGAATTCGGGCCGCCACTGGCGGAACTTGTCGATGTCGAGGATGTCGTTGTTGACGATATTGATGTCGACGTGGATGGGGACTGTGGAGTCCTCACGTCCGGGGATATTCTTTGAGAGGAAGAGGTTGTTGTCGGTCTTGCTGCGATAGACGAAGTTGGAGCGGCCTTGAATCATGCCTTGGTTGACGAGTTTGTGGAAAGGCTCCTGTTTGACACTGAGGCCAATGTCGAAGAGGAATTTGTTCCAGAAGCGGGCATAGATAAGATGGCCTGTGCCATGCTCGGCGCCACCTACGTAGAGGTCGACGTTCTGCCAGTAGTTGACGGCTTCGTGGCTGAAGTAGGCTTGGTCGTTGCGGGGGTCCATGTAGCGGAGATAGTAGCCGCTGGAGCCTGCAAAGCCGGGCATGGTGCTGAGTTCTAACGGGAAGACGGTTTTTCCATCAATCTTGCTGTTTTCGACCACACAGCGGTTCTGCTCGTCCCAAGCCCAGCGGGTGGCGTGGCCCAGCGGGGGCTCGCCGGTGGCGGTGGGCTTGAAGTCGCTCACTTCGGGAAGGAGGAGTGGGAGACACTCGACGGGAAGGGTGCAGGGCCGGCCATTTTTATAATAGATGGGGAAGGGTTCTCCCCAGTAGCGCTGACGGCTGAAGATGGCATCGCGGAGACGATAGTTGATGGTGCGGTGGCCGATGCCCATTTCCTCAATCTTGTCGATGACGGCTGCCATGGCGTCTTTTACTTTCATGCCTGTGACGAAACCGCTGTTGACGCTGAAGCCTGTTTTGCTGTCGAGACTATCGGTCCAGGTGGCGGGGTCGGAGAGCTGTTGGGGGTCGGTGGCCACAACCTGACGGATGGGGAGGTTGAAATGGCGAGCGAAGGCAAAGTCGCGGCTGTCGTGCGCCGGGACGGCCATGATGGCACCGGTGCCATAGCCTGCCAGCACATAGTCGGACACCCAGATGGGGATGCGCTCTTCGGTGAGGGGGTTGATGGCGTAGGCCCCTGTGAAGACACCGCTCACTTTCTTAACTTCGGCCTGACGCTCGCGCTCGGAACGGTTCTTGGCCCAGGTGACGTAGGCCTCGACCTCGGCACGCTGGGCAGGGGTTGTGATGCTGTCGATAAGCTCATGTTCGGGGCAGAGCACCATGAAGGTGACGCCGAAGATGGTGTCGGGTCGGGTGGTGAAGATTTCGAAACTGGGGACGGGTTGGGGGTCACACTGCGACATATAGGCTTGCGCACCGGGCAGGATGTTGGCGTTGGTTCTCACATCGAGGGGGAACCATACGGCCGCGCCCTCGCTGCGGCCTATCCAGTTGCGTTGTATTTCCTTGAGTGAGTCGGACCAGTCCACCTCTTCCAGGCCGTCGACAAGGCGCTGGGCGTAGGCAGAGATGCGCAGACTCCATTGCCTCATAAGCTTGCGCTCTACGGGATAACCGCCGCGGACGCTGAGGCCGTTGACGACCTCGTCGTTGGCAAGAACGGTGCCCAGCTCGGGACACCAGTTGACGGGGATGTCGGCCAGATAGGCAAGCCTGAAGTTCATAAGGTAGTCGGCGCGCTCCTCCTCGGTCATGTCGGCCCAGGGCTTCTCGGTCTCTGCGGCGACGGCGCCGGAGTTCAGCTTGTCCACAAGCTCGCTGATGGGGCGGGCCTTGTCGAGTTCTTTATCGTAGTAGTGGTTGAAGAGCTGGACGAAGGTCCACTGGGTCCATTTGTAATACTGGGGATCGCAGGTGCGCACTTCGCGCTCCCAGTCGAAACTGAAGCCCAGCTTGTCCAGTTGTTCGCGGTAGCGGGCTATGTTGCGCTCAGTGGTGATGGCGGGATGCTGGCCCGTTTGGATGGCATACTGCTCGGCTGGCAGGCCATAGGCATCGTACCCCATGGGGTGCAAGACATTGAATCCGCGCAGGCGTTTGTAACGTGCAAAGATGTCACTGGCTATATAGCCCAGCGGATGGCCGACATGCAGACCTGCGCCCGAAGGGTATGGGAACATGTCGAGGACATAGTAATGGGGTTTGCCAGATTGGTTGAGGCATCGGTAGGTGTGGTTGTCACGCCAATAATTCTGCCACTTAGGCTCGATTTCATTAAAGTTGTAATCCATAGTTTTATAATACCTGCGGGTTTATCCGCACTCTCTGTTCTCTTTTTTATAAATGCCGACGGGTCCAATCCGCCAATTACTTGCTGTGTCAAAACATTTTACGATACTATCCGTAAAATATGACATTATGCAAATATACAAAATAAAATCAAATCCACAACAAAAATATTTTGGAACAATTGTTGTGAACTTGAATCTGGACCACTGAGTGAGTGGCAAGGCAACTCTATGGCAGGGCTGTGGCGGCAGCTTGCCGCTGCTTGCGCAGCTGGGCCACGGCAGTTTGATAGACGGGGTCTCGCTCCTTCATGATTTGGTAGTAGTGGCCACGACCAAAAAGGTTATCGGCCAGCAGGGCCTTGATTTGGAGATGGAGAAAGGGGTCGATGTCGGCAAGTGAAAGGCTGTCGGACGGTGCGGCGACGGTGTCGGCCACGACACCGGTGACGCTGTCGGGAGCGGACAGCAAGCTGTCGAGATGCACGCCCTTGGAGGCGGCATAGGACACAAACTCCGTGTCCACCCCCAAAGAATCGTAGCAGGCCATGAAGGCTGGGAAATCTTTGATGGAAAGCTCTTTTCGGTGGAGGCCAGCCCAATACTGGGGAAACTGGTTGATGATGCCCTTGCGGCGGCACTGGGTGTAATAGGGTGTGGCAGGTGTAGTGTCCATCGGGACAAATATGTCGGGCATGATGCCGCCGCCACCATAGACAGTGCGCCCGCCGAAGGTTTTGAACTTGAGCGAGTCGGGGAAATGGACAGAGTCTGCCGTGAACAGCTCGCCATGCTTATAGCGCCGCTGGATATCTTTGTTATACTCGTCTGTGCCTTCGTCGTAGGGGCGTTGGATGCAGCGGCCCGAAGGGGTGTAGTAGCGCGCTGTGGTAATCCGCACCTGGCTGCCATCGCTGAGGTTGTACATTGTCTGCACCAGGCCTTTGCCAAAGCTGCGCCGACCCACTATCAAGCCGCGGTCCCAATCCTGGACGGCACCGCTCACAATCTCCGATGCCGAGGCGCTGCCCTCGTCAATCAACACCACCAAATCGCCTTTGCGGAAAGAGCCGTGACGATTGGCCCTGAAATCTTGGCGTTTGCGGGCACGGCCCTGCTGGTACACGATAAGGCGACCCGACGAGATGAACTCGTTAGCCATGCCGTAGGCGATGTCGAGAAAACCTCCCGAATTGCCCCTGAGGTCCAACACCAAGGATTTCATACCTTGCTTTTTCAGGTCTTTCAATGCCTTTCTGAACTCCGTCACTGAGGTGCGCGCAAAACGCAAGAGGCTGATGTAGCCTATCGAGTCTTCCTCCATGAAACTGACTTCGATAGAGTGGATCGGGATGCGGTCACGCACCATGTGGAACGTGATTGAATCTCTGCCGCGCAGGGCGTCGACGACCACCGTGGTGCCTTTCTTGCCACGCAGATGGCGCAACACGAAAGAGTTCTTGGCGCTGTCGCCTGTGGCCATCACATTGTCGATACTCAGAAACTTGTCGCCAGGCAGCATGCCCACCTTTTCGGCTGGTCCTCCGGCCAGCACCTCCTGCACCCTGATGGTGTCGTCCATCACGGCGAAGGTGATTCCCACCCCTTCGAAATTGCCCTGCAAGGCCTCGTTGGTACGTTGCACCTCGCGGGCAGGGACATAAATGCTGTGGGGGTCCAGCGTGCGGAGCATGTTCCTCACCGCGTCCTCGCTCAATTTATCGGTGTTGGGGTCGGACACATAATGGGTCTGCAATAAGTTCATCACCTCTTCTATGCGTTTCAGACCTTTCACGGTGTCTGCCACTTCTACATTTTTCTTTTTGTGAAAAAGGTTTCGGAACACTTGCGCCTGCGAGGGAGACACCAGCAGAAGCAGCAAGGCAAAAGCGACGTATCGTTTCATCATCTCTTTGTTATCTTGGCATCAAAGCCGCCAGCACTGCGGCTGTGCGGGGATTGGAAATCTTAAAGAATGTGGAGCCACCCTCGCCGCCGGGAGCATACACCTGCACGGTGACTGTCTCGTCGGGCATGGTCTCGGACAGGAACTCAATCGCAAAGCGATAGGGAGCCTCCTGCGGAGCCGCTTGGGGCAGATAGTCGAATGCCCATTTGATGTATTCAGCGTTGTTCACATGGAACGTGTGGTCCAGCATGGAGGGCCTCACTGCAAACTGGGCAGCCGTGTAGGGCACACCCCCGTCGCGGGGCAAACGCAGACGGTCCAAGTGGTCACGGTCCGTGGCACAATCGGGATGCGACTCGATGTCGTTCCAAAACTCATGTATCCGCATCGCCTTGCGGCTCTCGAAATCAATTATCACCCAATAGGTGGAGCAGGTGACTGCCACCCCCTGTGGGTCAATCAACTCAAAGTCGCGGAACGCGAACAAGCCATCGGTGCCGCGCGACCACGTGCGCACCGTCACCTTCTCGCCCTCCTTGGGCATACGGTCCACCACAAAATACATGCGGCAAAGCACCCATGCCTTACCCTTGTCAATCAACTGGCGGAAACCCAGCTCTGCCATCTCAGCATGGTGTCCCGCCGCCTCCTGCAAGAGCCTTGCCAGCCCCCACATTGTGAGCCGGTCGTGGCAGTCGCACAGGTAATTCGGTATCGAAATAGATTCTGTGAAATACATACCAACCGTTTATATTCCATCACATACGCTCCGGCACCTCAATGCCGAGAATGCGCATCGTGTTCTTCAACGAAAGCGCCACCAGAGAGCAAAGCTTCACCCTCCACATGCGCAAGTTCTCATCCGTCTCCCGCAAGATTGGGGTGTCCTGATAAAAACTGTTGAAACTCTTGGCCAAGTCGAAAGCGTAGTTGGCCACCATGGCGGGACTATAATTGGCCGCAGCCGAGGCCACGATGGAAGGCAAGTCGTGCAGACACTTCACCACCGCGCGTTCCTTCTCCGTAAGTGCCACCGGCGACGCCAGTGCCGCCTCGGGCTGCACACCCTGCTCTGCCGCCTTGCGCACAATGCTGCGTATGCGGGCATGGGTATACTGGATAAACGGACCCGTGTTGCCATTGAAGTCGATACTCTCAGCCGGGTTGAACAGCATGTTCTTGGTGGGATCCACCTTCAAGATAAAATATTTCAAGGCACCCAACGCCAGCATGTGGTACAAGTCCTTCTGCTGCTCAGGCGTCATGTCATCGTTCTTGCCGTGGTCGCGGCACATTTCCTCGGCCGTCACCTCCATCTCGGCTATCAGGTCGTCGGCATCCACCACCGTGCCCTCACGCGACTTCATCTTGCCATTGGGCAGCTCCACCATGCCATACGACAGGTGGTAAACCTTGTCGGCCCAGTCGAAGCCCAGTTTGCCGAGTATCAGCTTCAGCACCTTGAAATGGTAGTCCTGCTCATTGCCCACCACATAGATGAGCCGTTCGGCGCCGAAATCATTGTGGCGCAGCAAGGCTGTGCCCAAGTCCTGCGTCATGTAGACCGAGGTGCCGTCCTTGCGGAGCAGCAGCTTCTGGTCCAAGCCGTCGGCCGTCAGGTCACACCACACCGAGCCGTCCTCCTTGCGGAACAGCACACCCATATCCAGACCCTTCTGCACCAACTCCTTGCCCAGCAGATATGTGTTCGACTCATAGTACACCTTGTCAAAACCGACACCCATCTTGCGATATGTCTCGTCAAATCCGGCATACACCCATCCGTTCATCCGGGTCCAGAGGTCGCGGATTTCCTTGTCACCCTCCTCCCAGCGTTTCAGCATCTGTTGTGCCTCCACCATCAGCGGAGCCTGTTTCTTAGCCTCCTCCTCGTCCATACCCTGCGCCACCAGCTGGCTCACTTCCTCCTTATAATGCTTGTCGAATTCCACATAGTACTTACCCACCAGGTGGTCACCCTTCATGCCGCTGCTCTCAGGGGTCTCGCCGTTGCCATAGCGCAACCAAGCAAGCATCGACTTGCAAATATGTATGCCGCGGTCGTTCACCAAGTTCACCTTCTTCACATTGGCGCCATTGGCAGCCAGCAATTCACTCACCGACCACCCCAACAGATTGTTGCGTATATGGCCCAGATGCAAGGGCTTGTTGGTGTTGGGCGACGAATACTCCACCACCACGGGCTTCTCCTGCGGGTCGGCCTGCTTCAGGCCGTAGCAGCTGTCCGACACCTTGGTCGACACAAAGTCCTCCCAATAGCGGTCGGACACCACAAAGTTCAAGAAACCTTTAATAACGTTATAGTCGGCCACCTCGTCCACGGCTTCCTTCACCGCCGCTCCCAGCTCGCCGGCCAGTTGCTCCGGCGACTTGCGCGCCTGTTTCACATAAGGGAAAACCACTACAGTATAGTCGCCCGCAAACTCCTTTTTCGTAGCCTGCAGCACCACACTCTCAGGTGCCACATCCATACCGTAGAGCTGCTTCAGGGCATCGGCCACAGCCTTTTGAAGATTCGTCTCTATCATAATCTTTTCAGTCTTTTCAGTGTAATAAATCAGATTGCAAAAATACAATTTTTTTTTGTATCATTGGGAAAATTAGTATCTTTGTATCACAAATAAAACACCTATCATTAATAAATAAATCTGTCTATGAAAAAATTAGCTACTACTCTGGCTTCCCTTGCGCTCCCTGTTTTTGCCTCTGCAAGCGAAGCGGATTTGGAAATGCCCAAAGGCTTTGCACACAATCCCGACACCCAAATTCTCTATTGGGGATTCCTCATTGTAGTGCTTGGCCTGCTCTTCGGCATTTGGCAATTCCTCAAGGTACGTCGCCTCAAGGCCCACAAATCCATGCTCGAAATCGGCGACGTGATTTTTAAGACCTGCTCCACCTACCTCAAGCAGCAAGGCAAATTCCTCATAGTGCTGTTCCTCTTCATCGGGGCAGCCATCGCTCTCTACTTCGGTGTGCTCAGCCACATGTCGGCCGGAGCCGTGTGCCTGGTGCTGGCCTGGACCGTCATCGGCATCCTCGGTTCCTACGGCGTGGCCTGGTTCGGCGTCCGCATGAACACCTACGCCAACAGCCGCATGGCCTTCGCCTCCCTGCGCCGCAAACCCCTCGACCTCCTCAACATCCCCCTGCGTGCCGGCATGAGCATCGGCATCGTCCTCATCTGCATCGAGCTCGTCCTCATGCTTGTCATCCTCCTCTTCATGCCCGAGCACCTGGCTGGCAGCTGCTTCATCGGCTTCGCCATCGGCGAAAGCCTGGGCGCCAGCGCCCTCCGAATAGCCGGCGGCATCTTCACCAAAATAGCCGACATCGGAAGCGACCTCATGAAAGTGGTCTTCAAAATCGGCGAGGACGACCCCCGCAACCCCGGCGTCATAGCCGACTGCACGGGCGACAACGCGGGTGACAGCATCGGACCCACCGCCGACGGTTTCGAGACCTACGGCGTCACCGGCGTGGCCCTCGTCAGCTTCATTCTTCTGGCCGTGCCGCCCGAATACCAAGTGCGCCTCCTGGTATGGATCTTCGTCATGCGCATCCTCGGCATCGTGGCATCCGTGCTGGCCTACTACATCAACGGCGCCCTGGCCAAAGCCCGCTACGGCCGCTCCGACGACCTCAACTTCGAAAAACCCCTCACCAGCCTCGTCTGGCTCACCTCGCTCCTCAGCATCGCCGGCACCTTCCTCGCCAGCTACTACCTCCTCGGCCCCCTCGGCAACAACTATTGGCTTGCCCTGGCCGTAATCATCAGCTGCGGCACCCTCGGCGCTGCCCTCATCCCCGAATTCACCAAATTCTTCACCTCCCCCACCTCCAAGCACGTCAAGGAAGTGGTCCGCGCATCCGAACAGGGCGGAGCCTCGCTCAACATCCTCTCCGGCATCGTGGCCGGCAACATGGGCGCCTTCTGGACCGGGCTGGTGTTCGTCGTGCTCATGATCATAGCCTACATGACCTCCTCCGCCTTCAACCTCGCCCCCATCTTCGGCGACTACTACTCCATCTTCGCCTTCGGCCTCGTGGCCTTCGGCATGCTCGGCATGGGCCCCGTCACCATAGCCGTCGACAGCTACGGCCCCGTCACCGACAACGCCCAGAGCGTCTACGAACTCTCCCTCATCGAGGACGACAAAGAAAAAGCCACCAACGAAATCAAACAGCAATTCGGCTTCAACCCCGACTTCGAGAAAGCCAAATACTACCTCGAAGCCAACGACGGCGCGGGCAACACCTTCAAGGCCACGGCCAAACCCGTCCTCATAGGCACCGCCGTCGTGGGCGCCACCACCATGATCTTCTCCCTCATCCTGCTCATCCAGAAAACCCTCGGCATCGAGCCTGCCTCCATCCTCAACCTCCTCAACCCCTACTCCATCATCGGCTTCATCCTTGGCGGCTGCGTCATCTACTGGTTCACCGGCGCCTCCATGCAGGCCGTCACCACCGGCGCCAACCGTGCCGTACAATATATTGAGAACAACATCAAACTCGACGCCAACGCACCAAAAAAGGCCGACGCCGAGAAGAGCCAGGAAGTGGTCAAGATCTGCACCAACTACGCACAACGAGGCATGATCAACATCTTCATCGCCATCTTCTGTTTCGCGCTGGCCTTTGCCTGCTTCTCCTCGCCCGACAGCATCGGCGGCCAGAACGCCGTGTGCCTCTTCATCAGCTACCTCATCAGCATCGCCGTCTTCGGCCTGTTCCAAGCCGTCTACATGGCCAACGCCGGCGGCGCATGGGACAACAGCAAGAAAGTGGTCGAAGTGGACATGCAAGCCAAAGGCACCCCCCTGCACGACGCCTCCGTGGTGGGCGACACCGTGGGCGACCCCTTCAAGGACACCTCCTCCGTGGCCCTCAACCCCATCATCAAGTTCACCACCCTCTTCGGCGTGCTGGCCATGGAGATTGCCATCAGCGAAGGTTTCCGCCACATAGCCCCCTGGGTGGGACTTGTGTTCCTGGCCGTGGCCATCGTCTTCGCCTACCGCTCCTTCTACCACATGCGCATCGACAAATAACGAGCCACCCTATACCCTTTCCCGCCGGGTGCCCCACCGCAGTGGAGCACCCGGCGTCGTTTGTCCCCAGCCACGCCACATTGTTTCTATTTACACACTATGTATTTTCTTGTTCTCCTCTATATTATTTCTAAACAAGAAAAGAAATAGGGTGTATATGGATACAAAAAAGCAGCCAAGTGGGGGACCGACAGCCCCTCCGGCAGGCTCCAGCAGCCCACTCTAATCATAAAAAGATATAAAAAACGGTCACAAAACCCTTTTTCCATGTCTTCAGGAAAGACACTTCACAATATAAATATATATATTGCGTTACGGAAAAATATCAGCAATACGAACTAAAAACAGTTTCAACAGAATGAAGCAAAGATTGACGCGCGCAGCAATACTGGTTGCCATGACACTAAGCCTTGCAGGAACTGCCAAAGCGCAATGTCCTACCATCACAGTGGATGCAAAATACGACCATGAGCTGTCGCCCACATGTGTCGCTAACGGATGGGACACCGTGGTGGACTGCAGAAACAGAAGCCTTGTGCTGCACTGCACATCGTTCATCACCACACAGCATTTCAATGGAATGTACACAGTCGAGTCGATACCCTACAATCCGGTCGACCCCACGTTCCATGCCGGTACCCGCCTCAACGTTTCGGAAGATGACCAATGGGAAAGTACCATGATTTCATTCCCCTTCACATTCATGTTCTTCGGCGTCCCCTACACCCAGGCCAACGTAGGTTCGAACGGGCTGGTGTCGTTCAACTCGACCCAGGCTGGCACTTACTGCGACTACCAGTACAGCATTCCCATCCCCCGTGCTGATTTCAGCACTTCCCACAACACGTCGAAGAATGCCATCTACGGGGTGTATGAAGACATCGACCCCCGTGGCTTGACGGCAACGCAGGGCATGTTCCGCTATGTGGGCGGCGAGTATCCCTGCCGCCACCTCTGCGCCAGCGTCAACGAGGTGCCGCTCTTCCTATACAGCAACAACCTCAACAACCGCTGCACATACCAGATTGTATGTTATGAGGGGACGAACATCATCGAGGTGCATATCAAACACCGAGCCTGCTGCTCTTCCACCAACGGCGGCAAAGGCATAGTCGGCATTCAGAACGCCACCGGCCAGACCCAAGAGAGCCACTATCATCAATTCGACTACTTAGGTCAGCCCTCCTATTATATCCTGCCCAACTCGCCCGGGGCTTTTGTGGCTCCGGACCGCGGCAACCAAACCGGCGGATGGACAGACACCGTGTCCTACGAGGCTTGGCGATTCACCCCCCAGGGCGAGACCGTCAGCAATACCAGCTGGTGGCGCCTGATTGAGGATGCCAACGGCAATATCATCGACTCGGTGGAATTCACCTCCGACCCCGCTGACACCAACGGCTCATATCTCGACCCAGAACACACCACCGTGCGCGTCACCCCCACCCGGACTACCCGCTATATGGTGAAATGCGCCTATCAGGGTGCCAATGGTTACTGGTATGGTCTGGACGCCAACAGTATGCGCGACACCATCACCGTCGGCATGGACACCTCGCGCCAAATGAGCATCGTGGCAGAGCATGAAGAGATTTGCGAAGGCGAGCGCACTTCGGTCCACCTGGAATACCCCTCGTCGCAGACCCTCGATTCATGCGGCTGGAGCGCCGTCAAGGAAATCAATGGCGAGACCACCGTTATGCCCACCAGCGCCTATACGGCCACCGGCACCTTCATGACCCTCAACGACCAGACCGGCCTGATGACCGAAAACAAGATCGACTCCACTTGGATTTATTGCACCGCCTCCTTCGCCAACGGCTGCAACAACTACGACAGCATTTTGATTACCACCTATCCCAACTATCAGTTCTACGACACTGCCGGTATCTGCCGTGGCGACTCCTACACATGGAACGGGATGACTTTCCGCAACCCGGTGGACACAAGCAAGCACTACTACTCCGTCACCGAGTGCGACAGCACCCGCTATCTGCACCTTGAGGTGTCGGACCTGAGTTACAACACCGACTATGTTACCGACTGCAAGCCCCACACCTGGCTCAACGGCCGCACCTATAGCCAAGACAACGACGATACTCGCGCGCAGGACACTGTGGTGCTGAAAAACAAATGGGGCTGCGACAGTATTGTTTCGCTCGACTTTACCTTCGTGCCCATGAAAGCCATCATCGGCCATAGCCCTGAGGTGGCCACCATCGACGAGCTTACTATTGACCTCACCGACCTCAGCTATGGCCACGACAGCCGTTTATGGATGCTGCCCTATGAGCGCACCAGCACCGAACCCCAGACCAGTGTCATTTTCCCGCTGAGCGGGGTGGACAGCATCGATGTGCGTCTGGCTGTGCATAACGACTACGGTTGCGATGACACCGCCGAGGTGGTCATCCCGCTGCACCGTATCTCCGAGTTTGTGCCCAATGTGTTCACCCCCGGCAAGGAGGATAACAACCGCTTTATGCCCTATATCCAAGGTAATGTGACAACGGTATACTGCTGGATTTACAACCGGCGCGGGCAGCAAGTGGCCTACTTCGAATGTCCTGGAGGCTACTGGGATGGCAACGACCTCGAAGGTAGACCCTGCGAACAAGGCACGTATGTCTACATTATGCGCTACCGCAATTCGCTTGAACCCCTCATGACTCAGGAACTGAAGGGGACGATAACCCTGATAAGATAACTAAAAGCTCTATCTATATGAAAATAGCTGTGGTGGGAGCCACCGGACTGGTGGGTGGCGTGATGCTGCAAGTGCTGCAGGAACGTGGATTCGCCCAATGTGAAGTGCTGGCAGTGGCTTCCTCTAAATCCGTCGGAAAAGAGATAGATTTTGCGGGCCGCAAACTGACGGTGATGAGCGTCGACGACGCCATCGAGGCCCGACCCGACTATGCCGTTTTCTCGGCCGGGGCTTCTACCTCTCGCCAATATGCACCGCGCTTTGCAGCGGTGGGTTGCACGGTGATTGACAACTCGTCGTGCTGGCGTATGAACGCTGAGGTGCCGCTGGTAGTGCCCGAAATCAATATGGACACGGTGACACCCTCGTCACGCATCATTGCCAACCCCAACTGCTCCACCATACAGCTGGTGCTGGCCCTCTCGCGGCTGCACGAGCGCTACCGCATCCGCCGCCTGGTGGTCTCCACTTATCAAAGCATCACCGGCACCGGCATTAAGGCCGTCCGCCAGTTAGAAACCGAGGAGAACTATTTCTTCAACCACCACTCCGACTGCTCGCATCTGCGCCAAAGCATCGAAGAGGACCCCCAGGCTGACTACGACCCCGCCTATCCCAACCAGATATTCCGCAACCTCTTCCCCCACGGCGGCGATTTCCTGCCCGACGGCTACACCACCGAGGAGGAGAAACTGGTCAACGAGACCCGCAAGATATTGCGCTCGCCCGACATCATGGTGTCGGCCACCGTGGCCCGTGTACCCGTAGTGGGCGGCCACAGCGAGAGCGCCAACATCGAGTTCCACGAAGAGTTCGACATCGACGAGGTGAACCGTCTGCTGGCCTCCACTCCCGGCGTGATACTCTGCGACGACCCTTCGCACAACCTCTACCCCACCCCCGTCATGGCTCACCACCGCGACGAGGTGTTTGTGGGCCGTGTGCGCCGCGACCCCTCTCAGCCCCGCACCCTCAACCTATGGGTGGTGGCCGACAACCTGCGCAAAGGTGCCGCCACCAACGCCATTCAAATCCTCCAGTCTCTCACCAACAAACAATAGTCAAACACATGAAGATTTCACATATCGCAGCCCTCGGCACCCTGCTCTGCACCGCACTGCTTTGCTCGTGTGCAAACAAGACGCTCCTCGACGAGACGCGCACTTTCCAAAACGACACCTGGATGCGGTTCCAGCCCGAGAAATTCCAGGTTGAGGCCCCGAACACTGAAGACTGTTACAACTTCGTGCTCAGCGTGACGGTGGACACCATGCGCTACCAGCTGCCTTCTGTCCCTGTCACTATCGAGATTGAGAGTCCCTCCACCGAGAAACGCACCCTCTTCAGCACCCTCGTGCTTCGCAATCAGGATGGCAAATGGCTTGCCCACGCCAACCCCGACGGCACCATGTCCGCCACACAGACCGTGCGCCAGTTCTACTTCTTCAACACCACGGGCACACATACCATCACCATCGGACAGCGCACGAACAAATATGAGATTCACGGCATCAAATCCCTCCACCTGAACGTCACAAAAGCCAAACTCGAATACCCCGAGTAGATGATTGACGCCTCCATCAACAAGAATATCGACCGCATAGCCATGCGGCTGAAGACCATCCCCGAAACGCCCGGTGTATACCAGCACCTCGACGAGTCGGGGACAGTCATCTATGTGGGCAAGGCGCGCAACTTGCAGCGGCGCGTCAGTTCCTACTTCTCACACTATGAGGACAAGAGCGCCAAAATCAAGATGCTGGTGCGCCACATCTACGACATCCGTGTCACGGTGGTGGCCACCGAGGTCGATGCCCTGCTGTTGGAGAACAACCTCATCAAGCGTTATCAGCCCCGCTATAACAGCATGCTGAAGGACGACAAGACTTATCCCTATCTCTGCATCACAGATGAGGAATACCCCCGGCTGCTCTTCACCCGCAACCATCAGCACCGAGGGCAGTACTTCGGCCCCTATCCCAACCAGCGCATCCTGCGCGAGCTACAGGACATTATCGACCAACTCTTTTCCTACCGCAAATGCAACACCATGCAGAAACGCCCCTGCATGAAACATCAGATAGGCCTGTGCAAAGCCCCCTGCGCCGGGCTGCAAAGCCACGAGGAATATATGGCCGATATCAACAATATCCGGAATATATTGAAGGGCAATTTTTCCGACATCGTGGAGGAGATGAAGCACGAGATGCTGTCGCTGGCCGACCAGCTGCGCTTCGAGGAGGCCGAGGTGATGAAACGGCGCATCCGCCGCCTTGAGGAGTATCAGAGCCGCTCCACGGTGGTCAACACCAGCGTGAAGGATGTGGATGTGTTCGGCATTGTGTCCGACGAGAAGTATGCCTACGTCAACATGATGCGCATCAAGAATGGCAGCATCATCTACAGTTTCTCGCACGAGGTGAAGAAACAGCTCGACGAGACCGACGAGGAGATTCTCTCCACCGCCATCCCCACCCTCCATGAGCGCACCGAGAGCACAGCCCGCGAGGCCGTGCTGCCCATCGCTGTGCCCGACCTGCCTGAGGAATACCTCAAACAGACCATCCCCACACGTGGCGACCGGTTCCAGCTGCTCGAACTCTCCATGCGCAACGTGAAGGCCTACCAGATCCAATGTCGCCACCAGCGCGCCCTGGTCAACCCCGACGAGGCCGACCCCTCACGCCGCAACCAGCACCTGCTGGAGCGCATCCAGAAAGCCTTGAACCTCCCCATGCTGCCTGTCAACATCGAGTGCTTCGACAACTCAAACATTCAGGGTGCCTACCCTGTGGCAGCCATGGTGCGTTTCACCAACGGCAAGCCCAACCGCAAGGAGTACCGCAAATATAATATCAAGACCGTCGAGGGGCCGGACGACTATGCCTCGATGGCCGAGGTGATTTACCGCCGCTACAAACGCCTGTCGGACGAGGGACAAAATAATGACAACCCGGGCACCGGGCTACCACAACTGTTGGTGGTGGATGGTGGACAAGGGCAGATGGAAGTGGCGCGACAGGTGATACAAGACCAGCTCCATCTCGAAATCCCCATAGCAGGACTGGCCAAGGACGACCGCCACCACACCTCCGAACTCCTCTACGGCTTCCCGCCGCAGGTGGTGGGTCTCAAACCCACCGATCCCCTCTTCCACATGCTGGAGAACCTACAGAACGAGGTGCACCGCTTCGCCATCACATTTCATAAAGACAAACGCAGTAAAGGCACCTTCCGCACTGCCCTCACCGACATCCCCGGCATCGGCGAGAAGACCGCTCGCGACCTCCTGCTCAAATTCGGCAGTCTCAAAGAAGTCCGCCTCCAGACCGAGGCCGACCTCGCCAAAGTGGTAGGCCCCGCCAAAGCCAAAGCCATCATCGCCTACTTTGCCAGTAATAATTCTGACGGATGAAAACGAGCCAAATCGTTGGCATCGCCCGGGTATTTCAGAAACGCCATGCAAGACCGAGTGTCGACTTCAACGGACGCACCCACATACCATCGCCGTGGTCGAAAGCCAGCAAATCCGTGAGAGCCATCTGAGCTGTAAAATCGATAAAAAAGCCACACGGCAGTTCATAGCCAATCACGGCACCAAACCCAGAATGGCTGTCGGCCATGGCAAAAGTCTCATGTCCCGTGATTGCATCAACATCAATCACATGGTGATAAGGGTTGAACGCGCCATCCTCCGTCTCCAGCCTACCCCAGACAATGAACTCCGTATAAGGACCCACTCCCACAAAACCCCAACCCGAACTGCGGCTACCAAAACGCCAAGCGGCATATACCGGTATCTCAACACTGGACGAAGCAAGGCCACACAGTATGCCGTCCATCACTAACGTGCTGCGTTGGAAACTGTAGAGCGCATTGAAGCGGACAAAAAACCGCCTCCCTATATTGAAATCAAGATACGCCCCGCCCTCTACACCCACCGAAGGCGATGGGTCAATATCCCGGGGAATCCCATGCAGCACCAACTGCGATACATTAGCCGAAGCACGAACACCATAATTAACTACCTTGACCGAATCAACACCTTGGGCACAGAGCAGCAAGGGCAAAAGGACAAACAACAATATTGCTGATTTTTTCATAGTCATAATTACTATTATATTGTTAAACGAAAACCAATTCTAATGCCACCCAAATCGCGACCGCCGAGTCCCGCCGTATAAGTGAGACGGCGCACATAATCAATGCGTATGCAACGCAGGATGTTCTCAACACCAATACCCACCTCCATATAAGGAGTTGTCGTAAAGAGCGAAGAGCTTTCAGGCAATGCATATAATCCCTCGTATCCATAACCGGGGTTATTCTTAGGCGACAGCGAGCCATAAATGCCACTGAACGACAAAACCTCGCGCAGACGCAGTTTTTTCAGCAACGGTATACGGTTCAGAATCCAGCCCTTCAAATAATAAGTGGCATGGAGTGCCACCCACTGGTCGGCCACAAACTCCATCGGTCGCATCAGGGTGAATGTATTGGGCGAGAGGTAGAGCGAAAAAATGCTCTGTGGAGTGAAGAGCGACGACAGGGGGACACGGTTCCAGACCACACCCGTGTGGAGCCTGGTGTCAATATGGCCAAACGAAGAGAGCCAGAACCGCTTCTCGGCAATAATGTCGGTACGCTGATATGTGAAACGGTAGTCCGTACGGCCGACCGTATGTCGCAAACGGAACACTGGGGCATCTTTGCTAAGATTAAACGGCGACTCCTGTCCCAAGCGGTTATTATACAGAGGCTCACCTGGGGCATAGCGCAGCTGCACACCTGCCTGCCAGTCGGAGAAACGACCTACATCGGTGAGGCGGCCATCGGCCGAAATGCGGCGGTACGACAACGCACCTGCCGGCTCTATATCGGCATATTGCATCCACAAATCGAGACTCAGGCGATTCTGCCATTCATGTTCATAGCGCAACACCACCCGACGGGCATATTGCATCGCTGTGGGTGGCAACGATGGCCAACGCGACATCAAGATATTGTCCCGATCCAGCAAGTCAGTGTTCTGGCCGGGGTTTTCAATGTCATAGCTTGAAGTCAAATACAAGGCGTGGCGCAACGACTCAAAAGGATGAAACTCTTTGGGACGAAAGCTATAGATGGCCGTAGCAGAATATTTAAGACGCTGATCATGGGAACCAAACGCAAGGTAACCATTCATAAACCAATGGTCGTTCAAATTAGCCGTAGTCATTCCGCCAACCCTCAACCGAATACCCTCCACAGGGTTGAGGCTAATGAGATTATAGATAGGTCCAAAATCGAAGAGACTCCGCTCTCGGTCCCGGTCTGTGGCCACATAACCCGATCCGATGATTTCCACCGCCTTGATAGCGGTGTTAAACTCCGGCACCCGTCGCAACTCCGTCACCAAACTGTCTATCACCGTCTCCTTGGCCGAGAGTGGAACCGGACGCAGATTATTGAGATAGGCCAGGCTGTCGCCTTGATGAATATCGGCGATGTCCATCGACCCAGACAACCGTTTATCTACATTATAAACGGCATGATGGGCATACAACTGCCGCCAATTCTTAAAGATATAGAATCGGGTATATGTGTGCATTTCTTTCGAGTGCAGCCGACCATCGGACATCGGCACAAACGTCTCGTCAAGGCTCAAGTCGCTGACAAAATTCATATTGATTTGCGGCGGAACACTGATGGAATAACGCAACAGCCTGTGCCCCTCTGTGGTGATGTAAAGGTGACCTGTGAAGCCAAAACTCTCACGGTTTACGGGCACAAACATAAGCTTAACGCATCGCTCACCACCTATAGCAACGGTATCCTCTATGTAGTAATGATAGTATGCGACCGCCATAGTAGACGACAACGGGCTGATAAAACGATTGAGCATCAAGTCAATTGTGTTGTCGAAGATATCAATACGAGTGAACATTGCATCAAGGTTGGCGGCAAGACCTTCCCAGTCCAACAGATTGTCTATTCCGCTGGACTGTCGCGCCACCACCCGGCTTCCTTTGGACAGCGTCTCGCGTAAGCCTATTGTAAGCACGGGGGTCTTGTTAAACTGTGTTGTGTCGACATATTTGCGCAGAAAAGCAAACTTCTCTAACAGCGCATTGCGCTCAAAATCGAAATCAAAACGGTCGAGAGCAAGAATAGTCTTCTCATACTCTGTCCATGTTGTGTCTGTTTGCGGACGCATGACCTCCTTGTTTGCAATCACATCGTTCACCAAGTCAACGGCAGGATTGTTGTGTCGACTGTAGTGTCCTTTGCGGCGTGAAGCGGTGACCTTCACCTCACCAAGATTATAAACATCTGGCTCCAACTCTATTCGCAAACCACTTGTCACGCGGTTAGCCTGCAAAGTGAGGATTTGTTTCTTATAGCCCACAAATCCAACCATGAGAGAGACGAACCCCTGCCGGTTCTCTACCTTAAAATGGCCTGACGTGTCAACAGTCGTACCCACTTTCGACCCGACAAAGACCACTTGGGCGAATGGTATGGGCTCACCAGTTCTCACGTCCACCACCACTCCTTCGGCTCCTGTGACGGGCGGCATCTGCTGGGCTCCCACAATTATAGGGAGCAGAATAGTAATTAGTACAATCAGTTTTTTATTCATAACCTTTGCAAAGATACACATTATAATAGAAATACGGCACCCTCCGTACCAAACAGAATAATTGATATACCATCCAGAACAAAAAAAAGCCCCACCAACAAGGCAGGGCTTTAGAATAATCCTTCGACATCAGAAGTTGAAACCTAAACCAAAGGTGGCCATGCTACCGGCCGAAGTCTGGAATTCATACCCAACCTTGATTGAGATGCGACCCCAGTCTACACCAACGGCAGGATTGACAAAGAATCGACCGGCAGGGTTCTCCTCAATCGTGATGATGGAGCCAGTGCGCAATGCGACGAAGGGGACCACTCTCCATTGTGTCAATGTATACTTCCCGTCTATAAACAGCGACGACAAATAGGCTGGCTCTGACTCGAAACCGGGCTGATACTCCACTCCAAACGCAGCACCTCCTCCTATATATAGTCCGCTGCCAAAGCTGTAGCCATGCGAAGTGCTAATAAACGACTGCTTGTAAGTGTTAGCCTCCAGCTGGATGTCGGCACGATAGCCTGTACGGAACATACGGTTGGTCGTTGTCTCTGTCTCTGAGCCATTGCTGTACCCATAACGGCAAGCATTGCTGTGATGATAAAAATGTTTTTCTTCATTTTAGAACAAAATTTTGGTGGTTATTTCTTGATACTATTTTTTTCTTGAACAATGTTGGATCGTTCACCGCTTTGAGCGGCTCGCTCCCCGTTCTGGCAACGCAACTCTTCCTCCTCCCGGGCAATACGAGCCTTGGTCTCTTCAAATGTTTCACCCTCTCGCATGAGGAATTTCTTGACGAAGGCATCGCTGATACGTGTGAAGCCTTCTACTACTCCGTCTTGGATGGCAGTATAACCACTTACCACACCACCCTCTATTGCCTTATAACCCTTGACCACACCGTCCTCATTCTTCTGATAGCCGCTTTTCACAGTGTCGGCAACACGGTTTTTACGGTTCTGTTCCATTGCGTTGTTGTTTTGCGCTCCAGCCATGCCACATATAGTGACCGTCATCATGAGCATAACTACAGATTTAAATGAACGTTTCAAATACATATCTTGCTATTTAAAATTTTGTGCAAAGGTACTACTTTCAACACATAATAATCGAAAATACAGCAAAACCAAACAGAGAATATACTATACAAAACAATTTCACGTTATGTAACCATGAACAACCTGCATGAACAATTCGAGCACAGAATGACAATGTGTCACTATGGTGACGACATATACCTTCTTGACGAAGGCCTGTCGATGGACTCTGTAATGCCACTCGTGGCAGGACGGGAAATTATGACCGACAAGATTGTCTGCCTTTTGTGCCATAGCGGGACACTTGATTTACATCTCAACTATCACCACCTGTTGCTCACTGCCGGACAGGTTCTCATAGCACTGCCCGGAATGATTATCGACACCCGCGAGGCAAGCCCCGACTTCCGGGCCATCACCATGCTCCTTTCCGAACGTTTCACCAACAGCCTTAACCTCGGCAGCCCTTACCGCACTCTGCTCTCCGTCCAACGGCAACCCGTCACCACACTGGCCGAGGGAATGGAAGACGCTCTCTTGAATTTCATCGGGATGGTGCGAGGATTGCTCAACCAGCCCTCCCACCCCAACCTCGACCGCGTGCTACCCCTTCTCTTCGAGGCATGGTTCTATGGCTTCGGCCCCTACTTCCACAGCTCTGCCACCCAGCTCATAGCCACAGCGGCCGAACTGCACACCGAACAATTCCTGCGTCTGGTGGAGCAACACTTCCGCCAACACTCCTCACTCGACTGGTATGCCTCCCAGCTGAACATCACTTCGAAAAGACTCTCCATCTGTGTAAAACAGACCTCTGGCCATACCCCCACCGAATGGATTGACCGCCACCGGCTGCACCAAGCCGTCCAACTGCTGCACAGCGGCAACCAGACCATCAAAGAAATCGCCTCCGCACTGGGCTTCCCCAACCAGTCCACATTCGGCACCTGGTTCAAACGGCAAACCTCTCAAAGCCCCCGCAACTTCAGCGCCACGCACCAAGCAGTTGCCTCGAACACCAACTACACTTAATTTCATTTCGCCTCCGATAAACAATAAGAATGCTTGATTTTTTGAATTCGTTTATTTATTAATCATTATTCCCACATTCCCCCACAACTATGAACAACGACAACAATTCCATCCATGATTTCGACTTCAATCTGATATGCGAATATTTCTCCAGCATGGACCGTCAAGGGCCTGGAAGTGATTCCTCCACCCTCCGCGCGCTTTCCTTTATCGATGGACTGACAGAGCAGTCAGCCATCGCCGACCTCGGCTGTGGCACCGGCACGCCAACGCTCACCCTTGCCCGCCATACCCCCTGCCGCATCACGGCCCTCGACCTATTTCCCACTTTTATCAACAAGCTACAGTCCCGATGCCAGCAAGAAGGTCTGCAACACCGCGTCAATCCTGTGGTCGGCGATATGTGCCAGCTGCCATTCACCCCTGAGTCCTTTGACCTATTATGGTGTGAAGGTGCCATCTACAATATAGGTTTCAAGCGAGGAGTGCATGAGTGGCGGCAATACCTGCGTCCCAATGGCTATATAGCCGTCTCCGATGCCGTATGGCTCACCAACCAACGGCCCACAGAGATTGAGCAATTCTGGCTCGATGCCTACCCCGAAATCGATACCATCGGTGCCAAACTCTCCACCCTACAGGATGAAGGGTACCACCCCGTAGCCATGTTCGTCCTACCCGACATCTGCTGGACAGACCACTTCTACACCCCTGCCGTCAAGGCGCAAGAGGCCTTCCTCTCCCGCCATATCGACAACCCTACGGCCATAAACCTTGTGGCCAACCAACGCCGAGAGGCCGAACTCTACCACCGCTACCACCGCCACTACGGCTACGCCTTCTTCATCGCCCAAAAGCAATAAATAAGTATTCTTGTTTTTACTGCTGTAGCAGTCAGTCCTCAGCAACGTGGGGCAAGTTCTCTTCACCGGTATTATATTGAGGCACGCCATACTCATACAAGGTGTCAGAAGGCAGGTCAATTCTGTCATTCCAATACACACATGTACGGCTCCTGTCCACCTGCACCTGCTTCCATTGGTGAGGTACCTGTTTCAGCAAGCGGAACTCTTCAACCTGTTCAATATCCTCCCCAACATCATACACCACCGCCTTCCCATCGTCAAACACAACGGAGAGGAGATAATTCGGCAAAGCCTCTATGCTTTTTATGCGTGGAAGAGTATTCATTATTTTAAGGGTGGCAATTTATGGATATCACCAACATTCAATCCCAATCAGTCTTTAATAATTATATATGGATTGCAAATCCATTTCTAAACTGTGGCGGATTGCAAATCCGCCACAACTGAACCCGATAGGCAGCCTGAACGGTCATAAAGCCCTTAGCCCTGAGCATCGCTCTGGGTATGCCCGCCGTGTGACATACGCCCTGAAAGGGCAAAAGCGTCACTTCCTAATGAGGCTTTTGCCCTTTCAGGGCGATTATTGTGCCTCACTTTACCCAGGGCATCTCCCTGAGCTGGCAGCTTGTTGCCCCTTCGGGTCACTTTTGGATAATTGCGGATAATCATTATTCCACATATCGATAAGTTACTTGGCATTAGCATGTAACCATTCCTGTACAAGATGCTGCGCTTTTTTCGGGCAAATTACCAATATATACGTTACTATCTATCATGTGATGTGTGCAATGAGTTATGTTCACTCCATTATCAATCCATACCAAAAATCATTTCTACAAAGGGGATAAACAACAAATAAACCCCAGGAATTCCAAAAATACCACCACCAAAAAAATAAGCATAAATATCCAGATCGTCAAAAAGATATACAATTATTCCCGATAAAACAAAGATAAGAGAAAAAACAACGTGCAAATATTTTCCATCATCAATCCACGTTGCACATTTTACCCAAACTAAAAATGAAAACACAAGTGTAACAATGAATGGGAAAATATATACAAAATTACTACTATCGTAGAAAAGAAGATGAAGAAATGGATCTTTTTTATTACAGATAATTAGAAGAGCTAAGCAGACGACTGAAGCTAAAATCGAGGCTATTCTATAGGGAAGTGCAATTTTTTTCTTCCGCATCTTTTCTTCCTGCTCTTCCTGCCGCATTGCCATTACTTTTTTTCTTTCACGATCTATGCGAAGCTTCTCTAATCTTTTCTGTTCCTGTAAATTCTCTGCTACACGATTCTCTTCCTCATCTTTTATTCGTTTTTCTTGTATTGGTAAGAGGTGAACATCATATATCCTATCATAACCCTCCATTTTATAATTTAATTCAACAACATAGTCTTTAGGGTTAATATGGCTTTCAAAACGGAGCTCGTATTCGCCCGAATCTAACAGTATCTTATTAAGAGAACCTGGTAATATTTCACCCGAATCAATGTTGTCTATATATAATTTGCAGGCAATATCTGTTCTTATTTTTAAATATGCTATGCCAGCACCTTTTTTGTAGGATGAAACAATAGGAGCGATTCTGTCGTTTACAAGTTTATCAATAGAGACCTGTAATAATGTTTCCGTATCAATTTGAGAAAATTGATGCTGTCCTACAATATTTCTAATTTCCAAAGGTACACAATCCGGAATATCTCGGAAAGATTTATCTACTTCTACTGGAATAATATGTTTCTTAGTTCTATCAGCATAAAGAATCTCTTTTCTCACCCAATCATCCTCATTTACACATCTATCCAAAGACCCCTTAGAGAGTATTATTAAAAACACCGGAGCACTTTCAATAGCATCCTTTATTCTTTTATCATACGCTCCATCTTTCAATTCGTCAAAATCAATAAAAACGCTCAAACGTCTTTGAGTTAATTCTGACTTGATTAGACGGGCTACATTTTTGCTCAAACCACGTCTGTAACTAATAAAAACATCATATTTCATAATTTTAGATATTCCAGGAAACAATTAAACCTTAATTTCTCAAATACAGTCTTAATAAAATGGGTTAGAGATTGTTGAAAACCATTCAAGCAACCTGTCACCTGATTCCACAATTGTGTATACTTTTTTAATTGCAGCCCAACACATACAATTATAGCTGAGAAGACACATAGTACTAGCCATAATATCAGAAAATATATTACAAATGATTACACAAAACTGCTGCTGCACTCCGTATCTTGGATAGCATGTTTATTACATCACTGTTATTGCGGGCTGTGTTGAGATTGTATGATCCTTGGAGGTTCATCAACATGTCTGCAGGCAAGCCAAGGGCTGCCTCAATCATCAGAGCCATCGATGCCGTGACCGGACGATGGGCATTCAAAATCTCGTTGAGCATAGAATATGACACTCCAAGCATACAAGCAAAAGCTCGTTGTGATATTCCACGGTCTTCCAATTCATCTTTCACCACCTCGCCAGGATGAGTAAACCGATATGGCTTAAGATTGTTGGCTATCATATCATCCTTTATTCCATCAACGTGTATCATAGTTCTTAATCATAATGGTTAGACAATTCGGTTATATTACAAACAGTAGCAACAGTTTCACATCCCTCTACATGCTCTGTAAATTCAATCCTGTATTTCTTATTAACCCTGACAGAAGAATATCCCAGCTTATCTCCATGTAAATGCTCGTAATGAAGGCCTCCGCATAGTGCAAGGCCATTCACATTATCCACTGCCACCATCATATCAACCACTTTTACAAACCTTCTCACAACATCAGGCTGAAAACGGTGTTTCCTGTCCGATGTTTTTCCTGAGACATAAAGCTCACGCAGATACTCTTTGTCAAAATATACCTTCATTCAAGATGCAAAGATACACATTTTTTTTGAAGCAAAGACTTTTTTTAGTACAAGAAGTTGTTATACGGGTACCTTACGGCGTGGATTTTCTTCACTTCTTCGTACATCACGTTGCGCAGCTCGTCGATATTCTCTTTATTGGCGGCACTGATAAACAGGGTATGCAGGTGGTCGCCGCCTTCAGCCCGCCGCGCCATCCAACTGTCCTTCAGCATGTCCAGCGTCCAGTTGGCTTTGGTCATAGGCGTGAGGTCGTCCTCCTCTTTCTCGATATAGGTGTAAGCATCAATCTTGTTGAACACAAGGATGGTAGGCTTGTCGTTGGCCCCTATCTCCTCTAATGTGCGATTCACAGCATTGATTTGTTCCTCGTAGTCAGGATGCGAAATATCCACCACATGCATCAGCAAGTCAGCCTCGCACACCTCGTCCAACGTCGACTTGAACGACTCCACCAGCCCATGAGGCAACTTGCGGATAAAGCCCACCGTGTCCGTAAGCAGGAAAGGCAGATTGCCCAGCACCACCTTGCGGACGGTAGTGTCTAACGTGGCAAACAACTTGTTCTCAGCAAACACATCGCTCTTGCTCAGCAAGTTCATCAGCGTCGACTTCCCCACATTCGTATACCCCACTAATGCCACACGCACCAGTGCCTCGCGATTCTTCCGCTGCTGCACCTTCTGCTTGTCAATGTCGCGCAATTTCTCCTTCAGCAGGGCAATCTTCTCAGTAATCAGTCGCCGGTCGGTCTCAATCTGTGTCTCGCCGGGACCACGCATACCTATACCTCCGCGCTGCCGCTCCAAATGTGTCCACATGCGGGTCAGCCGGGGCAGCATATACTGCAACTGCGCCAGCTCCACCTGTGTCTTGGCGATGCTGGTGCGGGCGCGCTTGGCAAAGATATCCAGAATCAAAGTGGTGCGGTCGAGTATGCGGCATCCAAACTCCCGCTCCAGATTGCGCAACTGTGCGGGCGACAGCTCGTCGTCGAACACCAGGAAGTCAGCATCCAGTGCGTTCTTGTACTCTTTAATCTCCTCCAGCTTGCCGCTGCCCACATAGGTGCGGGTGTCCGGCCGTTCCAGCCGCTGGATTACCTGTTTCACCGGGATGCCACCGGCGGTATCGAGCAGGAAAGCCAGCTCGTTCAGGCACTCCTGTGTGCGTTCCATCGTCGTGCCGCCACTACACACACTCACCAATATCGCCTTTTCCTTCACCACCTCCGTGCTGAACGTGTTCCGCTCCTGCGGCGTGGGGCGCTTGGGCTTCAGCCCCTCAGCCTCCCAAGCCCCCGTGGGACTCTTCCATTTTCCATGATTATTCGGTTTCCAACTCATATCATATCAATTCTTTAAACAAATAAGATTCATTATAATCCACTTTAAACAGCTTCAAGAACATTTCGTTCTCGTCACGAAATGTATGTTTCAAATGATGCTCCTCCTGGCACTTTATATAATTTACCACTCGCTCAACCTGGGACATCCCATAAGAGAAGGCACTGAATCCTTCCTGCCAAGCAAAGTGGCCGTAGACCATCCGTTTCTCATTAATCCACAACGATGTGGCTCTTTTAACCTCCAGCACTAATTCTGACACCGACTGACTAGGCAACATGCTGACAAAAAGATGGACATGGTCATACACTCCACCAACCGCATATACCTTATGCCCACGACCGTTAATAATCCCCGTGATATATTTAAACAATTCCGGTCTCCATGACTTGTCAAGGGACGCATCACGGTACTTTACAGCAAAAATAATATGCACATACAATTGACAGTACGTATTAGCCATGTGTTATTGTTATTATGCGGCATCCCTTATCGGGGTATCGCAATCCTTTATTTCTTTTTATAAAGTGTCATCCCCTTCAGGGAATCGAACTCACTATCTCTCTTCTATATAAAGCGTCATCCCCTTCAGAGAATCCTGCCTTATTCCTTCCTCTACAAGATAGCCCGTAGGGCTTACCTCTTAATAGCTAATCCCCTCCCTACCCTCTGAATAC
>DEKU01000064.1:39662-87222 GCA_002354035.1 Bacteroidales bacterium UBA2714
TTCTATTTAGCGTCATCCCCTATCGGGGAATCGAACTCTCTATCTCTCTTCTCTATTAAGAGCCATCCCCAATTGGGGAATCCAGCCCTGTTCCTTCCTCTACAAGATAGCCCGTAGGGCTTTCCTCTTAATAGCAAATTCCCCTCCCTACCCTCTGAATACCCCGTAGGGGTTTTCTACCTTCATCTCTCCTAAATCGTCATCCCCTACGGGGAATCGTTTGCGTTTGTTCACTCTTCTATTTAGCGTCATCCCCTATGGGGAATCATTCTCCTCTATTCTTTTTTCTATTAAGAGCCATCCCCTATCGGGGAATCATTCTCCTCTATTCTTTTTTCTATTAAGAGCCCTACCCTATCGGGGAATCAAACCCTTTTTCTCTCCCATCCATTGAGCGGCATCCCTTTCAGAGAATACTGCCCTATTCCTTCCGCTACAAGATAGCCCGTAGGGCTTACCTCTTAATAGCTAATCCCCTCCCTACCCTCTGAATACCCCGTAGGGGTTTTCTACCTTCATCTCTCAAAATCGTCATCCCCTACGGGGAATCGTTTGCGTTTGTTCACTCTTCTATTTAGCGTCATCCCCTATCGGGGAATCATTTTCCTTTATTCTTTTTTCTATTAAGAGCCATCCCCTATCGGGGAATCATTCTCCTCTATTCTTTTTTCTATTAAGAGCCCTACCCTATCGGGGAATCAAACCCTTTTTCTCTCCCATCCATTGAGCGGCATCCCTTTCAGAGAATCCTGCCCTGTTCCTTCCGCTACAAGATAGCCCGTAGGGCTTTCCTCTTAATAGCTAATCCCCTCCCTACCCTCTTGATACCCCGTAGGGGTTTTCTCTCAATCCATATCATTATCACATCCCCTATGCATCACAGCTTGTTGTTAAAAGGTTCCACTGCCACCTTGCTCGTGCCGGCCATCACCACTTGCTTCAGCACCCCCTCCAGCTTCTCTCCGGCCGTCTCCCAGCTGTAGTTGCGGTGGACAAAGGCCGAGCCGCCAGCGGCCAGCTCGTCACGTCGCTCCCCATTGCGCAGCAACTCTATGATATGGGCAGCAAACTCCTGTGCGCTATTGCCCACCAGCACCTCCGTGCCCTCCTCGGCATGCAACGAGTCGTTTGCTATCGAGGTTGTGACGCAGGGCAGCCCCATGGCCATAGCCTCCAGCAGCTTGTTCTGCAATCCCGAACCCGTCTGCATCGGTGCGGCAAAGATACGCGCCGAGGCGTAACTCTCCCGTATGTCGTCCACATATCCGCTCACCGTCACCCGCTCGCCGGCCAGCTTGCTGACCTTATGTTTCGGGTAGGCACCGGCCAGCAGCAGCGTAGCCTTCGGAAACTCCTCCCACACTAACGGCATCACCTGCTCCACCAGATAGCGCGACGCATGCACATTCGGCTCATAGTGCATATTGCCGCAGAACACGATGTCATACTTCTTCTCGCGTTCCAACGGCTTGAAGAAATCGAAGTCAACCCCATTGGGTATGATATGGATGTCGCCGTTCTTCCGATGAGGAATCGCCTCGCTGTCGGTCTCGGAAATAATGGTGAGGGCATCGAAAATCTTGAAAGCGTTATACTCGGTCGACCGCAACATCTTGAACTCAAAATGAAGGATATATCTCCACAGGCCGTGGGCCGTGTCCATACGCCGCTCCGTGTTCATCGACAGCGCATCCTGGAAATCCATCACCTTGGGCACCACCGAGCGGCTGATCCAAGGCATCGTGCGCACCATCTGGCTGTATATCACATCGGGCTTCACCTGTTGCTCGAAGCGCTTATAGCTGCGACGGGCCTTCACCGAATCCCAGTAGCCTATCTGCAGCGACTTGGTATAAAAATAGTTCCGCACCACATTCTTGTAGTTCACCAACCGGGGCGAGTGCACCACTTTC
Source organism: Bacteroidales bacterium UBA2714 (assembly GCA_002354035.1). GTDB lineage: Bacteria > Bacteroidota > Bacteroidia > Bacteroidales > P3 > Colimorpha. The sequence continues at coordinate 41,576 of DEKU01000064.1, forward strand.
ATCTCGCGGCAATAAGGCTTCAGTTTCTCCATGTGCTCGGGCTTCACCTCCGTGTGCGACACACAATACAGGTACACATCATTATGCTTAGCCAGCTCCTTTATTTGATAGAAAGCGCGCAACTTGTCGCCTTTCTCAAGCGGATAGGGAAATCGTGGCAATACGACCAATATCTTCATATCTTTTGTAATAATATTAATTCGTTGTTGTTATTGATGTCCGAAATCTTTCATGTCCAACTCTCTCATCCCCGTCGGGTTCAGAACAGCGAGGTCTGAGTGCCTTCGGCAAAGCCTTCGCGCTCCTCCTCCACCTCGTTCAGGTCCTCCGGCTCGGCCTCTTCCTCTGGCTCGGGTTCTGGTTCGGGGCCGGGCTCCAGCCACACAAACTCCTTCACCTTGGCGGTAGTCACACGCTTGCCTTTCGCCTTGTAGCCCTTCACCGCTATGAACTCATCCACATTCACATCCTCCTCCAGTATCTTTTTGCCCGACTCCTCGTCGTAGCTGATATGCAGATTGGGGAAAGTGTCCATGCTGTAGCTCACCAGAGTGTCGCCCTCGTCGAGGAACGGCAGCTTCTTGTCGCTGTCCTCAGCCTGGAAACGCTTCAGATAGTAGCTGCCCGTCTCGCCTTCGCGATACAGCGCCGTGACAATATTGCGGGGGTTATACTTGCGTATCTCTATCAGGTCTTCGTCGAAGTGGGTGGTCAAGTCGTGCCCCGTCAGGCGCATATAGCCCGACTGCGTAAGGGTGAACACCTTGTCCTTGCCCGAAAAACGCCCCAGCAGCGTACCCGCATTATTCACGTTCAGCCGTTTGACCGTGGGGTCGAACCAAATCTCGCGGGCTTCGAGCGTCGACACTCCCTCACCCTTTTTCGTGATGTTACGCACCGCATTGCGCGTCAGTATATTGCCCATCGCTTTCCGTCCCTTGATAGCCAGTTTGGCAAAATCAAAGTCGAAACTTACCTTTTTCAGCTTGGCCTTTGTGGCGTGGTGAACGGTGATCACCTCCGCCTCGCCGTTTGGGTTGGCCGTAAAGTACAGAATCTTCGTGCCGCGGGTGCCCTGCGTCAGGTTATACTCCGTGTCGCGCGTCACACCCACCACGGCAAACCGTTTCACAAAAGCGTAGCCCATGGCCCCGTCGCGATACACCATGTTGTACACTGTGCGGTCGTCGCGTTTGCGGAACAGCCCTATATACAGCAACTCCTTGCATTGCGCCGACCCCACAAAAGCCTTTTCCTGCACCTTGGTCACCACCATCGTGCCGTCGGTGCGGAACACGATGATGTCATCCATCATAGAGCAGTCGAACGCATACTCCGCGCCCTCGTCCTTCTTCATGCCCGTTCCGGCAAATCCCGTGGCCATGTTCACATACAGTTTCTCGTTGGCCACAGCCACATTCGCCGCCTGTATGTCCTCGAAATTGCGTATCTCCGTGCGCCGTTCGCGCCCTTTGCCATAGGTGTCCAGTATATGCTGGAAATAGTTGATGGCATACTCGGTGAGGTGAGCCAGATGGTTTTTCGTCTCCTCAATATCTACGTCGATGTTGGCAATCTCCTGCTCAGCCTTCTTGATGTCGAACTTCGATATCTTGCGCACGGGCTTCTCGCACAGCTTCAGCACATGGTCGCGCGTAATCTCCTTGCGGAACAGGCCGCGGTAAGGGTCAAATCCGCGCTCTATGCCCGTCACCTGGTCGTCCCACGTGTCAAAATCGTGGCGTTCCAGCACTTTATATATCCCCTTCTCAAAAAATATCTTCTCCAACGACACCCAGTGCCAACGGTCCTCCAACTCGGCCAGCAGTATCTCCAGCTCCTGCCTCAGCAGCTCCTTCGTGCGCAATGTCGAATGGCGCAGAATATCGCTTGCCGTCATGAATACCGGCTTATTGTCCACAATCACACACGTCTGCGGCGAGAAGTTTATCTGGCAGTTGGTGAAAGCATACAGGGCGTCGATCATCTGGTCCGGCGAGATGCCGGCGGGCAGATAACACACTATCTCCACCTCGGCGGCGGTGTTGTCGTCCACCTTCTTAACCTTGATTTTGCCCTTTTCGTTGGCCTTCAAAATACTATCTATCAACACGTCTGTAGTCACCGTATAGGGAATCTCGGTGATCACTATCGCCTTGCGCTTCTCGTCGTAGTGCATCTTGGCCCTGATGCGCAGGCGGCCTCCCAGCGCGGCATCGTTATACTTCGACACATCAATCTGTCCGCCCGTGGGGAAATCGGGGTAAATCTCAAACGGCTCGTCGCGCAGCACATTGATGCTGGCCTCTATCAACTCGCAGAAGTTATAGGGCATGATGACCGACGTCAGGGTCACGGCAATGCCCTTCGTACCCTGGGCCAGCAGCAGCGGGAACTTGATAGGCAGCGACACCGGCTCCTGCTTGCGGCCGTCATAACTCGGCTTCCATTGAGTGGTTTTGGGATTGAACACCACCTCCTTGGCAAACTTGGACAGGCGTGCCTCGATATAACGGCCGGCGGCGGCGCCGTCGCCCGTCAATATGTTGCCCCAGTTGCCCTGGCAGTCAATCAGCAAGTTCTTCTGTCCCAGGTTCACCAGTGCGTCGTTGATGGAGGCGTCGCCGTGGGGATGGTACAGCATCGTCGTACCCACGATATTGGCCACCTTCGTAAAACGGCCGTCGTCGGTCTCTTTCATAGCGTGGAGAATACGCCGCTGCACAGGTTTCAGGCCGTCGTCTATGTCCGGCACAGAACGGTCCAGGATGACATCGGAGGCATAGTCAATCCAATAGTCGCGGAACATGCCGCCCAGCGAAAGCGTGCTGCCCTCGCCTTGTGGCTCGTCGGTGGCAGGGGTGGCAACGGGTGCCGTCTCCTCCATCCCATTATCCTGTAATTCACCGCCTTCGGCGGCATTCTCTTTCTCGTCGGGTGATAGATGCTCTTCGTCCATAATAATATTTTAAACTGCAAAGATACATATTATTTCTGACATCTTCGGCCCCCAACCCGACAAATTATCAACAATCTTTCCCACCCCTCATCGCAACGCGCTCTGAATCAGCGGCCGCCATATCCTTTCCCTCCCACGTCCCTCTCCCCTACGGGGAGAGGGTTTGGCCCCTCTTTCCAAAAAACGTGCCTCCCCTCCACCTTCGCTCCATGTCCGCTATTTAGTCTCTATTTAGTCTCTATTTAGTTTCCATTTCTCCAGCCTTTATTATATTGTCAGAGGTAAAACGAATGTACAAATGGGGCGTATGTAGGGCCGAAGTAGCGAAGGATCGGCCTGGGCAGGGGGCAGTTCCGGGGTTCGGAACGGCCGAGCGCTTGGGAGCAGCGTCCTTACTGATGGGGGAACGCACAGGTGGGACAGCCTGCGGGGATGCGTTGATCGATGCCGTTGGCAACGGCGGAGGGAGGGGAATGGAGGGCTTAGCGCTGCGGTTTGCGGCGTGGCACTGGGTTGGAATAGCCCATAAGCTTGGGGATGTAGGCGTCGAGATGGTGGTTGTGGAGCGACTGGCGGATGGCGGGTTGCAGCTCTTTCTTATAGAAAAAGAAGAGCTGGTTTTGGGCCTTCTTCTCGTCGGGGGCGGTGGCCACATAGACGGGCTGCATGGTTTCGGGGTTGATGCCGGTGTAGTACATCTCGGTGCTGAGGGTCATGGGGGTGGGGGTGAAATCCTGTATCTGCTCCAAGCGGTAGCCGAGGCGCTTCATCTCAACGGCGAGGTCGGCCATGTCCTTGAGTTGACAGCCGGGATGGGAGCTGATGAAGTAAGGGATGAGTTGGTAGCGCAGGCCCGCCTGACGGCAGATGGCATCGAAGCGACTCTTGGTTTCGAGGAACAAATCGAACGATGGTTTGCGCATCAGCGACAGCACTTTGGAGCTTGTGTGCTCAGGTGCCACTTTAAGTCGTCCGCTGACGTGGTGCAGCACCACCTGGCGGAAATAGTCCCAGCCGCCGTTCCGCTCGGTGAAGAGGTCGCAGCGGATGCCGCTGCCGATATACACATGTTTGACGCCGGGGAGGGCGGCCACCTTGCGGTAGAGGTCAAGCAGCGGGCGGTGGTCGGACTGCAGGTTGGGGCAGATGGCGGGCTGGATGCAGCTGTAGCGGGCGCAGCGGCGGCACTGGTCGGGGTTGCGTCCCTCCATGCGGTACATGTTGGCCGAGGGGCCACCGAGGTCGGTGATGACTCCGTTGAAGTCGTCGCGCTGGATGAGGGTGTTGACTTCGGCCATAATGGAACGCTCCGAACGGCTGGCTATCTGTTTGCCTTGGTGGGCGGAGATGGTGCAGAAGGAGCAGCCGCCAAAGCATCCGCGATGGATGTTGACGGAGTTTTTGATCATCTCATAGGCTGGTACGACGCCGCGTTTTTTGTATTTGGGGTGAGGCAGGCGGGTATAGGGCAGGTCGAAACTGGCATCGATTTCGGCAGTGGTCATGGGCGGCTCGGGAGGGGTGACGACGACCCAGCGGTCGGCATGGCGCTGCACGAGGGTGGCGCACTCTATCTTGTTGCTTTCGCGCTCGATGATGTGGTAGTTCTCGGCTTCGGCGCGTTTGCTGCGCTGGCATTCCTCGTAGCTGTGCAGCTCGATGCAGTTTTGCAGCCCGTCGAGCTTGTCGGCGCGGTAGGCCACCTGTGGCAGCGCGTGGAGGGCGGCGAGGGGTTGGCTCTCAGCCAAGAGGGCGGCGATTTTGAGGGTGGTGCGCTCGCCCATGCCGTAGTTGAGGAGGTCGGCGGGGGTGTCGGCCAGGATGCTGGGGAAGAGACGGTCGTCCCAATAGTCGTAGTGGGCCAGACGGCGCATGGAGGCCTCGATGCCGGCGATGATCACCGGCACGGAGGGATAGAGCTGCTTGAGGATGCGCGAGTAGACGTATGTGGCCCGGTCGGGACGGAATCCGGACTGGCCGCCGGGGGTGTAGGCATCATCGTGGCGCAGACGGCGGGCGGCGGTATAGTGGTTGACCATGCTGTCCATGGCTCCGCTGGTGACGCCGAAGAAGAGACGTGGGGCGCCGAATTTGCGGAAATCGCGCAGGTCGTCGCGCCAGTTGGGCTGGGGGATGATGGCCACACGGTAGCCCGCAGCCTCAAGAGTGCGCCCAATGACGGCGGTGCCGAAAGCGGGGTGGTCCACGTATGCGTCGCCCGTGACCAGCACCACGTCCACGGCATCCCATCCAAGTTGCTTTACTTCATCCAGTGTTATGGGCAGGAATTGAGGCACGTTTTTATTGTTTTAAAGGATTATGCGAGAAGAGATTATTATTGCTTGTTCCATACCATAGCGTCACCGAAAACGGCAAATAGCTCTGGGTTATCTTTAATAATCCAATACTTGAAACCAAGAAGTTCTTTATCGATACCCAACTCCTCCCTCACAGCATTTTCTGTCGAAGGATTCCGTTGACGCAGATAAGCATCTATAATAACTTGGAAATCATAAACATCCGAAATGATATATTCGATAAAATGCTCTTCTTTGGTGTTTCGGAATGGTTTTGTGCCATTATGGAGACGCGACAATAGTTCAACCGTCTTACCATGGGCATCATCATCGGAGGTGGCCACAAACAAGGCTTGCTTGTTCGAGTAATCAATACGCTGTTCTATCTCATCTTCAATATTAACAGCCAAAGGGTTTAGAATATTGTCGTAAGCATCAGACTTTCTGCCATTGCAATAGCTGCAACCCAAAAGCAAGTTATCCCAAACCTGTTTCAAATGAGGATTGTTCCTTTGGCTTTTTAAGTGTTCAACTTGACAATCGGTACCACAAACTCGCTCACAAAGGTAGCATTTGTTATACTGATCAGCATCCAACTGACTATTCACATCCTCACCATCGTAGGCCTTGGTCGAAGTCAATGAATGTGGTGGGACGGCACTTTTCCTAACTCTGATCATTATTGCAAAGTCATTAGTTTGTCCGCATATTGAATAGAAAGCCTCTTATACTCGCCTACGATGAGTGGCGACACCACTTCTGGAATCTTCTCAAAGTCTTCCTTCAGATTCTTTATCTTAATCCTGTCGGCCTCTGACCATTGGGCTTTTTCGAGGAGACGGCGGAAATCGTTGAGCCGCATTTCGGAATAGCTGGAAGGGGACTTCACACCAAAATAGCCTTCGGCTAAAGCTTCGTATGAGTATTCTGTCAGGTTAGAAATGACTTCCTGGTGTTCGAGGTCGTAGGCCACAGCATTGGGCATGGAACTGAGGACGAATGGGGAGTGGGTGGTGACAATGAATTGAATGTTTGGAAATACACCTGTCAAAAAAGGCATGATCATCTTTTGAAGGCTTAAGTGCAGATGAGTTTCTATTTCATCAATAAGGACGATGCCCTCTTTAGTAAACACATCAGACAACTTGCCTTGTTTGTGCATTCGGAGTATCAAGTCGGCAACAATATTCAGGGCTGCTTTGTAGCCGTCGGACATTTCATTGAACCCAAAGGTTTGACCCTTGGTACTGACGTTAAACGAATAACTGTCTTGCTGCGAAAATTGTAGGGTTAGCTCTTGGTCTTCAAAAAGCCTACGGAGCAGCCCCTCGAAAGTGTCGAACCAAGATTTGATTTCGGTCTCCTTTTGGGCATCTTTATTGCTGATTGCCAAAAGTTCCTGGAACTTCAAATCAACAAGGAAGTTAATAAATTGCTCGGAGGAATTGTGACGAATATCATCGGTTACAACAACGGGTTTTTGCGGCGACACAGGCTCAATCATTTTGAAACTTCTATCTGCCTGGTAATAAGCCATCACAAAGTCCCCTGAACAGAAAGCCTCAGAAATATGTCTTGAATTAAAAATATAACAATGTACACTACTTTGTTCACGAGCGACATGTATTTCTTCAACAGATTGCCCTAATGGAATGGATTGAGCAAAAGAGATTGCTGAAGGATAATCCGGAGTAAAACGATCTGCCAATAATTGCAAGAGGTCGGACATTATTTGTAACAGCACAGTTTTCCCACTCCCGTTCTTACCAGTTATGATTAGGTGAGGGTATGCGCTGTCGGGTATTGATATTTCAAGGTCTTTGAGATGAAAGAGCCTATCTATTTTTATTTCGCGAACAAAGTGGTTCATGGGTATAGTAATGTCACACTAAAGGTATTTATTTTCAAAGCTTATGGCTTAATCATCCATTAAAACTTGTAGTTTACACCTGCTGAGAGGCTGAGGCGGTCGTAGTTGAAGTAGTTGTTGTCGAAAGCCCATTGCGTGAGATAGGTGTAGCCGAGGTTGAAGGAGAATTTCAGTTTGGAGAATCCGAACCGGAACATCAGCTGGGGCTGAATCAGGAAGCTGGGGTCGGCATAGGAGGAGACTTCCTGTGTGAGGCCATCGGCGAGGAGCTCCGTCTGTTTGAAGTTGGGAGTTAGGTAGCCGCCTTTAAGTCCGAGTCCCATATCGATATGTCCGTCGGCCAGATCGGCAAGGCCAAGGTTTATCTGTCCGAAATAGAGGTCGTAGTTGCCATCGACCTGATAGTTGCGATTGACGCCGGATTCAGTGCTGTCGATCAGCGAACGGCCGTGGCCGTAGCCGAGGTAGCCCTCGACAACAAAGTTGCCGGAGGTGAACCATGTGCCTGCGGCGCCCTGGAGGTAATAGTAGTGGGGCGAGGTGAGGCTGGCGGCAGCCTGAACGCCCAAGTGGTTCACAGGGGCATAGGAGGCAGTGGCGTTGATGGCCGGAGCGGCGAAGAGGGGTGCCGAGAGCGACAGAGAGCCTTCGAGCTGGAGTTGGCCGCGCTGGTGCAGCAGGGGAATGTCGACATTGTGGGGGTGATAAACCACGCACGAAGAAACTGCAAATGCCAGTAACAGTGGCATAAAGAGACGGATAAAGGAGATTTTTCTCATAACTGCACTTATTGGATTTAGATTGCAAATATACGAAAAATAATTCACATAGCTAAAAATAAGTCCGGAGCCATGGGCAGAATGGTCTTTCCCGGCATGAGGTGAGTGAAGGATTCCGTTTTATTCTCAAAACTATACGGCACGGCGTCGCTGCTCAGCAGGGGTGCGCTTGGGTATTGAATTTATAGTTGTTAAAACAACGAATCATAAACAATAATCGGGTGCAATGTCCGTTATAAAAAGCATGAATGAGAGCCGAGAAGACATTATCATAGCCGACACCCTGTCCGAGACCGCCGAGCTGCAACTGCGGGGGTATATTGTTCATGCTTTGTGCCACAGCGGAGAAGGCTCGTTCCGGATGGGCGAAGCGGTACACCACTTCGGGGCACACGACTGCATCATCATATCCCAGCAGAGCATCTTGATGATGGATATCCGCCAAAGCGACGACATGAAAATGGCGGTTGTGTATGTGTCGCAGGAGTTTATAGCCGTCGCCACCCCACAGAGCAACTATGGAATGAGGGGACATCTGGCGCTGTTCGAGGCACCTGTGATGCACCTGAACGAAGCTCAGTATGAGGTTTGTGCGGTGAATTTTGAATATATCCGGCGCCGACTGGCTTTGCCGCAGCACCATTTCCACCGCGATGCCATGCTCAATGCCATACAGTGCATGATTATTGACTTTTTCGATTTTCATGTGGAGCTGTACGGCTCGAAGGAGGTGAGTGGGCAGCATGCCCAGTTGATGCAGAAGTTTCTGGCCATGCTGGACCGTGGCGACTACCGGCAGCACCGGCTGGTGTCGTACTATGCGGGCGAGCTGTGCGTCACCCCGAAATACCTGAGCGAGGTGTGCAATAACATCAGCGGGCAGCCAGCCATTTATTGGATTACGCGCTACACGGCACTCGACATCAGCCGTCTGTTGCGGCAGCAGGAACTCTCGCTTGAGGATATCAGCGACATGTTCGGTTTTTCGTCCATGAGCTATTTTGTGCGCTACGTGCAGAAAAACCTGGGTGCGGCACCGAGCGAGCTGCGCAAATAAAACCCTCTGCGTCAGCGATGAGGGGGTACTCCCCTACTGGTAATCATCAGTTATTCTGAAAAATCTGACATTAATACCGAAAAATCTGTAACGGCCTATAGGGAAAAAGGCTGTATTTTTGCATTTCGAAAAACGAGCCTAAGATCAAATACACAACATTGTGAAACAGAAGGAAGTAACAGAATTGATAGGGACAGGATATATCGGCATGGCAATCATCCGCCGCGTGTCGGCCGGCCGCCATGTGATTCTGTTCGACCATTCAGAAGAGAAAGCCTTGAAGGCTGCCAAGCAATCGGAGAACGCCAGGGTTTAAATCACACTCATTAATCCATCCAACTATGCTCACACTTGTCACCCTTCTGTTTCTGACGATTACACCACTCACCACTATGGACACAAACACCAACGAGAAAAGCAATTTGGAGCAACTTTATAAGCACATGTGCCGCGCCATGATCGACAAAGACACGGCGGCACTCAGCGCCATGCACGCCGACGATTTTGTGTTGCAGCACATGACCGGCATGCAACAGAACAAGCAACAATATATCAACGCCATTGCCGACGGGACGCTGAACTACTACAGCGTCGAGTACGACAAGATAGACATCACTGTGGAGGGCGACAAAGCCACCCTCACGGGGTGCAGCCGAGTGGAAGCTGCCGTGTTCGGCGGAGGCCGCCACACTTGGCGACTCCGTCTCCGTCTCACCATGCAACGCCGCCAAGGGCACTGGCTCATCACCTACAGCACAGCCTCGACCTATTGACTGCTGTGCTGCCAGACTCACTGAAAATTAATAACAAATACAAATATCCATTACAATGAAAAAATCACCCATCCTCCTCCTGCTCACCACAGCCCTGATGGCATGTGGCGGCAACAAGGCCGAAGAGCCTCAGCCCGAACCCCAAACCCCGGAAGGTTCTGCTGTTTACATGACCTCACGCATCACGCCCGAGGCCCTAATCGACATTTACAAAGCCCTTGGCGTGAAAGCCCAGGGACGTGTGGCAGTGAAAATCAGCACCGGCGAGGCCGGAGGTCACAACTACCTGAAGCCCGAACTGATTGGCGACTTCGTGAAGCTGGTGAACGGCAAACTGGTTGAGTGCAACACCGCCTATGCTGGCAAACGCATGAATACCGCCGACCATCTGGCCGTTATCGCCGACCACGGTTTCAACACCATTGGCGGGGTGGACATCATGGATGCCGATGGCGAAATACGCCTCCCCGTCCGCGACACGACCTATATGAAGTACAACATCGTGGGCAGCCATTTGCAGAACTACGACTTCATGGTCAACCTTGCCCACTTCAAAGGGCACGCCATGGGCGGCTTTGGCGGCGTGCTGAAAAACCAGAGCATCGGCGTGGCCTCGCGCAACGGCAAGACCTATATCCACACCAACGGCCTGAGCGAAGACTACCGCCAACTGTGGGACAACATCAAGCCCGAGAACCAAGACAAGTTTCTGGAATGCATGGCCACCGCTGCCGCTGCCGTGGCCGACCATTTCGGCGACAAGATTATTTACATCAACGTCATGAACAACCTCTCCGTGGACTGCGACTGCGACAGCGACCCCGCCGCCCCCGAGCTTAAAGACATCGGCATCCTTGCCTCCACCGACCCCGTGGCTCTGGACCAAGCCTGTCTCGACCTCGTCTTCAACCATCAGAACCAAAGCGGCGACGACGCCTCGGCCCTTAAAGAGCGCATCAACGACCGCCATGGTGTCCACATCATAGAGCATGCCGAAAAGATTGGTCTCGGCTCCCGCCAATACCACATCATTAACATAGACAAATAACAACCTCACATGAAAACAAGAACCATCGCCGCCCTCCTGCTCACCCTCCTCACCGTGACGGGGTGCAACGGGCAATCCAATAAGTCTGTAAACAAACAAACACACAACAACAACATGAACAAATCAATCGTCATCTTCTTCTCCCACGCAGGCGACAACTACAGCGTGGGCAACATCGAGGTGGGCAACACCAAAATCGTGGCCGACTACATCAGCGAGCTGACTGGTGCTGACCAGTTCGAAATCGTCACCCATAAATACGACGGGATGGCTTACACCCCCCTCATCAAGCTGGCACAAGAAGAGGCCAACGCCGGTGAGCTGCCCCCCTATGAGGGCCAAGCCCCCGACCTCAGCCAGTACGACACCGTTTTCATTGGCGGTCCCGTATGGTGGGGCACCTATCCCCAGGTGATGTTCACCCTGTTCAAGGACATCAACCTCGACGGCAAGACCGTCATCCCCTTCACCACCCACGAGGGCAGCGGCCTGGCCAACTGCGTCAGCGACGTGAAGAAAGCCTTCCCCAAAGCCAACGTCACCGCCGGCTGGAGCATCTATGGCCACGAAGTCCGCACAGGCAAGGCCAAGGTGGAGAAATGGATCAAGAGCGTGGTGAAATAACATGACAAAAGCAATGGAACCTGTTATCGTAGACCCCCGCAATACCACTCCCGAAGATCACGCCGAAGGTGTGCGCCAGGCCCAGGTGCTCTTCAAACTCAACCACACTATGCCCTATACCGACGAGTACAACGCACTGGTGCGCGAACTCTTCGGGTCCAACCTCGGCGAAGGCGGATGGGTGATGCCCGGCCTCACAGGCGTCTGTTTCGACAAAGTGAAGATTGGGCGCAACGTGATGATTATGAATAACTGCCTGATGATGTCGCGCGGTGGCATCACCATTGACGATGGCGCAATGATAGCCGCCAACGTGCAACTCATCAGCAACAACCACGACCTGCACGACCGCCAGCTGCTTATCTGCAAGCCCGTGCACATAGGCCGTAACGTTTGGGTGGGAGCCGGCGCCACCATCCTGCCCGGCGTCACCGTGGGCGAGAATGCCGTCGTGGCTGCCGGCTCAGTGGTAACCAAGGATGTGGCACCCAACACCATCGTCGGCGGCAACCCCGCCAAGTTCATCAAGAACGTAGAATAAACGGCATTCTCGATTGCCACAAACAAAAAAAGCGAGACCCGACAAGTGGTCTCGCTTTTTGTTATGATTCATCGGCTCGGCCTTCTTGCCCTCCCGCTTGCGGCTCGGCTGCATGGCAGGTCGGTCTTGCAGATTCAGCATCAGAAAAAGACACAGAGAGGCAAAAAGTGTAATACAAACCGACATCTGTGCATCTTTTCTGTTACATTTTATTTGTATTTTTGCAATCGATTATTACTATTATAGTGTCAATGTAGAAACATAAAAAAGAGAATATTATGCAGACCATCAAATTAAACAACGGCGTCGAGATGCCGCAAATGGGCTACGGCGTGTACCAAGTGACGCCCGAAGAATGCGAACGCTGCGTGAGCGACGCGCTGAGCGTGGGCTACCGCATGATAGACACCGCCCAGGCCTACCGCAACGAGGAGGGCGTGGGCAATGCCGTCCGCAAGAGCGGCATCGACCGCAAAGAGCTCTTCATCGTCAGCAAGATATGGATTGGCAACTACGGATATGAGCGCGCCAAAGCCAGCATCGACGAGAGTTTGCGCAAGTTGCAGACCGACTACATCGACCTCATGCTGTTGCACCAGCCTTTCTGCGACCGCTACGGGGCCTACCGCGCCCTCGAGGAGGCCTACCGGGAGGGCAAACTGCGCGCCATCGGCGTCAGCAACTTCTTCCCCGACCACCTTGTCGACCTGGCCTACAATGTGGACATTCGGCCCATGGTGAACCAGGTGGAGACCCACGTTTTTGACCAGCAGCGCGAGGCACGAAAGTTTATGGACGAGCTGGACTGCCGCATCATGTCGTGGGGACCCTTGGCCGAAGGCCGCAACGGTTTCTTCTCCAACCCCGTGCTGACCGAGATAGGCAAGCGCCACGGCAAGAGCGTGGCACAAACAGCCCTGCGCTGGCTGTTGCAGAGCGGCATCATCATCATCCCCAAAAGCACACACCGCGAGCGCATGGCCGAGAACCTGAATATCTTCGACTTCGAGCTCACCGACGACGAGATGGCTCAAATCCAGACCCTCGACACTGGCCGCAGCCTCTTCTTCGACCACCACGATGGCGAGGTGACCAAGATGTTCATGGGCTGGCGGTAGGCCGCAGGTGGTATATTCGATTGCGAATGAAAAGATGTGCAGGGGTGAGAATTGAGAGAGAACCCCTACGGGGTATCGTGAGGGTGAGATAAGAGGTTGCTATGAAGAGGAAAGCCCTACGGGCTATCTTGTAGGGGCCTGATTCCCCGTTGGGGATGACGATTTTGGAGAGTTGAAGGTGAGGATTAAGAGAGAATCCCTACAGGGTATTTAGAAGACGGAGAAGGGGGAGTTGCTATTAAGAGGAAAGCCCTACGGGCTATCTTGTAGGTGCCTGATTCCCCGTAGGGGATGACGCTAAATAGAAGGGTGAATAAACGCGAACGATTCACCGTTGGGGATGACGATTTTGGAGAGTTGAAGGTGAGGATTAAGAGAGAACCCCTACAGGGTATTTGGAAGACGGAGAAGGGGGAGTTGCTATTAAGAGGAAAGCCCTACGGGCTATCTTGTAGGTGCCTGATTTCCCATTGGGGATGACGCTAAATAGAAGGGTGAATAAACGTGAACGATTCCCCATTGGGGATGACGCTAAATAGAAGGGTGAATAAACTTGAACGATTCCCCGTAGGGGATGACGCTTATTGAAAAGAGAATAATAAAGAGCGATGAGACCCATTCCCCGCAGAGGATGTCTCATCATAGAAAAGACAATAAAGGGAAAAAGGAAGATGAGACTTCTTTCATTCATAACACTATTGGCGGCCACAACTGCTGCCATGGCACAAGGTGTGATAGATGTGCACAGCCACATCATCACCCCCGAGATTAGGGCTTCACTCTCGGCTGAGGGAAGGCTGATGGAGGAGGGGTTCCCCCTGCCCCAATACACCACCGAGGACCACCTGAAGTGGATGGACTCAGCAGGTGTGCAGAAATCAGTGCTGACCATGCCTGCACCCCAACCCTCTTCAGCAAAGGTCATACGCAACACCAACGAAGCTATGGCCAGGTTGAGACAGAAATACCCCAACCGGTTTCTGTTCTGCGCCGCCCTGCACCTGCCCGATGTCAATGCCGCCGTGCGCGAGGCCATCTATGCGCTGGACACCCTCAAAGCCGATGGCATAAAACTGGCCACAAACATCCATGGGCAATATCTCGGAGCCCCCGAGTTGGACACACTCTTTGCCGTGCTCAATCGACGGAACGCGGTGGTCATCCTGCACCCCCACCGGCCAGATCCCGTCAACACACAGGTGATGCAACAGACTCCCCTCGCCCTACAGGAGTACCTTTCGGAGACCACCCGCGCTGTGGCTAACATGATCAGCCACAACGTCCTTGCCCGCTATCCGAACGTGAAAGTGGTGGTGCCCCATTGCGGGGCTTACCTGCCGCTGGCCATACCCCGCATGAAATCGCTGGTCCCCGTGATGCAGGCGAACAAGCTGGTGGGCGACATCGACTGGGACAAGAACCTTGCAGCCCTCTACTACGACCTGGCCGGAGCCCACTCGCCCCAAGTCATCCGCATGATGCTCACCATCACCACACCCACCCACCTGCTCTACGGCTCCGACTATCCCTACGTAGCCCCGCAGGTGCTGACTCAAAGCCTACAGCGCATGCGGCAGTACCTCACCGACGAACCCGACCTTGCCCTATTCAAAGAGATGATATTGCATAAAAATGCCGAATGGCTCTTTAACAAACAACAACCCCTTTCACCATCCAACCCCAAACAAGAAACCATGATAGTACGATTAGCAGAAATCGAAGTCTACCCCGAGCACCTGGAAGAATACCTGTCATACGCCAACGAGGTGGACCGCCTGAGCGTGGAGCTGGAACCCGGCGTCATCTGTCTCTTCCCGATGCAGAGCACCGACGACCCCACACACATCCACATCCTGGAAATCTATGCCTCCGACGAGGCCTACCAGCATCATCTGAAGACCGAACATTTTCTGAAGTACAAGCAAGGCACCCTGCACATGGTGAAAAGCCTGAACCTGCCCACCATGCGGCCACTCGACCCCGAAACAATGAAACAAATCTTTATTAAACAACACTAATACATGAGAATCATCACCTTCGTGATGGCCATGCTGATGACCATCACCACCATCAAAGCCCAAAACATGAAAGAGAATGTAGATTTCAACGTCTGGCCCAAAGGCGAGCCGAACACCGCCTACGCCCAGTATTTCATCGGCAACAGTTATCTGGCCCCCCTCGATGCCGCCAACGGAGGCCCCGTGAATGTCACCTTCGAACCCCGTTGCCGCAACAACTGGCATATCCACCATAAGTCGGTGCAGGTGCTCATCTGCGTGGCCGGTCACGGTTGGTATGTGGCCGAAGGCCAGGCCCCAGTGGCCATGCATCCTGGCTCGGTAGTGGCTATCCCGGCCGAAGTGAAGCATTGGCACGGTGCCGCCAAGGACTCTTGGTTTCAACACCTCACCTACAATGCCCATGTGGAGGCGGGTGCCTCCAACGAGTGGCTGGAGCCCGTCACCGACGAGGAGTACGACAAACTGCCAGCCAGTGGGGAACTGCTCAGCGTGACAGACCCTGAATACATACAGCGTTTCGAAGCCTTTGCCTATGGCGAAGTGGCCGGGCAGGTCAAAGATCAGCTCGACGACCATACCCGTTACATCTCCTACCTTGCCACACTCTTGGGCTGTCAAGGCATCGACACCTACCGCGAGCTGCTGCCTGTGGCATTGGACAAGGGCGTGACACCTGTGGAGGTGAAGGAGATTGTCTACCAAGCCACTGCTTATTTGGGCATGGGGCGCGTCCGTCCGTTCCTTTCGGCCACCAATGAGATTCTCTCCTCCCGTGGCATCCCGCTGCCCCTGGCCCCGCAGTCTACCACAACGATGGATACACGTCGCAAGGCTGGCACACAGGCTCAGGTGGACTGTTTCGGCGAGGGGATGCGCGACTTTTGGAAATCGGGTCCCGACGACAGCCGTCATATCAACCGATGGCTGGCCGACAACTGCTTTGGCGACTACTATACCCGGACGGGGCTTGACCTGAAGACCCGCGAACTGATTACCTTCTGTTTCCTGTCCGCCCAAGGCGGATGCGAGCCACAGCTGAAAAGCCATATCGCTGGCAACTACAAAGTAGGCAACAGTAAGGACCTGCTCATAGCCGTCATATCCGCCAACATACCCTTCATAGGCTATCCCCGCACACTCAATGCGCTGGGATGTATCCGCAGCGTAGAGGCAGACAAGTAAGAAAAACGCAGCACCGCTCCCCGCAGCCCGCACCCAATAGCCCGTCCCACGCCTTCAGACACACAATAATATGGTAGCTTGACACGTTATTTAGAAAAAACAGCATCGAAATGAAACAGCCCAACGTACTCCTCATCAACGGCAGCCCCAACTCCGACGGCTGCACATATACCGCCCTGGCCGAGATGGCCCGCACACTCAACGCCGAAGGCGTAGATACCGAAATCATCAATATCGGACAGAAAGACATCCGCGGATGCATAGCCTGCGGCCGCTGCTCGGAACTGGGACACTGCGTCTTCAACGACATGGTCAACGAGGTGGCCCCCAAGTTCGAGGCCGCCGACGGTCTGGTGGTCGGCTCGCCGGTCTATTATGCTTCTGCCAACGGCACCCTCACCAACTTCCTGGACCGTCTCTTCTTCAGCACCCCCTTCCCCAAACGCTTCAAGGTGGGTGCCACCGTCTGCTCCGCCCGTCGCGGCGGCACTACCGCCACCTTCGACCAGCTGAACAAGTATTTTACCATCTCCGAGATGCCCGTGGCCAGCGGCCGCTACTGGAACATGGTGCATGGCAACAACCGTGAAGAAGTGATGCAGGACACCGAAGGGATGCAAAACATGCGCATCCTGGCCCGCAACATGGCATTCCTGCTCCGCGCCATCGCCGCCGAGCGCCTCAAGAGCGGCCTCCCCCAGCAGGAAGAGATAGTCTACACCAACTTCATCCGCCAATAGCAACGCCCCTGGGCCGCTGCCCCTCTGATTGCCCTGACGGGCTCGGCTTTGAGTGCAACTAAACAACTGACCTCTTATCAAGCCTCACTATGTACACCATCCATTGCCAAGCCACCACAAGCACCGTCGACAGCACGGGCCACCTCAAGCTCTACTCCGCACTACAGATGATGCAGGACTGCTCCGAGCTGTGGCTCGACAGCCAGCCACAAGTCAGAGACTTTTT
The DNA here is from genome assembly GCA_002354035.1 of Bacteroidales bacterium UBA2714. GTDB lineage: Bacteria > Bacteroidota > Bacteroidia > Bacteroidales > P3 > Colimorpha. The sequence continues at coordinate 58,811 of DEKU01000064.1, forward strand.
CGAAAGCCAGAACATGGCACAACTGCTGGCCTCGCGACAAGTGGAGATTGTGCGGGTGCCTTCTTTCAAAGAACACCTCACCGTCACCACCTCGGTCTACGAGGTAAAGCCAATGTTTGGCTTCCGCAACACATTCATCTACGACTCCGACGGGCAACCCTGCTACCGCACCTGGAGCATGGGGGCTTTTGTCGACAAAAACACTGGCCGGCTGAAACGCGTGCCGGACAGCGTAGCCACCTCCCTCCTACTCGACACTAAGCTGCCTATGGACTACAAGGACCGCCGAATCATCCTGCCAGACGTGCAGGGCGTGGGCTGCGAGCCCATCCCCGTGATGCGGGCAGACATCGACTACAACCGCCATGTCAACAACGCCGTATACGTCCGTATGGCCATGGAACTGCTGCCGGAGAACTATGCCATTGGCGGACTGCGTGTGGAATATCGCTCTGCCGCCCACCTCGGCCACACCCTCCTCCCCACGCTCTTTACCCTCGACCACAGCATCATCGTCACCCTCGCCACAACGACTGACACCTGCGCTATCATCGAGTTTACGCACGTTTGAAATTGCGAGCAGCCCCTTTCAAACAGAACCTTGTTTGAAAGGGGCTGCTCGCCAGCCTAACGCGGCGATTGTCAGAAAGTGATTTTGGGCAGGCTGTCCACAATGTCGAGGGTGCGGAGACTGAGGGTGATGACACTTTGCAGCAAGTCGAGCGGATAGCGGGGATTGCCATGTTCGATGCCCCACTGGTTGGCGTCGTTGCGGATGCCGCTCTTCTTGTCCACCTTGTCGCAGTAGCGTTCCATCACCCACTCAATGGCGCTCTTGCCGTTCACCACATAGTCGTAAGCCCGCAGGGGTATATGCCGCAGGGTGATAAATGGGTTGTACTCTATCATGCTTTTGTCCTTATCTTTGCCGCCATTCGCACTCCGCGCAAAGCGCATCTGCTCCACGCGGTATAGCTTCTCCGGGGTGTCGTTGTCGGCGAGGCCGGGCAGCATGTTGTGCCAGTCGACGACCACCTCTTTCGTTGCTGGAACCTGCTCGTAGTTCAAGTGCAGCTCGGCGAGGTCGCGACCCGCCTTGCTGAACGCCCAGAAGTCCTCGGACTTCTCCACCAGGGGCAGGCGTGGCAGCATCTTTTTGAGGTCGTTGGCAAATGTCTCGCGATACGACGGGCAGTGCAGGAACCCATACACATAGTAGAAGATATCCTCCTTGGTCACCTTGGGGCCATACTGCTCCCGCGCCCGCTTCAGGATAAAGTCCGTCACTGCATCATGCCGGATATACCTGTCCTTGCCATCATCGAACAAAGACCCCTGAGTCCCCTTCCGCTCCTCGTACCAATAGAGAGGGAAACATTGATTACTACCAATAAGACCAAGGTCAGGAATAATATTGGCCATTAAAGTTGAGAACTCCTTCGACACTCCCTCGCCTTGGATACATATAACCAGATTATTATGATTATTTGTTGGGAAAAGTCTTGGAATCTGATAGGTCATTTCATTAAGCGGTGGATATGAAAACAGGTTTTGCTTAGAGAACGGTCTATATGTTGCAGACACAATACAACCATCCTCTTTCGAGTAAACTTTATTTTTTGTGATATCGTTTAGAACTGCTCTCGTCCAACTAATTTTATTTGTTTCGAAATCAACACTATCTATTTCTCCTGAACATATTTTTTTTCTCTGAGAATTATAATAATCCACCATTTCTCGGGACACTTTATCAACTATATCCTTCGAATAATTATAACACCATGGGTCACGTTGAGTCTTCACTCCACAAGAATATGTGATAAAAAAACTCTTCTGTCTTTGGTCGAATTTCTTTTCCGGCTCTATTTGAATGAAGTTTGAAAAGCTATCATTTCTCAGATTTATCCAGTCACCATGTTCATTGGGATGAAGAATGTCCATTGGTAACGTAGCAATAGATTTTGCCTTGCGGATAATGTCAAGTTTCTGCTCACGGGAGAGGTAGTCACCGATATCATGGTAGTGAATGGTGGCCTTTCCTTGGTGGGGTTTCTTTACCAACAATGTAATGCTGACAGGCGTGCGGCTACCGCTGCCAAATATCTTTCCTCCCTCTCGCCGTGAGAGTTCACCACTGGTACGCTGATTGCCCCGAAGGTTGAAGACATATATCTCAGCAAACTCCTGCTCTATGCTTTTGCGGAAGCCATCAAAAGAATTGTTATCCAACCAAGCGCCATTGCTAACGAAAGCAACTATACCATCTTTACCCAGTCGGTCCGTTGCATAGCGAAAAGCCTTAATATAGCTGTCATAAATAGCGTTTTTGTTGGTAGCTGTTCCCGTTTCCACATATGATTTTTGCATTTTCTCCTCCAGCAAGGGATAGTGTTGATTTTGAGCATTGTCGTTGGCACTTTTTTGTCCGGCTGAGTATGGCGGGTTGCCGATGATGACGGTGATGGGGCTGTTGAGTTGGCGTTGCACACGTTTGCTGTTCTCCACAAAGGGGGTCTCCATGCCTTCCATCTCTTTTTGCTTGGGTTTGAGTTTGCTGTACATCAGCTCACCAAGCTCGAAGGTGTCGGTGAGGCAGATGCCTGGGAAGGGGGTATAGGATGTTTCGGGGTTCGGTTCAATGGCGGCAGCGATAAGGTCGTGGTAGGTGTTCTCGATGTTGACGCTGGCGATGTAGTAGGCAAGCAGCACTATCTCGTTGGCGAATATCTCGTTGCGGTATTTGTACTCGAGATTGTCGGGCTTGATGATGCCGCTCTGCAACAGGCGGGTGATGAAGGTTCCTGTGCCGGTGAAGGGGTCGATGATTTTCACGTCGCGGTCGTTCATGGAGCGGCCGAACTGCTCGCGCAGCACATGCTCCACGCTGTGGATGATGAAGTCCACCACCTCGACAGGGGTGTAGACAATGCCCAGCTGCTCTTTGACACGCGGGAAGGCAGTGGAGAAGAATTTGTCGTACAGTTCCACCACTATCTTCTGCTTGGACTCGGCATTGTCGATGCCCTTGGCACGGGTCCGCACGCTGTCGTAGAATTTCTCAAGGCTGCGATGGTCTTTCTCGTCAATCTTCTCGTTCAGCACACGGACAATCTTGTTCAAGGCCTTGCTGACGGGGTTGTTGTCGGCAAAGGCATAATTCTCGAAGAGCGCCTCGAAGACGGGTTGTGTGATGATGTGCTGCGCCAACATCTCGATGGCAGCCGTCTCGGTGACCGAAGGGTTGATGTCCTTGTGCAAACCGCGCAGGAAGCTATCAAAAGCTTTGCGGGCCTTCTCATCGCTGGTGACAAGGCTGCTGATTTGAGCAATGTGGCGTTCGGCTATCTTGGCCACATCGGCAGCCCATTGCTCCCAATAGCGTTTACTGCCCACCTTGCGCACCATGCGGGCAAAGATGACATTCTGCAATTGCTCAAACCGCATCTCCAGCTGGGTCTGGTATCGAACCTGATCCTCCGACACCATGCCGGTTGAATCGGCGGACTCAGCAATACCGCCGGAGCCAATCAGATGGCTGCCGGGACGCACCACCTGCACGGTGTTGGGTTTGCGCTTGTTCAGCTCCAGCTTGTTCACCATGGCGTTAAATCGGTCGTCGTGGGCACGGAGGGCGCGTAGGATGTCCCACACCACAGCATAGCGTTGATTGTCGTCGAGTGCCTTTTCGGGGTCCACGTCGCTGGGCACAACAATGGGGATGATGATATAGCCATACTTTTTGCCCGGAGCGGTGCGCATAACGCGGCCCACACTCTGCACAACGTCGACCTGTGAGTTTTTGGGCGATAGGAATATGGCGGCATCGAGCGAGGGGACATCCACCCCCTCGCTGAGGCAGCGGACATTGGAGAGGATGTGACAGTCGGTGCCGTCGGTGGGGGTACGCTTGAGCCAGCCAATAAGGTTGTCGCGCTGTGCCGCACCCATGCTGCCGTCAACATGCCGAGCGGTAACCTGAACCAGCCCTTCGCGCTCGCTGGCGGAAAGGCTGCTGTAGTAGCTGTCGGCACAGGCATTGAAGGCTGCGGTGATGGCTTTGCTCATCTTGATATTCTGGCAGAAGGCCACGGCGCGGTGCATGGGTTGGGGGTCGATTTCAGTGAGCAGCTTGTTGTCGTAGCGGCTGCGCTTGCTGAGGGCGTTGATGCAGCCGATAAGCTTGGCCATGTCGTCGGTGTCGACCTCACGGCGGGAGGTAGCATCTAAGCCTGCCAAAGCGGTTTGCACCTCAGTGGTCACATCCTTCTCGTCGACATTGAGGATAAGCACCTTGTAGTCGGAAAGCAGGTTCTTCTCCACCGCATGACTGAAGTCAAGACGGTAGAACTCCTCACCATACTGCTCGGCATTGTCCATGCTGCAAAGATAAGCCTCACGCTCTTGCGCTTTCTGCTTGTCGGTATCTTTATACAGGCGTGGAGTGGCGGTCATGTACATGCGCTTGGAGGCATGGATGAAGTGATTGTCGTGTACACGCACAAAGGCACTCTCCTCCTCGTCCTTGAGGGTGACACCTGTGGTGCGGTGGGCCTCGTCGCAGATGATAAAATCGAAATCCATGGCTTCGCCCACTGCCCGCTGTGCCGCAGCCACACGCTCGATGCTCTGATAGGTGGAAAAGACTACCAACAGGCCTTCGCGTTTGTCGTGTAGGAGTGCCTGGAACTGATGCTTGATTTGCTCCACGCTGGTGGAGGCGGGCCAGGCAAGGTCGACCACAGAGGTGATGTTGGTGTCGTCGCCATTGTCGCGGCTACGGCTCACCTCGCTGTCGGAGCATACGCACATGGGCCGCAGTGGGTGCTGGGCATCCATGCACCATGCCCGGAGGGTCTGCCCCATGAGGGCAATGCTGGGGATGAGGAAAAGCACCTTGCCGCTGGCCCCGGCCAACTGCTCGGCTATGCGGAGGGAAGTGAAGGTTTTGCCAGTACCACAGGCCATGATGAGTTTGCCACGGTCGTGGTCTTTGTAATGCTTGACGGCTTCGGCGAGGGCCTCCTCCTGATGGGGTTTCAGCTCTTTGCGCTCGGTGATGGCCTTGGCACCGCTGATGCCACGGTCGAGTTCCTCCCAGTCGATGGGCATTTCGGCCAGTTCCTGAAGATGCAGGATGGCGGCGGGGATAATCTGGTTTTTGAAACTGTCGGCAGCGGTAGAGGTGAATCCCCCGTCTGTGGTGTCGATCCACAGACGCTGGGCAAAGAAGTGCTTGTTGCCCTCGCTGTCGGAGAACGCCCGCGAGGAGGTGGTGAGGAAGGTGTCGACATCGGGTTTGTCTATTTTGGCGTCGGCCAAGTAGCATTTGCACTGTATGGCCCAGTAGTTGCCTTGGGTGGTCATGGCCACAAGGTCGATGCCACTGTCGTGTTTGGATATGCTTTGACGATAGGGAAACTCTGCCCACTGCCATACCTGGCACAGCTCGTAGCTGTAGGGTGGCAGGGTGCGAAGCATGGCAATCATAAGGCGTTCGAACCGATTGCCTTTGTCGGCTTCGGAGAATGACTGGGTGTGATAGCGGTCGATGACTTGCTGAAAGTGGCTCATTGGGGCGTTGCTTTAATGTTGTGGCAGTGTCCCGAACGGCCAAGATGCAGTGAGGTGTGGAAAGGACATAAAAAAGAAGCGCGGGACAAAGTCGCTTGCTTATCCCGCAACTCTGGCTCTGGATTGCCTTCTCGCTAAAGATAAGCAATGCCAAAGCCCACGCTGTTGCGTATATAGCCACACCACAACGTGGGGCTTGGAAGCCCCACAGCGTGTGCTACAATACGAACACATGGACGCTTGTCATTGCCTTACCGTGTAGCGAGATGATGAATTTTCCAGATTCGAGTTGCCAACGGATAAGACGCCAACTCACGTCTTGTTATTATGTCCTGTCAAACCTGTTGTTTGACGGTGCAAAGGTACGATTTTTTTTTGAATTATGGATTTTCTGGATAGAAGATGGGCAGATTCTTTCAATTTGCTTTCATGTCGCGTCATTATCAGTACATGACCCGTAGCACCAAACCAGGCTGCTTGAAACACAGAACTGCCCCACCCCTTTGTTGGTAGGGGCAGGGCAGTTCATTATGACAACCCATTAATGGCGGGCGATGTAGTCGAAGGCGGCGTCCAGCTGGGGCTTGAAACTGCCGCCATAGTCCTTGCGCAGAACAGTCTGGTCCGGTATATGGCCGATGCCTTCAGCCACCTTCCCATTCACACGCGCCTCGAAGGTAGAGGTGTAGATGTAATGGCCATAGTAGTTGACATTGTCGCCGAAGGGGCCACCATAGTTGAGATTGATGTCGGAGACGGGTTGCAGCGGGCCGGTGGCACCATAGGTGCGCTCACCAATGGTGTGGGCAGTGGGCAGCACAGCCTTGGCACAGAGCGGTTCAATCTCTCCCATGCTGATAGAATTGATGTCGCACAGGATGACATACGGGATGCCTTCGGCGGCGATGTCGCGATGGTAAGTCTTGTTGGGATGGACATAATACGGTGTCCACTGCGAATACTCCAGCCGTCCGGGACCCTCTTTGTAGCGGGTCTCCATCACCATGGCGGGCTGGTTCAGGAACGTACCTATCAGATAGTCCAGGTCGTCCTGATAGCCGCCACTGTTGGCACGGTTGTCCAGAATGATGCCCGCCAGCTGCTCGCGCGGTGTGTCGACAATAGCGCGCAGCCACCGGTCCAGCAACTCGGCTCCGCGTCCCGCCTCGGTCGTATCGCCCAGACTGCGGATGATGGGAGTGAACGCCGCCATCGACTGCCACAGGTAGGGCACCACCCGGCCGTCGGGCAGGCGGAACAGGATGTAGTGATACGTCACATTGGACGAAATGGACTCCTCCTTGAACGAAAACCGGCCGCTCTCATGTTCCACCACCGTGTAGCCCTCGCCCTCAATACCATTCAGGAAAGAGACGATGGAGACTTTCTCGTCGGTGTGGCTCTCGATATAATAGTCACGATTGTTCACATCGCTGCGCCCCGGACTGACCACCGCCAGTTTATTGCCCTCCGCGGCCACAGGATGCAGATTCTGCACCACCACCGACATGTGATGGTCCTTCATCTGGCCGAAAATGGCTCCATACATCATCGTCAGCGAATCGATGCTCACCTCCTTTCCGGCCGAATGCATCTGGTCGAGCGCCCTGAACCGGGGCAGAAAAGCCTCGTAGACCCAATCCCAGTCGGTCGAATCCACATCCCAGAACACATATCCTGTGCTGATGCTCTTCCAAATAAACGTGAACTGCTCCTCGTAAGTGCTGTAAGCCAACTTATGGCTCTCGCCGATATAAGGCACATAGTCCGAATCCTTGCGGCACGAGCTGAAAAGCAAGCCGGCCACCATGGCGATAAGAATAGTCTTCTTCATTGCTGTCTGGTATTAGGGAGTTGATATGCCACGCCCACGGAGAGCGACAGTGTGTTCAAATAACGATAGTCACGCAACGCGGGATAGCCCCTGTGGTGACTGACCAGGTCGTAATAATAAAGCGCGTCGAGACTGACACTCCACGCACTGCCCAGGCGGTAGCTCACCTCCACACCGCCCATCACACCGGCGTCGAACCGCCGCTGATAGTCGGCAAAGTCGGGCTGCGCATCGAAATCGGAAAAGAAGACTTCATAATCCGTCATCGTATACGTCATCCCCCGCAGGCGCTGCGCCACCCAGTAGCCCGCAAAGCCACCGAGCAACAGATGACCGCGCAGCCGCTCACCGCCAAACGAGAAATCAGCCATAACGGGGAGATAGGCATACGTGGACAGATGGTCGGTATAGACCGGGCGCAGATAATTCAACTGCCGCTGCATGCGGTGGCACCGCTGCATCACACCCGCGTCGGCCCGCACCGCAAGCCACTGCGTCACAGCATAGCGGCCTACAGCCGCCACATCGAACCCCCGTCCGGACTGATAAACCACATCCACCCGTCCGGCCTGCGGACGGGAAATCGTAGTGCTTGCCGCACCGGCTCTCAATCCTACACTCCAGCGGCCTTCAGCCGTATCCCTCCCCTCTTGGAAGGGGATGCCGAAGTCCGGGGTGAGCCTCCCCACATGGGCAGAGACCTGAGGCCCTGCCAGGCATAAAGCCAACATAAACAGAACACTTTTCATATCATTACAATAAAAAACAATTACCAATAAAAACCCGGATGCTCCGCCGCAACACAACCCGTCTTCCAGTTTGCAAAGATAAACATTTTTCAACACATAACAGAAAAATCCCTCCCCTACCCTTTTTCAAAGAAGACGGCAGAGGTATGAATTCCCAAAAGGGAATGCCGCTTGTGGGGAGAAGAGATTGAGAGAAAACCCCACGGGGTATTGAGTGGGTGGAATAAGGGGTTGCTATTAAGAGCAAAGCCCTACAGGCTATCTTGTAGCGACAGATTTCCCCGGAGGGGATGACTATTATAATAGCAAAGAGAACAAAGCGAGATCGATTCCCCGGAGGGAATGGCTATCAATAGGTTAGCTACTGGTATTCACCTCGGAGAGGTGAGACTATTAATAACACCGTACAAGCCGATGGCGCAGTGCAGTGCCGCACGGCAACACATCCTCTGCGTCCCGAAGGGACGCGACAAAAAAAAGAAAACCCTCCGTTTTAGAAAACTCCTACGGAGTATTGAGAAGGAGGAATAAGGGTGAGTTGCTATTAAGAGGAAAGCCCTACGGGCTATATTGTAGCGACAGGCTTCCCCAGAGGGGATGGCTCTCAATAGCAAAGAGAACAAAGCGAGATCGGTTCCCCGGAGGGGATGACTCTTAATAGCAAAGAGAACAAAGCGAGATCGATTCCCCGGAGGGGATGACGCTTGTGGGGAGAAAAGATTGTGATCAAAGCCCTACGGGCTATCTTGTAGCGACAGGCTTCCCCGGAGGGTATGACGCTTCTAAAGAGATGATATTGAGTGGGAACAACATCGGGGATTATTGGGCAACCGGCAAGACGGCATGTCTTCGTGATGGATTAGAGACACCTGCGCCCGGCTGGGCCTATCATCAAAAGCAAAGCCGAGAAGGCTGGACTGACCCGGAGCATAACCCGTCGCACTGCGTTTTGCCTACTTTTCCATCCTACTTTGTTTATTCAGCAGAATATAAATCTAATCTAAATCTAAATAAAATCTAATCTAAATCTAAACAAAGTAGATTCAATACTGATACCTCAGGATTGGCTGACAGCCCTTAGCGGCCCAGCGCACCCCTCCCCCACTGCCATTGGCCCAACTGTCTGCACCCCAGCCATGCACCGCATACCCTGGCGGGACTACCGACCCTCTGCGGCACCTTTACTTTGCCAGATTGCGGCAGAGGTGGACTCGTGGATTGGGATGTATGGGCGGCTATTTGAGCTGACGGGGGGAAAGCGAGTCAGAAAACTTTACCGTGGGCGGGGTGGCAAAGATGTGCAATCCGATGGGGAAAAAACAATGCAGGAGCGGTTGTCGCTCCTGCATTTTGTATGTAGACTAATGCTGTCAGTCTTGGATGGCTTTGATGCCGGGAAGGACTTTGCCTTCGAGATATTCGAGCATGGCGCCGCCACCGGTGGAGACGTAGCTCATTTGGTTGGCGAAGCCCATCTGCTTGACGGCGGCCACGGAGTCGCCACCGCCCACAGCCGCATAGGCGCCTTGTTTGCAGGCTTCGGCCACATAGGTGGCAATCTCGCTGGTGCCTTTGGCGAAAGCGGGTATTTCGAAGACGCCGGCAGGGCCGTTCCAGAGAATGGTCTTGCTGTTCATGATGATGTCGCGGATGGCACGGCAGCTTTCGGGGCCGCAGTCCATGCTCTCCCAGCCGTCGGGCACTTCACCGGAGGGGACAATCTGGGTGTTGGCGTCGTTGCTGAACTTGTCGCCGATGACGCTGTCGACGGGGAGGTAGTATTTGACACCCTTCTCGTCCATGCGGCGCATGAGGTCGCGGGCAAGGTCGAGCTTGTCGTCTTCGCAGATGCTGTTACCGATTTTTCCGCCGAGGGCTTTGGTGAAGGTGTAGCGCATGCCGCCGATGATGACGATGTTGTCGACTTTGTTCATCATACTTTCGAGGATGCCGATTTTGCTGCTCACCTTACTGCCGCCGATGATAGCTGTGAAGGGACGCGGAGCATTGTGCATGAGTTTTTCGAGGTTGGTGACCTCGTGCTCCATCAGGAAGCCGAAGTATTTGTCGTTGGGGAAGAACTTGGCGATGACGGCCGTGGAGCTGTGCTCGCGGTGGGCGGCGCCGAAGGCGTCGTTGACGTAACAGTCGCCCAGGGCGGCCAGCTGGCGGGCGAGGTCTTCGCCGCCTTTGGTCTCTTCGGGATAGAAGCGGATGTTTTCGAGGAGCATGACTTGGCCGCTTTTGAGGTCGCGCGCCATCTGTTCGGGCACTCCGGAGCCGAGCAGCTGTTGGGTGAACAGGACGGGTTTGCCGAGCAGTTCCTCAAAGCGTTTGGCCACGGGCTGGAGGGTGAATTCGGGTTCGAAACCGCCTTTCTTGGGACGGCCGAAGTGGGCCATGATGATGACGGCGGCGCCGTCCTTCAGCAGTTTGTTGATGGTGGGCATGGCCTCGACAATGCGAGTGTCGTCGGTGACATGTTTATTCTCGTCGACAGGGACGTTGAAGTCCACGCGCAGAAGCACTTTGCGACCGTTGAAATTGGTATTTTCAATAGATTTCATAAGCAATAATATTTTAGGTTAATAACTATCTGTCGTGTTTAAGCTTTGGCGTGTTCGGGTTCGTGGACAGCCATGCCGATGTAGAGGGCGGAGAGCATGGTGAAAACGAAGGCCTGGATGTAGGCCACCAGGCATTCGAGCACGCTGATGAAGACACTGAAGATGACGGATATAACCGAGACACCAGCACCGACGCCCATGGAGAGGGTGTTGCTGATGATGAAGATGATGACCACAAAACCGAGGATGACGATGTGACCAGCAGTCATGTTGGCAAAAAGACGAATCATGAGCACGATGGGCTTGGTGAAGACTCCGACAAGCTCGACGACGGGCATGAGGGGGAAGATTTTAAGCCATGCGGGGACTCCGGGGGTGTTGAAAATATCGATCCAGTAATGTTTGTTGCCGCTGAGGTTGGTGATGAGGAAGGTGATGACGGCCAGTGTGGCGGTGACGGCCAGGTTGCCCGTCACGTTGGCGCCGGCTGGGAAGAATGGGATGAGACCCATGCAGTTGCTGAAGAAGATAAAGAAGAAGAGGGTGAGCATGTAGGGGAGGTACTTCTGGTAGTGGGCTTCGCCAATCATGGGACGCACGATACTGTCGCGGACAAAGACAACCAGCATTTCGACCAGCGACTGGATGCCTTTGGGGGCCTGGTTTTGGCGTTTTTTGTAGCCGCGCTTGGCTATCATCACAATGACGATGAGCAGCAGGACGATAATCATGATGGCGGCGGAGACTTTGGTGATGGAGAAGTCGAGCGGTTTGACGATGTTACCTTCTTGGTCCAAAAGGGGTTGGCCGTCCTGGCCGACACAGATTATCTCCTCTTTCTCGATGCCGCCGCCCACGAGGCGATAGCCTTTGTAGTCGGCATGGCCATGGTGGAATTTGGAGGACATGAAGATGTCGAGGTGTCCGTCGTTGATGAGGATGACCGGGAGGGGGATGGCCACGGCGTGCTCGACTCCGGCTTTGTCGAAAAAGTCGAACATGTGCCACGAATGGGCATCGGTGACATGGCCTATGATAGTTGAACCAGGGTTGAAAGCTGTCTCCTCAGCCTGAGGTTCGTGATTTGTGGGCTCCTGAGCATTGACTTGCATTCCGAAAAGGAGTGCGAGCGAGAGCAGGAAAGGTACTATCTTCTTCATTGTTATGGGTTTTGATTGTGTTTAATCGATGATTTTCGAGGTGTTGTTGAAAATGTCTACCTGCAAGATGTCGAAAAGGCCGAGCTGGTTTTGGGGCTCTTTGTCGTTGGCGGCGGGGTGGTATTGCTTCAGGGCTTCGCGCACTAAGCGTTTGGCCGCCACGGGACGGGAGATGCCGTGTTCCAGCGCATAGATCCTCAGCTTCTCGCCCTCCCTTTCGGAGAGTGAGAAGCTGATTTTCTTTGCTTTTTTTACTTTAGCCTTTTTGGCATGTGGGGTAGCACTCATGGGCAGACTATATGGTGTAGCCTTGCTTTGCAAGGAGAGTCTTTATTTGTTGGGAACGATTGTCGTCGGCCAGTATGTCGACGGCCACCTGGTTGAGGGTGTAGAGGAGCTGGTAGCACTCTTCGATATTGTGGCGTACGCCCGAGGCTTTGGGGGTTCCGGTGTACTGGAGGTAGTAGTCTAAGTGTTGGGTGTAGTATTTGTAGATGCTGTCCCAGATGGCTGTGGCACGGTCGGCGCCGAAGACATCATAATAAAGGTCGATGAGGATGACACCATACTTGTCGTAGGGGAAGTTCTTCTCGGGGAAGTTGGCCTCGCTGATTTCAAGCAGCTTGCGGGCACGGAGAGTGTCGCCTTTCTCAAGCAGCTCGCGGGCTGCAATGCTGAAGGTCTGACGCTGGACGGTACCCATGTTGATGCTGACGGGGTCGACATAGATGTCGGCGTTGAGGTTACCCCACTCAAGAGGATGCAGCTGGCCTTCGTCGTCCTTGTAACCGTTGATGAAGAAATCGTAGGATTTGTCGGTGAAGGTCTGGAGGGCGTAGCGGTTGTCGCGCTTGTCGAAGAGGACGGGTTGCAGGATTCGTGCCTCGCAGGGGATGAGTTTATAATTCATGCCCTCCTGGACACAATAGCTGCGCACCGGGGTGAAGACATCCTGGATATAGCTGGGGTTCATGATGTTGATGTCGCGCATGAATTTGTTGGTGGCGATGATGTCGAGCATCATGAGCTCGTGGCGGAAAAGGCTGCCCTTTTTCACTTGCCATTTGATAACGGGGTCCACCTTGTCGGCTATGTCGGCAGGGATGACTCCTTGTTGCACCAGCGCAGGAACATCGAGCGTGATTTTGAACTTGGAGGTGGGCAGAAGGATCACCTCTTCACCACGAGCATCGCGGGTGGTGAATTTTTCGGGGTGGTCGCGGAGCAGTGCCAGGACATCGGTCACTTCGAAATAGTCGTTGGCGCGGTCTTGGAGGTAAACCACATCCTTGCCCAGGCCATAGAACTCTTTGGGCAGAGTGAAGGGCATGGGGTCGGACTCGTAAAGCTTATTGTAGAGCTGCTCGACATACCAATACATGCCGGAGAGGGTGTAGTTGAGGATGCGGACATCGGTGCGGAAGCCTTCAACCTCCTGGGCATACCAGAGGGGGAAGGTGTCGTTGTCGCCGAAGGTGATGAGCACTCCGTTCTTGTTGACCGAGGCGAGGTAGTTCTTGGCGAAGTCGCGTGCAGCATATTTCTGGGAGCGGTCGTGGTCGTCCCAGTTCTCGGAAGCCATAAGGATGGGTGCCGCAAAGAGGCAGAGAAGGAAGACGACGGGCATGACAAACTTGTAGAACTGCTCCTTCTTCAGGAGACGTGTAATCCAGTCGGCCAGAGCCATGACGGCAAGGCCAATCCAGATGGCAAAGAAGCTGAACGATCCCACAAAGGCATAGTCACGCTCACGGGGCTGACGAGGCGGCATGTTGAGGTAGATACCGATGGCAATACCGGTCATGAAGAACATGATGAAAACGATGAAAGCGTCTTTCTTATTCCGCATGATGTGATAGACCAAACCGCACAGGCCTAACAGCAAGGGGAGCAGGTAATAGACGTTACGGGCCTTGTTGTTTTTCATTTGGTCGGGCAGATTGTCCTGCGGGCCGAGACGGGCTTCGTCGATGGCTTTGATTCCGCAGATCCAGTTGCCGTTCATGTAGTCGCGTGTGCCGTCATCATTGAAGTAGTGACCCTGGATGTCGTTTTGGCGTCCGGCGAAATTCCACATGAAATAACGCCAATACATGAATCCCATCTGGTAGCCATGGAAGTATTTGAGGTTCTGGGCTGCAGTGGGTTTGTGGTCGCCACGACATTTGCCAGCCCAGTACTCATAGAACTGGGGATGGCGGCGGGACTGGTCGTCGCTATACATGCGGGGGAACACTCCAGTGTGGTTTTGGCGATAGATGAACTTCTGCTGATAGGCGGCGGGGATGTAGCGGTCGCGACCCTGGTCATCTTTGCCGCGCACGTATTTGGTGTAGCCTTTCTCGGCGTCGATGGGTTTGCCGGCGGTGTAATACTGGCCGGTGAGGAACGGCGTGTCGCCATACTGCTCACGACCCAGATAGGCGCGCATGGCAACGGCGTCTTTGGGTGCGTTCTCGTTCAGCGGGGTGTTGGTGTTGGCGCGTATCACCAAAAGGAAGAATGTGGAGTAGCCAATCACCAGCATCAGGAAGCCGAGGATAGCGGTGTTGATGATGGGTTTGTTCTTTTTCTTGGACGAGGTGTACCACAGCCCCCATATCACCAATGCCGCCAAAAGGAGGAAGAAGAAGATGGTGCCGCTGTTGAAGGGCAGATGGAGGGTGTTCACAAAGAAGACATCGAAGGCAGAGTCGACATTGACGATGCCGGGGATGATGCCCCACAGGATGAGAGCCAGCAACACCACGGAAATCACACCGCTCCAGATGAAGCCTTTGAGCGTGGTTTTAGGCCATTTGCGGAAATAGACCACGTAAACGATGGCAGGAACCGTAAGGAGGTTGAGCAGGTGCACTCCGATGGCTATGCCAACCAGCAGGCACACCAGCACAAGCCAGCGCAGAGAACGGGGGTCGTCGGCTTGCTCTTCCCATTTCAAAATGGCCCAGAACACTACAGAGGTGAAGAACGACGACATCGCATATACCTCGCCCTCGACGGCTGAGAACCAGAATGTATCGCTGAAGGTATAGGCCAATGCGCCTACAATACCTGCGCAGAAAACGGCCCAGGTGCGGGGACTCTTCAGGTCGGGGTTCTTGGGGTCGGGAAGAAGATGCTTAGCCAGCAGCGTTATGCTCCAGAACAGGAACAGGATGGTGAATCCACTGCACATCGCAGACATAACGTTTACCGCATGAGCCACATTCTCAGGTGTAGAGAACATGGAAAACAGTCGGCCTATAAGCTGGAATGAGGGTGCTCCCGGAGGGTGACCCACTTGCAGTTTATTAGCCGTAGCTATGTACTCGCCACAGTCCCACCAAGATGCGGTGGCCTCGGCAGTAAGGATGTAAACAACACAGGCTATAATGCACACTGCCCAGCCTATGATGTTGTTCATCAAATGGTATTTTTTCATAGTATTGTAGGATAGAATGATTTATTATTCCGTATGTGAAACTATTGTCAATCTCTGTTGATGGGCATGGTCATACAGCGGGCTCCTCCGCCTGCGCGGGGAAGCTCACTGGCCTTGAATGTGACCACGAACTTGTTGTAGCTGTTCAGGTCGGTCTTTCCGCTGCACACCTCATCGGCATCCAGAACACTGAATCCTGCCTTATTGAGACTCTCAATGGTGTTGAGGTTGCGCTCGTAGCCTATCACTTTTCCGTCACCAAGGGCAAAAAAGTTAGCGCCACTGTGCCATTGCTCCCTGTCTTGATACCACGAGTCGGAGCCGCCACAGAAAACGGGTTCCATATCCATGCCGCACATCTTCAGCCCGTGGAGCATATTGTCGCACTCCGACACTTTCATCTTTCCATTGTCCAACTCGATAAGGGTTGTAGACTTCCCGCTGAAAATGCCATTCTTGTCGAGCATGGGCTGATAGACCATACACTGATGGCTACCCAAAAAAGTGAAGACCATGTCGAGGTGGATGAACGAGTCGGGCTTGTGGGGCAACTCCTGCACCAGTATGCGGAAACGCTTGCGCTCTTGTGCGTATTTTTCCGCCAGATATTGGATACCCTTGTAGTTTGTGCGGATGCCCATACCGATGCAGAGCATATCGGGCGAGGCTACCTGCACATCGCCTCCTTCGGTGCGGGCATTGCGGTCGCCATCCATTGCACAGAAGGTACGTGTATTGAAGTAATCCTCGAAGATGGTCTTATAGATAAGGGTCTCACGCTGCCTTACCTTGAACGACATAGAGTTGATTAACACCTCGTTGTAGACCGACGAAGATGCATCGCGGGTAAAGAAGAGGTTATACAAAGGTTTCAACGTATAGCGGTCGTCCTTAAACACCAGAGGATCGGTATCGTCGTGATAGGGCACTCCTTCTATCAATTCTTTTGCCAACTGGTCACTGGGATGGCGCATCAACTCGTCGATGATATGTGGGCATCCATCCAGTTCACAACTCTTGGACACTACAAGTTGGCGCACATCGTCGTTGTCCATCAGGTCCTTCAATATGTCCTCGACATAATACACTTTGGTCCATTTCTCGAAAACGCCACAGAACGAAGCATACTCCTTGTCGACAATATGCTTGCTCAGGATGTCACTATAAAGGGCCTCATTGGCGTTCTCGGGGGTCATTCGCTCTATTTCTATCCCTGGCCGATGCAACAACACAGCATTGAGCCGTCCGTATTCGCTCGAAACGTTTATCGCTGTTTTAGTACTGTCCGTCTTTTCTGTCATATATCATAATTAGTTGTTTTACGTTGTATTGCAGCAACTTCTAACCGCAATACCATACTTAGCAGATTCTGCAAATATACGATTTTTTTCTGAATCATCGACTTAAACAATAGTTTTTTTGCACTATTTTTCAACAGCCGTTCTGTGAGCCCGCCCTCATCCAACATGCTTTCTGGGCTTTTATAACGAAACCCGCAAGCATGATAATCAGCAGCATACCACATAGCAAAGGGGCTGCATGATTCCCTTAAACCTTGCAGCCCCTGTCGTTCTTATAATCTACAACGTGTTCAGCGCACCACAAGTTTCTTCGTGGCTATGCCGTTGGGGGTGTGGAGGGCGGCGATGTAGGTGCCGGAGGCGAGGTGGCTGATGTCCACCACGGCCGATATGCCCGTGGTCTCCTGTTCCGCCACGCGGCGGCCGTCGAGGTCGTATATCACCACGCGCTCCAGCCGCAGCGACGACACCACACTCACCTTGCCGTGGGCGGGGTTGGGGATGAGGTGCGTGTAGCGGTCGAGGTCGGAGGGCTGGTCGATGCCGATGGGCTGGGACGGCTCTACGCGGAAAGTCTTGGGGGCGCTCCAGGCGCCCCAGCTGCTGTCGCACGGGCACCACCCCCGCACATACGCCTTGTACTGCACCTCAGGCCTGAGCCCTGTGAGGGTGACGGTGGGCGAGCTGGTGGTAACGACCCTGTAGTTGGCCTCGTCCATGCCCACCATGCCGTACTTCACCTCCCACCGCACACTGTTCACTGCGTCCCACATCAGCGTGGCCGTGCTGTCCGTACTCTCCGCCACCCGCACACCGACCACCTGCTGGCAATGCTCAATAATGGTGTCGAAATACAAATCAATGATGGGGTAAATCATGGGGGGCCAGCGCAATAACTGCGTGCGATTGGCCCGGTGCCCTTGCAAAACAAATATTCTCGCCCATGGTTGATCTCGAAATTTGCGCCAACACATAAAATCATAAAATGGTGGGGGAGTTCCATTCAATATTTCGCGTGACAGAAGAAACCAATAACGTGTAGCCCTGTGATCCCACAACCACATTCTCTCTTGATACCCCGTCCCATCCCATATAGGCGGGCATTCCATACCATAGCTGCCATCGTTATTGAATGCTGTCCCAGCCACCACAAAGGAGTCCTCCACCACAATGGGTTTGTCGAAATACACTTCGTAGAGGGCGGACACTGGCGCTGTGTCGAAATAGTGAGGGTGCCCATATTTATTATAATAACAATTATGTTGAATAGGATTGGGCCATTCCGGGGACTCCGGCGAAACCTCTGGGGGGAGAACCACACTTGCATGAGGCTGTTCCATCCGCCACGGGGCTGAAATGAGTTTCACCAAACTGTTGCCCACCGGTTTGTACAATATCATCGAATCGGTGATACGGTTGAGAACCGATGTGTCTCGTACATTGGGGAAAAAGTACTCCGGTCTTTGCTGACCGGCATTGGTACTCCACCAATTCATAAAATACTGGATAGTCGTATCCCCAACCCCTTGCATATATGCACATGCTGCAATACCCACAATCTTGATGGGATGGTCGGTTATCAACTGATTACCGATAATATGATTACCATTATTAATATCTGGGCCTTGAGAGATGGAGTCGAAATCACAGAAGAAGAACCAAGATCCCCAATCACCCCAACCGACTGGACAACTATATTTATCGGGGCCCTCTAAGCTTGTCCATTGGTTAGTAATATAATTCCCAGGGAGATGCCTAAGCGTATCCTGAGCCCATATAGTGGTCAAACAACTGACCATCACTAAGAATGATAAAAAAACGGTCTTTTTCATGATATGAGATGAATTATGGATTAAACTATTATTAATATTGGGGACAAATCTGCTCACAGCCAGCACTTGCTATAACCTGCGTTCTATAAGTGCTTAGCGATAATAGATACCAGGTTGTAGGAGTATTCATATTTATTAAATTCTTCTCGTTAACAAGGGGTACATCAACAACTGGGTTGTCAATAATATTGTTGCAAGCCGAAACGGTACTCCCCACAACATTATTAAGCCAAAAATAGTAATGCGAAAGAGATAACCGGTCCGCACCTCCTACCAAATAATGCGAACTATTGTCGAGACACAAATTGTAGGGTTCCCACTCGCTTGTTGTGCTGTGTATTGTTTGGTATTCGGAACTTGCAAAGGCCGTTACGCCACCAGAGAAATCGAAAGCTGTTACACAATAATCTTGTACACCTGGGGAAGTCTCATGTCGGTGGAGTACCAAATAGTTCTTATTTGATTTATCGTACTTAAATCCTGGTATAGAGGTTGTTTCTCCATTATTAAATACTGCTGCACATGCGGAGGTCATCACGATAGGGCTGTTTGCTGCCAACGGTGTCAAATTATAATGACGAAGTGTAAGATATGTCTTAACATAAATACGTTCGCAATCACAGAAAACATTTGCAGGGTAACAGTTCAAGAAATCATTCTCTCTCCGATGGGCACAAACAGCCACGTTGTCACCATCTACTTGGACAATCTTTGAAAGGTATCCTGCTGGCTCAATGTTTTCAACATACACGTCACTGCCATATGTAGAGTTTACAGATGTTTGGAAGAAGTATGCGGGAAGAAGTGAAGGGTCAAACATATTGAACTTTTTGAAAGGTATAAGTGTTATTCCCCAATTATAATAAGGAGCGCAGTCCCACAATCGGCCAACATGATGTCTTAGATAGACCACATAATTCTCTGTGACAGCCATATCCAATATCTCGTTTTTGTAATTGTCATATTCTAACAAGAGGGTTCGGTATTTCATTCCTGTATAAGGGTGCCCCACAGCTTCAAATGCAACGGGATCAAGACTGACATCGCGTCCGAATCCGGCAATATGATATACTGAACCATCCTTGAAGACCTCTATTTTCCTCAACGATGTCAACCCAACGGTACTATACAAATCCATGTCCATGTGAGCACCTACACCTAAAGTGAACAGACTGTCAATGCTGATACAGCCGAGGAAACCTCCATACGGAAATTTCTCACCACAGAAGAAGATAAAACGGTCAATTATCTCAAAATCCATAATTGTAGCATTCACTTCAATAATGACTTCGGAATAATTAAGCAGGTCTGTTTTAATAAAATGAATAACTCCACCACTATGCGACGATGCAGCGATGAACCCACCAGTAACAGCATCGAACCGCACCATGTTGTGGTTGCCGTTGGATGGGATTGAGGTCAGCACTCCCGGGCCTTGTGCGGAGGCTAACCAGCTCAGCCCACTTAGGAGAAAGAGCAAGACTAAAGCATGATTTTTCATGGCGTAATAGTGTTTAATTAATTGAATAATAATTTATTGGTTACATAAACAATCATACAACCACGAAACAAAGATACAAACAATTTTCGACTAATGCAAATTTATTTAATTCCTGGGCTTCTGTACTTCCTCCCTTATATACGTTGACCAAAAGTCAATGGAGTGTCATCGTCATCTACAAAGCCCATGATGGGACAAGGTATGTAAATACCAGATATTTCCCCTGTTTCAGCGATATAATAATTGGCTGTTATTTCAGAATCATCACCAGTCTACAAACAATGTAGCAAAGACATGCCAACGAAATGGTGGCTTTTGTCCCCACCATCCTAAGCCACGGAATGCCCGACCGCACAATATAGGCCAACTGAATCAACAGACAGGTTATACTCCACGGCGGCCTTCCGACTTCTGTCGGTTGCCACAATTCGGCTTGTCCATAAGGGGATTCCCCAGTATCCGCTGCCTACATACAGGTTGTCAATATCGTGTGTTTTGATTTGACATCACCATCCCTCCTGTCATACCAGTCTTTTCGATACTGCGCCACAGGAGCATGCCGATAAGCCTAACAAGCAAAGAAATGGCGACGAGGGAAGGGGTGTGATGAGCGGGAAAAAAAGAAAGGAGGCCGGTGCCGCGACGGCAATCGGCCTCCCTTGTTGGGGTGCGCCCACGGTGGTGCAGGCGGACTATCTGAAGGGGATTTGATAGCCCACAGTAAGCAGCAAGGCACAGTTGTTGCCCATAGGAACTTTGGCATTGGGATTTGTGCCGCCGAGACTCTCAATCGCATCCGGTGTTTCGGTCACGGCCATGAAACCATAGTCCAACTGAAGCATCACGGAGAGATCCTGCCATTCATAGCCTATCCCGAACAACAAGTCAACATCCAAGCGGTTCATCACGTCGAATGCCGACGATGTGGTGCGGTAGTTCCAGTCGCCCTGGGGCATTCCATGGGTGAATTTTCTGTCTTTCACGGTCCCGAATACGCCGATATTGACGGCCGGCCCCACCGACAGGAGGGCAATATGGCCCGGCTCACGGATGGGGAGCTCGTAGCGGAAAGTGGCCAAAACGGGAATCTGCGCATACCAGGCGTCATACGAGCCTTCGCGGATGGACATGGCCATTTCTAAAACCTCCTGGAATTTGCATCCACGGCGGATGAAGTTCACACCGGTCTGCAACCGGAAATTCTCGGCCAGCATCGATGCCGACTGGGTAAACCCGAATGTCACAAAACCGCCTACGTTGGCAGCCAGTATAGGCGTGTTGTCAGCCAAGTCGTCGACGTGGGTGGCCATGCCGGCTCCCACGCGCACACCGTAGTTCAAGAACTGGGCCTGCGCTGTTGTGGCGAAGGCTGTTAACAAGGTCAGTACTATCAAAAATCTCTTCATAAGTTCTTAGAATAAAACCGTGCAAAAATACGACTTTTTTTTTAATTATAAGAGTTTTTTCTGCTTTTAGAGTTTCCGGTAGATGAAATCCGTCATCAGTTCATAGAGATTATAGCGTGTGTTGCCGCCATAAATACTGTGGTTTTTGTTCGGGTAAATGCGGAATTCAAACTGCTTTCCGGCCTTCTCCAAAGCCGTCACCATGTCGACTGCATTTTGGAAATGGACATTGTCGTCGCCCGTGCCGTGAACCAAGAGGTAGTTGCCTTTCAGCAGGTGGGCGAAATTCAGAGGCGAATTGTCGTCATATCCTCTGGCATTGTCCTGCGGGCGCTGCAGGAATCGCTCGGTATAGATATTGTCATAGTAGCGCCAGGTTATGACCGGTGCCACGGCGATGGCACTCTTGAACACATCGTGGCCTTTCAATATGGAGAGGGTCGACAGGTAACCGCCAAAGCTCCAACCGAAAATACCTATCCGGCCTTCGTCTATCCAACTCTTCTTTCCAAACCAGCGGGCTGCCTCAACGGCGTCTTCACACTCCATCTTGCCCAGATTCTTGTAGGTCATCTTTTTGAAATGGGCTCCGCGTCCGCCCGTTCCGCGTCCGTCGAAACAAGCCACCACATACCCGTGCTGCGCCAGCATGTGGAACCAGTAGTAATCGCTATATCCATAGCTGTTGGTGACCTGCTGGTTGCCGGGGCCGCCATACACATAGAAGAACAACGGGTATTGCTTTGTCGAGTCGAAGTCGGGAGGCAGGATGATGTAGTAGTTCAGTTCTGTCCCCAGCGATGTGGTCAGCTTGCCAAAGGTTTTGTTGCCAACTCCATACTCCTTCATCCGTTGTTGCAAGTCGGCATTGTCCTGAAGGGTCTTCAGCAGCTTGCCGTTGCTGGCATGGAGGGTATAGACCGGTGGGGTGTTCGCATCGGTGAATGTGCTGATGTAATACTTGCTCGTGGCGCTGAAACTGGCTCTGTACCATCCCTCCTTATCGCTCAACTTCTTTTTCTTCTTGCCCTTGAAATCAATGCAGTACAACTCACAATTGATGGGGGACGTCTCGTGCGACAAGTAATAAATCAGTCCAGCCTTCTCGTCCACCGAGCAGACCGACACCACGTCATAAAAGCCGTCGGTAATCTGACGCACCAGCTTCCCATTCAGGTCATACATATAGATGTGGTTGTAGCCGTTTTTCTCGCTGGTGAGCAGCATATTCTTCCCGTCTTTCAGGAACATCCAAGTGTCCGGCACCTCTACGTAGGCCTCATCCTCTTCCACATAAAGCGGACGAATCTCGCCCGTGATGGCGTCGGCCGTCAGCAGTTCCATCTTGTCCTGCAAGCGGTTCATCCGCATCAGCGCCAGCACATTGGGGTTCTGCGTCCACTGCATGCGGGGCATATACTGGTCGTTCTGGCTGCCGATGTTCAGCTTCAAGGTCTTCTGAGTCTCCAGGTCATACACCATCACATCCACCACCGAGTTGTCCTCACCGGCTTTGGGATATTTGTAAGTGTAGTTCTCCGGGTACAGCTCGCCCCACATCTGCATCGAATACTGCTTCACACGGCTCTCGTCAAAGCGGTAGAAGGCTATCTTCTTGCTGTCCGGCGACCAATAGAACCCCCGGGTGATGCCGAATTCCTCTTCATACACCCAGTCCGTCGTGCCGTTGATAATCTCGTTGAATTTACCATCGGTGGTGACGGCAGTCTCTTTCTTCGAACCCAGTGCCATCACATACAGGTTGTTATCTCTCACATAAGCCACCATCTTCCCATCGGGCGAGAAGGTGGTGAGCCGCTGTTTCCCTTCTTGGGTGATGCACTCCATGGTGCCGTCCTGCACATTGTAGATATAATAAGTGCTGACACCACTATGGCGGTAGATAGGCTCAAACTCGGCACTCAGCAACACCTTCGACTCATCGGACGAGAACTCATAAGACTCAATCGGGGGCAACGGGCGTGCTTTTTTCTTCATCGGGTCATTGAACGCACACACCACACCTATCTTCTCGCCGGTCTTGTAGCTGTATTTCTCAATTCCCGAACGGGTCAGCACACAATAATGCTCTCCATCCTGCATGGACCGGATAGACGAGATACCGCGCGGGCTGAACGTGGCCCGCATCCATATATCTTCAAGCGTAATCTTTTTCTGCGCGGACACTGCTCCGCACACCGTCGCTAATGTCAACACAACAGCAAGCAATTTTTTCATATCGTAAACAATCTTTAGTTAGTAGTACGGATAAAAGAATTGTGAATTGCCCACTGCAGGGTTTCTCCCACCCCGCAACGCAATTCACAATTCTCTTTTATTCAATCTTACAACTTCGGGCCAGCCGAAACCAAAGCCTTGCCGGCTTCGTTGTAGGTGAACTTCTCAAAATTCTTGATGAATCGCGATGCAAGGTCTTTGGCCTTGATCTCCCACTCACAGGCACAGCCGTAGGTGTCGCGCGGGTCGAGAATCTTTGTGTCCACACCGGGCAGCGCCGTGGGCACCTCAAAGTCGAAATAGGGAATCTTCTTGGTGGGTGCTTTCTCTATCGACCCGTCAAGAATGGCGTCGATAATGCCACGGGTGTCTTTGATGGAGATACGCTTGCCCGTGCCGTTCCAACCAGTGTTCACCAGATAAGCTTTGGCGCCACTCTTTTCCATGCGTTTCACCAGCTCTTCGGCATACTTGGTGGGGTGCAGCTCCAGAAAAGCCTGACCGAAACAAGCGCTGAAAGTAGGTGTAGGCTCGGTGATGCCACGCTCCGTTCCGGCCAGCTTGGCGGTGAATCCACTCAAGAAATAGTACTTGCACTGGTCGGGAGTGAGAATACTGACAGGAGGCAGCACTCCGAAAGCATCGGCGCTGAGGAAAATCACATTCTTGGCAGCCGGAGCAGCCGAGATAGGACGCACAATGTTCTCGATGTGGTCGATAGGATAGCTCACGCGTGTATTCTCGGTGACGCTCTTGTCGGCGAAATCGATCTTGCCGTTCTCGGCCACTGTCACATTCTCCAACAGCGCGTTGCGGCGGATAGCGTTATAAATGTCGGGCTCGCTCTCCTTGTCCAGATTGATAACCTTGGCATAGCAGCCACCCTCAAAATTGAACACTCCTTCGTCGTCCCAGCCGTGCTCGTCGTCGCCGATAAGCAGGCGCTTGGGGTCGGTCGACAGGGTGGTCTTGCCCGTGCCGCTCAGTCCGAAGAAAATGGCGGTGTTCTTGCCTTCCATATCGGTGTTGGCCGAGCAGTGCATGGCGGCAATACCCTGCAAAGGCAGGTAATAGTTCATCATGCTGAACATACCCTTCTTCATCTCGCCGCCGTACCAAGTGTTCAGAATCACCTGCTCACGGCTCGTAATGTTGAAAGCCACACATGTCTCGCTGTTCAGGCCCAGCTCCTTATAGTTCTCCACCTTGGCCTTGCTGGCGGTGTAGACCGTGAAATTAGGCTCGAAACTCTTCAGCTCCTCCTCGGTAGGTTTGATGAACATATTGCGCACAAAATGAGCCTGCCATGCCACCTCCATGATAAACCTCACGGCCATACGGGTGTCCTTGTTGGCTCCGCAAAAAGCGTCCACCACAAAAAGCTCTTTGCCGCTCAGCTCTTTCTTGGCCAGCGCTCTCATCTGCTTCCACACCTCCTCGCTCATCGGGTGATTGTCGTTCGGATATTCCGGTGAGGTCCACCACACCGTATTTTTCGAGTTCTCGTCCATGACGATATACTTATCCTTAGGCGAGCGTCCGGTGTAGATACCGGTCATCACGTTGATAGCATCCAGCTCCGTCAGTTGGCCTTTGTCATAGCCCGTCAGGCTGGGGTCCATCTCCATCTGGAATAGCTCCTCGTAAGAGGGGTTATAGTGGATAGTACTGACGCCTTCAATACCAAGGCGTTCGAGATCTTGTCTAATTTTATCAGTCATAATTTATCTATTTTGATTAGTAAAAATCCCTGACACAAATCGTGTCAGGGATTTGAGATTCGTACTATTATTTTTCGCGGGCCTCTTTAATTGCCGCCTGAGCTGCTGCCAGGCGAGCCACCGGCACACGGAACGGGCTGCAACTGACGTAGTTCATTCCATTCTTATAGAAGAACTCGGCAGCTGTCGGGTCGCCGCCATGCTCGCCGCACACTCCGCACTTCAGTGCCGGACGGGTGCTGCGGCCACGCTCAATGCCTATCTTCACCAGCTCGCCCACGCATTCACGGTCGAAGTTGTTGAACGGGTCGGCGGGAATAATCTTCTCGTCAACGTATGTCTTGACGATAGCGTTCACATCGTCGCGGCTGAATCCGAAGGTCATCTGGGTCAGGTCGTTGGTGCCGAAGCTGAAGAACTCGGCCACCTCGGCAATCTGGTTGGCCACCAGCGCTGCACGCGGTATTTCAATCATCGTGCCGAACTTATAAGTGAACTCTATGCCGTATTTCTCTTCCACCTCTTTCTTCACCTTGTCGGCGATGCGCTTCTGGTTGTGCAACTCGGCTGCATTGATGGTCAGGGGCACCATGATTTCGAGCATGGGGTTGAAGCCCTCCTTCATCAGTTCGACCGTGGCGCTGAACAGGGCGCGGAACTGGGTGGCAGTGATTTCGGGATAGATGATGCCCAGACGCACACCGCGCAGACCCATCATCGGGTTCACCTCGTGCATGCTCTCAATGCGGGCATGGAGAGCCTCATAGCTCAAGCCGCGGGCCTTGGCCACCTCGCGCTGTTTCTCCTCGGTCTGAGGCACAAACTCATGCAGCGGGGGGTCCATCAGGCGGAAGGTGAGAGGCTTGCCGTCCATCACCTTCAGCGTGCCCTTGGCGCTCTCCTTGATATAAGGCTCCAGCTCGGCCAACGCGGCCACACGGGCCTCAAGCGAGTCGGCCAGAATCATGTTGCGCAGTTTCTCTAACGGCACCTCGCTGTTCTCGCCATAGAACATGTGCTCAATACGGAACAGGCCGATACCTTCAGCTCCGAAATCGATAGCCTTTTGGGCATCGATAGGATTGTCGGCATTGGTGCGGACACCCATCTTGCGATACTTGTCAACAATCTTCATCAGCTCCTGGAACAGGGGATTCTCGGTGGCGTTGATCATCTTCACCTCCTCGTCATACACCCAGCCCTTCGAACCGTTCAGGCTCAGCAGGTCGCCCTCGTGGAACAGCTTGCCGTTGATGGTGACAGTGTTGTTCTCTTCCACGTTGACACGTTTCTTGCCGTAGGCGTCGGTGCTCACGCTGGCTTGGTCCTTGCCAATCTCAACGGCGTCGCAACCCACAATGCAGCACTTGCCCCAACCGCGGGCCACCAGTGCGGCGTGCGAGGTCATACCGCCACGGGCGGTCAGGATGCCGTCGGCAGCGCGCATACCCTCCACATCCTCGGGGTTCGTCTCCTCGCGCACCAGGATATTCTTGATGCCGGCAGCCTGATACTCCTTGGCCTTCTCGCTCGAAAGGGCTATCACACCCACTGCGCCTCCGGGGCCTGCGGGCAGACCCTTGGCAATGACGGTGTGCTTCTTCTCGTCTGCGCTGTCCAGAATGGGGTGCAGCAGCTCGTCCAGCTGGGCGGGGCTGATGCGCATCACCACCTCGCTCTCGTCAATCAAGCCCTCTTTCAGCATGTCCATAGCCATGGTCAGGGCAGCCACGCCGGTGCGTTTGCCCACGCGGCACTGCAGCATATACAGCTTGCCGTCCTGAATGGTGAACTCGATATCCAGCATGTCGTGGAAATTCTTCTCGAGGGTGGCGCGGATGTCGCACAATTCTTTATAAGTCTCGGGCATCAGCTCCTGCATCGAGTGCATGTGCTTGTTCTGCTCGTTCTTCGTATCGTCGTTGAGGGGGTTGGGGGTGCGGATACCGGCCACCACGTCCTCGCCCTGGGCATTGATAAGCCACTCGCCGTAGAACTGGTTGTCGCCCGTGGCGGGATTGCGGGTGAAGGCTACGCCCGTGGCGCTGTTGTCGCCCATGTTGCCGAACACCATGGCCTGCACATTGACGGCGGTGCCCCAATCGTCGGGAATGCCCTCAATCTTGCGGTAGCTCACAGCCTTCTTGCCATTCCAGCTCTTGAACACAGCCTTGATACCACCTTCCATCTGGGCCTTGGCATCGTCGGGGAACTCCACGCCCAACACCTCTTTCACCTTAGCCTTGAAGTCTTCGGCCAGTTTCTTCAGGTCGTCGGCCGTGAGCTCAGTGTCGCTCTTATAGTTATGCTGAGCCTTATACTCGTCCAGCATGTCATCTAACTGCTTGCGGATGCCCTTGCCGTCAGCGGGCTCAATGCCCTCGCTCTTCTCCATCACCACATCGGCATACATCATGATGAGACGGCGATAAGAGTCGTAAACAAAGCGGGGGTTGTTCGTTTTCTTCAACATACCGGGGATGGTCTTGGACGAAAGGCCGATGTTCAGCACCGTGTCCATCATGCCGGGCATGGAACTGCGGGCACCCGAGCGGCAGCTCACCAGCAGGGGGTTCTCGGCATCGTCATACTTCATGCCCATCAGTTTCTCCACGTTGGCCATACCCTTCCACACCTCGTCCATCAGGCCGGCGGGCAGCTGGCAGTTGTTGTCATAGTATGCAGTGCAACATTCTGTGGTGATAGTTAAACCAGCAGGAACAGGAAGTCCCAGCAAGCACATTTCTGCCAAGTTGGCACCTTTTCCGCCGAGCAGATTCTTCATGTCGGCTTTTCCCTCGGCAGTCTTGCCGCCAAACGTGTAAACAAATTTAGTCATACTCTACTTATTTATAATACTCATAATTGAAAATGCAAAAATACGAATTTATTTTTAATAATTCGGGGCAAACATCCACTTCACCATAAATTTTAACAATCACCATTAACACATATCCATGCAATCCAACACTTTAAGGCAAAAACAAAGTTAATAAAAAACCCTTTCACCTCCTCCGTCCCGCACCTCCAAACCCCACCTAAGCCCCCTGACGCATAGCCGTTGAGGTCTTCCGCCGTCGGCCGAGCCGCCCTCCTCCCCCACCCCTC